>CAZIRB010000125.1:0-5895 GCA_964541695.1 uncultured Oscillospiraceae bacterium
GCGCCGGCCAGAACCTCTCCCTTTCATAAACTCCTCTTTTTCCTTTTCTTTCGCGCAAGAAAAGGAAACGAAAAGAAAGCTAAGCGGCCCCCCCTTCCCGACTTTCTTTTGTTACTTTTCTTTTCAGAAAGAAAAGTAAAGGGAAGAAGCCGTCTGGTTTTTTCCTTCACAAGAACATTCGTACACAGCATAAAGGATGGAAAAGGGTGTGATGAATTTGATCAAGGGCGTCATGTTCGACATGGGCGGAACGCTCGAGGACCTGTATTTCGACGAATCGAACGTCCGGCGGACGGCGCACGAGCTGTACCGCATTCTGCAGCGTCACAAAATCACGGTGCCCTGCGGCGAAACGGAGCTCTGGGACCGCGTGTACCCGGAGGTCCTGCGCTACAAGGCCGAGGCCGAGGTCACGCTGCTGGAATTGAAGCCCGAGCAGATCTGGGCGGACTACGGCTTTTGCAACGTGCCCGTCGACCGCGAGAAGCTGATCGCGGCCAGCGAGGAGATCGCGCACATGTGGGAGGTCACCTACTTTGACCGCTCGCTGCGTAAAAACGCCGACCGCATGCTCGCGGGTCTAAAGGAACTGGGCCTGTACGTAGCCGCGGTGAGCAACACGGCGAGCCTGTTTCAGGTATTTGAGACGCTGGAAACGTACGGCGTGCGGCAGTACTTCGACGACATCACGCTCTCGAGCATCGTCGGCTACCGCAAACCGCACCCGTACATCTTCCGTATCGCGCTCTGCCAAGGGCGGCTCAGGCCGGAGGAATGCGCGTTTGTCGGCGACACGCTCTCGCGCGACGTGGTCGGCCCGCGCAAGATGGGCTACGGCCGCGTGTTCAAGATCAACTCGATGCTCACGCCCGTCAAGGACTGCGGCTCGTACGACGGTTTCGCGCCCGACTATGAGATCACCGATATCTACGACGTGTACCGCATCCTGCGCGACGAGCGCGAAAGGGCCTGAACTCGCGCCGCACACGTTTGCGCCAGCGACCCGGCCGCAAGGTCGTTTTCGCGGCGACGCCGGCGGAGCCGGAGCGGCGGCCATAGCCCGTAAATCGGTCCATTCGCAACAAAACGCGCTGTCTGCCAAGCAAATTATGCCTTGACATACGAAATCCGGGTTGCTATACTTAGTATCGTAAACGTTTGCGAGAATTTGCGCCCGGCGATGCCGAAAAGCGTTTCATCCCCTGCTTTCCCTCCAAAAACGCTTCGTTTCCGGCCCGTCCCTTCGTGATTGATAGCGCAGCGCACGTTCCCTTCTCAATTCGTCAAGGCAACTCCCCGACCTAGGGGGACAGCGCGACCGATACGACCATTCCCGCGGACAACACATATGGAACTTTCCTGTATGCGCTGAACAACTTGGATTGGAGTGTCAAAATGCCAAACAGAAAAAAGCAAAAAGCAAAGCCGCCGTTCTCATGGGTCCGCCTGCGGAACCGGTTCCGCAGCATCGTCGGCAACCCGTTCAATATGATCGTCCTGTTCAGCCTCGTGCTTCTCTTCTGCCTGATCGTGATTCCGCTGTTCACCATGATCGGCAACACGTTTACAGTCGCCAAGGCGGAATTGCGCAACATCAGCGGCGCGAAAATCGGCGACTTCACGCTCTTTTACTGGAAATACCTGCTCGTAAGCCCGCTGACGAAGGCCATCCTGTGGGAGCCGCTTCTGCACTCTTTAACGATCGGCCTGTTCGTAACGGTCATCTCGGTCCCGCTCGGCGCGATCCTGGCCTGGCTCATGGTGCGCACCGACATACCGGGCAAAAAGCTGCTCGGCATGCTGATCATCATCCCGTACATGATCCCGTCGTGGTGCAAGGCGCTCTCGTGGCTCGCGGTGTTCCGCAACAGCACGTCCGGCAGCCTCGGCCTTCTGACCGGCCTCGGCATCGCCATCCCCGACTGGCTGGCGTACGGCCCGTTTGCGATCATCTGCGTGATGAGCATGCATTACTACGCGTTCGCGTACATCATGGTGTCCGGGTCGCTCCGGTCGATCAACTCCGAGCTCGAGGAGATGGGCGAGATCCAGGGGGCCAACAAGCTGCAGATTCTGCGCAGTATCACGCTCCCGCTCGTGCTTCCCGCGATCCTGTCGGCGGCCATCATGACGATCTCCAAGTCGATCGGCTCCTACGGCGTGGCGGCAAACCTCGGCAACCGCATCAGCTATTACGTGCTGGCCACGCGCATGAAGGAGTTCATCAACGACAGCCCCAAGGGTGTCGGCTACGCGATGAGCATTCTGATGATCCTCATGGCCAGCGGCACGATATTCGCCAACCAAAAGATCGTCGGCGTACGCAAATCGTACGCGACCATCGGCGGCAAGGGCACGCGCAGCAATCTCATGCACATCGGCGGCGGCAAGTATCCGCTGCTGATCTTCATCGCGCTGTTTCTGTGCGTCGCCATGGTCATGCCGACGTTCGTGCTCGTGATGGAGAGCTTCCAGATCTATACCGGCGGCGGCTACGGGCTGGACAACCTTTCGATGTACGCCTGGACGGGCACGCTCGACGAGGCGCCGCTCGAATCCTACGCGTACAACGGCATATTCCGAAACACGGAGTTTATGCGCGCGCTGAAAAACACCGTCAAGCTATCGATCATCGCGTCGATCATCACGGCGTTTTTCGGCCAGTTCTTCGGTTATATCTCCACGCGCGGCCGCGGCAAATGGTACGGCAAGCTGACCGAGCAGTTCGTGTTTATCCCGTATCTGATGCCCGGCGTGGCGTTCTCGGCGATCTACTTCGCCATGTTCAGCCAGCAGCGGATGGGCGGGCTGATTCCGTCGCTGTACGGGACGTTCGCGCTGATCCTATTAACCTCGGTCGTCAAGCACTTCCCGTTCGCGAGCCGGTCCGGTTCGGCGAACATGATGCAGATCAGCGTCGAGCTCGAGGAGGCCGCGGACATCGCGGGCGCAAGCTTCTGGCGGCGCATCGGCAGCATCGTCATTCCGTTGGCAAAGAACGGCTTTATATCGGGCTTTATGCTGGTGTTCATCAGCATCGCAAAGGAGCTGGACCTCATCGCCATCCTGATGACGCCCTCCAACTACACGCTCTCCTTCCTCGCGTTTGAATACTCCAAGAGCCTGATGCCGCAGTGCGCGGACGCGATTGCGATCGTCATACTGCTGTTTATTCTGATCTGCTACCGCGTGGCGAACATGTTCGGCGCCGATATCGGCAAGAGCTGGGGTTGATCGCCGTCCCCCGTGTCGCAACAGCAAGAAAGAAAGGGTTATCCGCAATGAGCAAGATCGAACTCAAACATATCGATAAGTACTACGGGGACAACCACGTCCTGCGCGACATCAATCTCACGATCGAGGACGGGGACTTTATGACGCTGCTCGGCCCGTCCGGCTGCGGTAAAACGACCACGCTGCGCGTCATCTCCGGTCTTGAAAAGCCGCAGAACGGCACGATGCTGATGGACGGCAAGCTGATCATCGACGCCGCGACCGCGTTCTACGAGGCGCCAAGCAAACGCGGATTGAACCTCGTGTTCCAAAGCTACGCGCTGTGGCCGCACATGACCGCCTACGAAAACGTCGCGTTCGGCCTCAAGATCAAGAAGTTCTCGCGGCACGAGGTCGAGTCGCGCGTGTTGAGCGCCCTGCGCACGATGCGCATCGAGGAATACCGCGACCGGTACCCGAACGAGCTCTCCGGCGGCCAGCAGCAGCGCGTCGCCATCGCGCGCGCCATCGCGACAAGCCCCAAGCTCCTGCTGCTCGACGAGCCGCTCTCAAACCTCGACGCGCGCCTTAGGATCGATATGCGCGCAGAGCTCAAGCGATTGCATCGCGAGACGGGTACAACGATCATCTACGTCACGCACGACCAGGTCGAGGCGCTGACCATGTCCACGAAGATCGCGCTGTTTAAAGAGGGCGTGATTGCGCAGGTGGACACGCCGCTCGGCCTGTATACCAACCCGATCGACCTCACCGCCGCGGACTTCATCGGCAACCCGCGCATCAACTTCATCGAAGGCAAGGCGTTTTTCGACGGGGACACGCTGCGCGTAGCAAGCGACCTCGGCGAATACCGCTTCCAGAAGACGAGCATGAAGCTCGACGAGGAGTATCCCACAAACGAGCCGTTCGACTGCGTGCTCGGCATCCGGCCCGAGATGGTCGAAATCGAGACGGAGAATAACAACCGCAGCCACGCCGTGGAGGCGAGCGTCTACGCCAGCCAGCCCGCGGGCAGCGAAACACTCGTGACGCTGACGGTCAAAAAGGCGGAGTTTCTGGCCATACAGATCGGCCTGTACGAATATGAGATCAACCAAAGCGTCTACGCGGTGCTGCATCCCTCGCGCATGAACGTCTACAACAAGGGCACCGGCCGGCTGATCAAGTACGCGAGCGCCGCGCGTATCAAGTAAGAGAGTATCCGCGCGGGTGAAGGTCCATCGGCCCGCCGTGGCCGAAAGCGAACAAAGAAGGAGGAGAATGCGATCATGAAAGTCAAACAAATACTCGCCTGCCTGCTTGCCGTCGTCTTCCTGCTCGCAACTGTCGCCGGCTGCGCCAAACCCGCGTCCGGAGCGCCGGAACCCGCCGGCGGCACGGAAGCCGCCGCGACCGGCCCGGAAGCGCAGGCGCAGGAGCCGGGCGCGCCGGACTACAACAACATGACGATGGAGGAGCTGCATCAGCTCGCCGTCGAGGAAAAGGGCACGATCACCATTTACTCCACCACCACGACGGCCCAGGCGGCGGTGAAGAAATTCCTCAAGACTTACCCGGAGTTTGAGGGCCGCATCGAGTACATCGAGTCCGATACCGCCACCGTCGCGGACCGCATCGAGACCGAGAGCGATACGGGCAACATCAACGCGGACGTGCTGCAGGTAAAGGACAACAGCGGCGAGATCTTCTATGAGCTCGTACAGTACGATTACCTGGACATCTACTACCCGACCGCCGTCTGCGAGCATGTCGACGAGGGCTTGCTCAAGTACGGCATGCCGGTGTACGCAACGTACAGCCCGTGGTATTACAACACGGCTTCCTATCCGGATGGCTGCCCGCTCAAGAGCTGGTGGGACATCGTCCAAGGCTACGACACGTCGACGGGCTCGTTCATCGATGCTTCCGGCAAGGACAACCAGTTCTGGACGATCTACACAAAGGACATCACCTCCGCGTCCTACGCCGCGCTGTGGGCGCAGCTCATCGTTGACGGCGACCTCGTTGCCGCGCAGTACGAGACGCAGTACGGCAAGCCGCTCGAGTACACCTACATGGCGGCGCTCGACAATAACCCCGGCGTCATGGAGCTGCCCGAGAACAACGGCGGCGCGGAGCTGTTCTGGCGTTTCTCGCAGATGACGATCACCGAGCTCGACGACGGCGACCAGGTCGTGGCGGCAGTCGACGAATCGCTCAACGGCCCGACGCTCGGGCTCTGCTCCGGCAGCAAGCTGGACAACGTCAACAACGGCCTCACCATCAACTGGGTGACGGGCCTTATGCCCTACACCGCGTTCCAGGCCTGCGACTACGTCTACTCGATCAAGGGCTGCGACAACCCCGCGGGCGCGCGGCTGTTCATCCTGTACATGCTCGGCGGCGAGGACGGGCAGAGCGGCTGCCTCGCGTCGTTCAACACGATCGGCAAGTGGTCCATCCGCGACGATTTCGTGTTTGACAAGACGCCGTACTCGATCGAGGAAGTCAACCTAAAGGACCCGGATTTTGAGGATATCTACGGGTATTATCCGGACGTGAAGGCGTACTGGATCTACTGGCGGAGCCTCGCGCCGAGCACCTGAGGCTAGGTGCAATACGGTACCGTGGGCCGCACGCCGGCCCGCGGTACGCTTTTTCGGAGGGAACATGGCAAATACC
>CAZIRB010000126.1:0-2320 GCA_964541695.1 uncultured Oscillospiraceae bacterium
TACACATTTTTCACGCCGCCAAGCGGTTGCTGCGGTTTAGCGCGCTTGACAAACATATTTGTTCGGTGCTTGAATGAACGTATGGAACATTCCACGCTTCCGACCATACACGTCGTCACGGCGACGCACAACAGAATCGAAACGACGCGCGCGTTCCTCGCCGCGCTGAAAGCGCAGACGTATCCGCGCGTGCACCTGCTGCTCGTCGACGACGGCTCGACCGACGGAACCGGCACGCTCGTTACAAAAACACTGCCCTCGGCCACGGTGCTCGGCGGCAATGGGAACCTGTTCTGGGGCGGCGCGCTGCACAAAGCGTACAAATGGGTGCGCAGGAATCTTTCCGACCGGCCGGACGACATCGTGCTGTTTACCAACGACGACGTATCGTACGCGCCGGACTACCTCGCCGCGGCCGCGGCGCTTGTGGAGCAATATCCGGACACGCTGATCTCCGGCTGCGGCTACGGCAAGCGCACGAGTGCGCTGCTCGACGGGGCGGTAAAGCGTGATTTTTCGTTTCACCGCGTTGAGAAAGCCTCGTATGAGCCCGCGTGGGAGGACGGCGACGTCTGCTCGAGCCGCAGCCTGTTCTTCCGCGTGCGCGATTTCCTCAAAATCGGCGGCTTTCACCCGGTGCTTTTGCCGCACTATGCGTCCGACTACGAATGGACAGCGCGCGCGCACCGCAAGGGATATCGGATTAAGATGTGCCCGGAGCTGAGATATACGTTTGACGAAGGGGCGACCGGCGACAACTTCTACGGCTCGCTGACGGTCAAAAAGTTGTTTTCCAAGCGCTCCGCGGCAAACCCGCTCTACCGGTTCAGCTATATCGCGCTGTCCACGCCGCTCCGGCACCTGCCGGGCGAGCTGGCGCTCCAGGTCAAGCGCTATCTGAACAAAAAGGACGTCGTCCGCGACATATTGGAAAGGTGACCGCATGCGCATCCTGATTTACAGCAACGCCATGCCGACGTTTTTTACCGGCACGCTGCCGTTCGACCACTATCTGACCGGCGGCTGGATCTCGTCCATGATCGAATCGCTCGCGGCCGAGCCGGACATCGCGCTCGGTTGCTGCTTTCCTGTCCCCGGCATTGCCGAGCCGGCCGCGGGGACGCACCGTGGCGTGTTCTATTACGGCGTTCCGGCCAAAGGCTCGTTCACGCTCGAGGCCGATCCTAGCGAAACGCCGCGTTACGCGGAGGCGATCCGGCGATTTTGTCCGGATGCCGTACACCTGTTCGGCACGGAGAGCGCCGCGGCGCTGCCGTTCCTTTCCGCCTGCGAGGGCGCCGGACTTTTGCCGCGCGCGGCCGTCCACCTGCAGGGCATCTGCGCCGCGATCGCGGCCGCCTACGAGGCCGGGCTGCCGGAGCGCGTGCTGAACCGCCGCACGCTGCGCGATCTGCTGCGCCGCGACGGCATCCTTGCCCAGAAAGCGAACTTCGAGGCCCGCGCAAAGAACGAGGCGCTGATATTGCGAAGCGTCGCGCACGCCATCGGCCGCACGGGCTGGGACCGGGCGCAGGCGCTCGCCATCAACCCGAACCTCGTCTACCACGCCTGCAACGAAAGCTTGCGCGACGGCTTCTATCGCGCCCAATGGAACCGTGAGGCGGCCGCGCCGCACACGATATTCTTCAGCCAGGGCAACTACCCTCTCAAGGGGCTGCACACGCTCCTGCCCGCGCTGCCGCGGCTAGCCGAGCGCTTCCCGGACGTTCGGCTTGTCGTAGCGGGCGGGGACCCGACGCGGCGCGCCGAAGGCTTGCGCGGACGGCTGCTCATCGACAGCTATGGCGCGTTTCTGCGCGAGCAGATCGCCCGGTTCAGCTTGAAGGATCGCGTGGAGTTTACAGGCCCGCTCGACGAGGCCGGCATGCTGGAAAAATACCTCGGCTGCGGCGTGTTCGTGTCCTCTTCGGCGCTCGAAAACTCGCCGAACTCCGTCGCCGAGGCGATGCTGCTCGGCGTGCCGCTCGTGGCCACGAGCGTCGGCGGCGTGCCGTCTATGGCCGAGGACGGTGCAGACGCGCGGCTCGTAGCATTTAACGACGTGCCCGCGCTCGCCGACGCCATCGCCGACACGTTCGAGGACACGGAAACGACCGACCGGCTGCGGATGCACGCAAGAGAGCGGGCGTTGGTTGCGCACGACCGCAGGCGCAACGCCGAGACGCTGATTGCGATCTATCGGGAGATCTGCGGGGCGTAGGCGCGGAGCGCGGCGGGAGTGTGGATTGAAATGTCGGCTCCGGTTTGTGTCCGCTGCTGACACAGGTCACCCTCCCCGCGGAGGGTGCGAATTGAAATC
>CAZIRB010000126.1:2420-5774 GCA_964541695.1 uncultured Oscillospiraceae bacterium
ATTGAAATCCCAGAGAGATCTGCACGGTGTCAGCGTCGATAGGTCACCCTCCCCGCGGAGGGTGCGGATTGAAATTGAAGGGCGGCGAGGCGGCGCTCGCATATGACGCGTCACCCTCCCCGCGGAGGGTGCGGATTGAAATCTCAGCGATCCAACCGAATCGGGAACGGCCGGGTCACCCTCCCCACGGAGGTAAGGATTGAAATCTCGCTGTTGATACGTCTGCGGCGGCTGATCCGCCGGTCCCCCCCTCCCGCTGAAAGCACGGCCCGCAACACCTCCGCTACCACGCTTCACCATTGTTTCCGGAACGCGGAGGGCGAAAGGCCCTCCGTTTTTTGGAACACCTTGTTGAAATAGTTCGCGTCCGAAACGCCGACCGCCTTGGCGATGTCCGCGACCGAGCCGTCCGTAAAGCGCAAAAGCCGCTTGGCCTCCGTGATCCGCTTCTTGGTCAGATACTCCCCGATCGTCATGCCGAAGCGCGCGGAGAACGTGCGCGAAAGATGAAACTTGCTGACAAAAAACAGCGCGGAGAGCGCGTCGAGCGTGACCGGTTCGGCAAAGTGCGCGTCGAGGTACGCGCGCACGTCCGACAGCTTCCCCGCCTGCTCGCCGCCGTCGCCGAGCAAAAGCAGCGCCGACACCAGCTCGTGCAGCGCCGCCGATGCCTCGATCTCGCCGCGCGCGTTTGTTTCGCGCGCGCAGCGGACGACCGTTTCGATCAAGTCCGCAAACCGCTCCGCGTCCGGCAACGCGACAAACGGCGAATTATGCGCGGCACGGAACTGCTCGTAGTAGCGCGGCAGCGAGCGGCCGTAAAAATGCACCCACATCAGCCGCCACGGAGCACGCGCGCTGCTCTCGTGCTCGTAGCCGTCCATGCAGTCGACGAACGCGCCTTCGCCGGCGCGCAGCATCCGCTCCTCGCCCCCGGCGCGGAAGCGCCCCTCGCCCTCGCGAACGAGCACGAACAGGTACGAGCGCTGCTTCTCCCTGCGGCAAACATGCGGGCGGAGACTGAATAGCGTCCCCGCCTCCTGCACGTAAAACAGCGCCTCGCGCGCGAATTTCGTCGGCGTGTGCAGCACGCGGTCGGACTGCGTGACGGCGCTGTCGCCCTCGCGGTCGAAGAAAAACGGCATGTTCCGCACTCCCTTCCCCGGCGCAATATTCTACTGATATATCGCAAACAAATCCATTGTATGCCTTTATTATAATGTGCTATACTCCCTAAAGGCAACCGCAAATTACTACCGCTGTATGGGGGATTCATGAAACCTGTCGCTTTGATCACGGGCGTGACCGGCCAGGACGGCTCGTACCTTTCCGAACTTCTGCTGGACAAGGGCTATGAGGTGCACGGCCTCGTCCGCCGCCACAGCCTCGACAACACCGCGCGCATAGCGGGCCTGCTCGGCGGCGGCGCGGCCTGTTCGCGCTTCTTTTTGCACTATGCGGACATGACGGACTCGTCGGGGCTGATGCGCCTCGTGCACGAGATCCGGCCGGCGGAGATCTATCATTTGGCCGCGCAGTCGCACGTAGGCGTATCGTTCGAGGTACCGGAATACACCGCCGAGACCACGGGCCTCGGCACGCTCAAACTCCTCGAGGCCGCGCGCGTGCTTGGCGACGATTGCCGCTTTTACCAGGCCTCGACGTCGGAGCTGTTCGGCGGCCTGCCCGAAACCGCGCCGCAGAGCGAGAGCACGCCGTTCTACCCCAAGAGCCCGTACGGCGCGGCCAAGCTCTACGCGTACTGGATCACGGTCAACTACCGCGAAGCGTACGGCATGTTTGCGGCAAACGGCATTCTGTTCAACCACGAGTCTCCGCGCCGCGGCGAGACGTTTGTCACGCGGAAGATCACGCTCGCGGCCGCGGCCATCGCCGCCGGAAAGCAGCAGAAGGTCTCGCTCGGCAACCTCAACGCCAAGCGCGACTGGGGCTACGCGCCCGACTATGTCGAGGGCATGTGGCGCATTTTACAGCAGGACGAGCCCGGCGACTTCGTGCTCGCCACGGGCGAGACGCATACGGTGCGGGAGTTTGCCGCGGCGGCGTTTTCCTGCCTCGGCCACGAGCTCGTGTTCGACGGCGAGGGCGAGAACGAGAAGGGCTACGACAAAAAAACCGGCCGCCTGCTCGTCGACGTCGACCCGCGCTTCTACCGCCCCGCCGAGGTCGAGTGTCTGCTCGGCGATCCAAGGAAGGCGGAGCGCGCTCTCGGCTGGAAGCGGCGGGTGGGCTTTGACGAGCTCGTTTCAATCATGGTCGAGGCGGACCTTGCCGCCTACGGGATGACCTGCGGGCAGTACCGCAGCAAAAACGCGTAGCCGGAGGAGTTTTTTGTCGATATGGCATACAATCCGATTCCAAAAACATCCAAAGTTTACGTGGCGGGGCACAACGGCCTCGTCGGCTCGGCGATCTGCCGGAACCTGGCCAAAAAGGGTTACAAGAACGTGATCGGCCGCACGCACGCCGAGCTCGACCTGCTCGACCAGCAGGCGGTGCGCCGCTTCTTTGCCAAGGAGCGGCCGGAGATCGTCGTGCTCGCGGCGGCCCGGGTCGGCGGCATCCACGCCAACAACACGCGGCCCGCGGAGTTTATCTACGAAAACCTCGAGATCCAGAACAACGTGCTCAAGGCCGCGCATGATTTTGCCGTGCAAAAGCTGCTGTTCCTCGGCAGCACGTGCATCTACCCGCGCATGGCCCCGCAGCCGATCCCCGAGAGCGCGCTGCTCACCGGCCCGCTCGAGGGCACGAACGAGGCGTACGCCATCGCCAAGATCGCGGGGCTTTCGATGTGCAAATTCTTTATGCGCCAGTACGGCGACCGCTTCATCAGCTGCATGCCGACCAACCTCTACGGCCCGAACGACAATTTTGATTTAGAAAGCTCGCACGTACTGCCCGCTTTGATCCGCAAGTTCCACGACGCCAAGCTCGCCAAGGCCCCGTCCGTCGAGTGCTGGGGCACGGGCACGCCGCTGCGCGAATTTCTGCACGTCGACGACATGGCCGACGCGTGCGTGTTTTTGCTCGAGCGCTACGAGGGCGAGCAGCACGTCAACATCGGCACGGGCGAGGAGGTCAGCATCCGGCAGCTCGCCGAGCTTATTCGCTCCGTGGTCGGCTACCGCGGCGGCATCACATGGAACATCGCCATGCCGGACGGCACGCCGAAGAAGCTGACGGACGTGACAAGGCTGCACGCGCTCGGCTGGCACCACGGCATATCGCTCGAGGCGGGCGTCCGCTCCACCTACGAATGGTATACGCAGCATGCAAATCGCGCGTGACCGGTACGGGGCGTGGCTGATTAGCCCCGCGCTCGACGAAAAA
>CAZIRB010000127.1:0-5758 GCA_964541695.1 uncultured Oscillospiraceae bacterium
TGGGCGCGGCGACCGACCCGGCCGAGATCGAAACGCTGGAGGACATCCTCGCCATTTTAGGCGGCGCGGCCGGAGCGCCGGCGGAAACGCCGGCGCCAACGCCGACACCAACCCCGACGCCCACCCCGACGCCGACGGCAACGCCCGTTCCGACGCCGACGCCGGAGCCTCTGTATACGCTGCGCGTGTCCCAGCCCAGCCACGGTACCGTCGAAGCGTCGCGGGGCTCGTATCCCGCGGGCGCGAAGATCTCCGTGCGCGCCGTGCCGGACGACGGGTACCGGTTCGCCGGATGGCTCGTCAACGGTGCGTCCTCGTCAAGAATCGGCTCGGGTGCCTCGTCGACTTTGACCATGCCGGCCCACGACGTGACGATCAGCGCAAAATTCAGCCGGGACCGCTATACGCTTTCGATTGTACAGCCCGCCGAGGGCGGCACGATCGCCGGAACGGCCGGCGAGTACGCGCCCGGAACGCAGGTGACGCTGACTGCCGTGCCCTCCCAAGGGTACGCGTTCATGGGCTGGCTGGTAAACGGCAGCGTTTCCGCCGAGCTGGGCGCGGCCGCGTCCGTTTCCTATACCATGCCGAGCGCCGACGTGACGATCGGCGCGGTGTTTGCGCGCACGCACGCGCTTACGATCGTGCAGCCGCAGGCAGGCGGCACGATCGCCGGCACGGAGGGGCAGTACGCGCCCGGCGCTTCGATACCGCTGACCGCCACGGCGGATGGGCGATACATGCTCACGGAATGGCGGGTGAACGGCAGCGTTTCCGCCGAGCTGGGCGCGGCCGCATCCGTTTCCTTCACCATGCCGGACGGCGACGCGTCGGTCAGCGCCGTTTTTTCGCCCGCGTCCACGCTCACGATCGTACGGCCGCAGGGCGGCACGATCACTGGGACGGGAGGACTGTACCCCGTCGGCACGGAGATCTATTTGACCGCCGTGCCCGATTCCGAGGAATATGAGTTTACGGGCTGGACGTTGGGCGGCGTCGTCAACCAGGAGTGGAGCATGAATTATCCTTCCTTCACGTATCAGGTGCAGCCAACAGACGCGACGATCAGCGCCGTCTTTACGCAACGCCTGTACGAGCTGGTTTGCGATTCGCCGCAGGGCGGCGGCACCATCGGCGCGAGCGAAAGCAAGTACAAAAAAGACGAGAACGTCCATATCACGGTCACGCCGGACCAAGGCATGGAGCTATGGTACCTGGAGATCGACGGTACCCCGGACTATTCGTACGCCGGGGCGACGTCCATCGACTTTACCATGCCGGGCAGGGCTGTGGGGATTTCGGCGTTTTTCCGGAACGCGTCCTGACGCGCGGGAGACGGCTGCCGCCGGTTGTCCCGCGCGTGAACCGGGGCGGGCCTTTATGCGCATACGTATTATCGTGCATATGTATATATCGTGCATATGTATATAATGTAGAAAAACCGCGACGGATTCCCGTGTCGCCGGATTGACGCGGCCGCGCAGATGGCGCAATGCAAAAGCCCCGGAACCGCCCGGCTGACCGGTGTTTCGGGGCTTTTCTGCTGCCCCCGGAGCGAAAATCCGGTCCGCCGGAGCCGTCGGCATCCGCGCGTTTCCCGGCGTCCCTCAGCGCGCCGGAAATCTATACGTGACGGCGTTCATCAGGAGCAGCCCCAATACGGCGGCGCCGATCGTTCCGGCCAGGGCCGCGATATTGAGAACCTTTTCCGTGTTCCCGCGCAGCACTCTGGAAAGCAAGCCGTACAGCCCGATTCCCGCAGCGCCGCCGAGCGTGTTGCCGATGAGGTCCGTTACATCGGCGCCGCCGATCGCGAACAAAAACTGCAGCAGTTCAAACAACAGGCTGACGCCCGCGATCGCGGCGATCTTCTTCCAAAAGGGCCGGCCGCGCCGGAGCATGCCGAGGTACAGCCCGAAGGGCGCAAACACCAGCACATTCAGCAGGATTTCATGAAAATCGAGCCGGTTGTTTTTCACCGCGGAACCGGCGAACGGGATCAGGTTCAGCCCCCGGAAATGCGGCAGGTCATGGAACGAAAACTGCATTTTGAATACGATGATCCAGACCAAAACGAAAAAATACACGATAAACAATCCGAACGTCAGCTTTGCCTGCGTGTTTTTGTTTTCTTCCATTCCGCTTCTCCACAACAAAAGTCCCGCTTGCTAGTATACCACGGCGCGGCGCAAAACCGCCGGGAATCAGGGGAACATGTAGGGTCGCGGCATCAAAAAGCCAATCGTAAAAAATATTTTGGAAAATGTTGTAAAAACAACGGAAAATACCCGATCATTATGGTAGGGTATAAATGAACGAAATCGGAATCGGGCAAAGGGGGGCGGTTGCTATGGAGACGAAGCGGATAGACCTGGGGCAGTCGGTGTTTTCACTGTGTTCGCAGTACCCGGAGGTGGCCGAAGTGCTGGCGGAGCTTGGATTTTCGGACATCGCAAAACCGGGCATGCTAGAGAGCGTGGGCCGGTTTATGACGATACCCAAGGGGGCGGCGCTCAAGAAGATTCCGCTGGCCGACGTCCGCGCCGCGCTGGAACGGCATGGCTTCTCAATCGACGAATAGGAGAGGGAAACAATGAGCAAGGAAATCAACAACAGCGAATACCGCAAGGGCGTGATCAAGAGCCTCCTGACCAAGCTGCATAACGGCGCGTCCGTGGAGGATGTCAAGCGCGAGTTTGAGGCCGCGTTCTCCGGCGTCGCCGCGTCCGAAATCTCCGACGCGGAGCAGGCGCTGATCGCCGAGGGCCTGCCCGTTTCGGAGGTGCAGCGCCTTTGCGACGTCCACGCGGCGGTGTTTAAAGGGACGATACAGAAGATTCACGCGCCGGCCGACGCGACCAAGCTGCCCGGCCATCCCGTCCATACGCTCCGCGCGGAAAACGAGGCGCTGCAGCGGTTGATCGCCGAGCGCCTCCGCCCGGAGATACGCAAGGTCCTGGACGGGGAGCGGACGGCGGACACGCTCGTTGCCGGCGTCGACGCGCTGTGGCAGATCAACCGGCACTATCTGCGCAAGGAGAACCTGATATTCCCCTACATGGAGCAGCACGGCATCACCGCGCCGCCCAAGGTCATGTGGGGCGTGGACGACGAGATTCGCGCTTTGATCAAGCAGGCGGCCGCGCTGGCGTCCGCGAACGATCCGGGTGCGGCCGAAAAGCTCGAGGAGGCACTCACGCGCGTCGAGGAGATGATATTCAAGGAGGAGAACATCCTGCTGCCGATGCTGCTCGAGACGTTTACGCCCGAGGAGTGGAAGTCGATCGCCGGCGAGAGCGACGGCATGGGATACTGCCTGATCGAGACGCCGCCCGCCTTCCGGCCGGGCGCGGCGGGCGCGGCGCAGCAGACGGCAAAGGGCGGCGCGGACACGATCTCGATGCCCACGGGCGCGCTTTCGGTCAAGGAGCTGACGCACCTGTTGGATACCCTGCCGCTGGACATCACGTTCGTCGGCAAGGACGACACGGTGCGGTACTTTACGCAGGGCGCGGAGCGCGTGTTCCCGCGCACGACGGCCGTCATAGGCCGGCGCGTGGCCAACTGCCATCCGCCGGCGAGCGTGCACATCGTCGAGGGGCTGATCAACGACTTCAAGTCCGGCAAGAAATCACACGAGGATTTCTGGATTCACCTGGGCGGGAAGTTCGTGCTGATCCGCTACTTTGCGGTGCGGGACGAACAGGGCGAATACTTGGGCGTTCTGGAAGTGACGCAGGACATCGCCCCGATTCAGCAGATTACGGGCGAGAAACGGCTCGTGGAAAAATAAGAACGGGAGGCGCACCCATGGCGAACAGGATTTTAAAGAACATCGACTTTGAACAGGCGCTGGAGATGGCTTCGCTCGTGTCCTATCAGGAAGGGCAGATCGTCAGCCGCACGCTGATACAGAACCGGGCCCTGAGCATCACGCTGTTCGCGTTCGACGCGGGCGAGGAGATCAGCGCGCACGAGTCGAAGGGGGACGCGCTGGTCTACGTGCTGGACGGCGCGGCGGCCATTACGATCGATGAAAAGCAGCACGCGCTCAACGCGGGGGAGTGCATCGTAATGCCCGCGGGAATCCCGCATGCCGTGAACGCGCGGCAGCCGTTTAAGATGCTGCTCATCGTGGCGTTCCCGGTTTAGCCGGAACACCGCGCGGCCGGGCGGCGGCCGCAGGCGGATCCGGCCGGTAAAGTGACCGGCGAACGGTCCGCGCAGGCCCGCCCGACCGCGCCGGGCAAATAATCAAATTGGAGACATCCGCAAAAACCCCCGGGCAGGCGGCTGTTCGGGGGTTTGTTCGTACTTGGCTGGTTGTTGACCCTTTTGCAACAAATCGACAAAGCCGGACGGAAGAACGACAAACCGGGATAAGCGCGCCGAACGAATCCGACCGCAAAAAGCCCAATTCTGAAATTCCGTAGAATTAAAATCGATTCATGTTATAATAAAGTAACAGAATTACATTGTAATAAAACGACATAAGCCGCCTCGCTTTCTTTCGTTTCGGGACAAAAAAAGAATATGCCGCCCCGCTGTCATCGTACGGTCTGGTTTCGTGCGCCCGCAGTTTTTCGGCCTTGCTGCGGGGACGGAGCCCTGGAGTACGCCGCCGCCCGGGCGGCCGAACGGGACGGCGCGGAACATCTCAACGAATTGCGGAGTTTAGGAGCGAGCAACATGCCAGCATCGCAAACGACGGACGATATGGAAAAGCGGGACCCTCTTGTCCCCGGATACCGGCGAAGGGGGTCTTTGTATGCCCGCGAGGCCTTTTTGTCCCCGGCTGTGCCGTTTCCCGTACCGGTAATTTGTACGCGCGGTGACACGCCTTCCGCGGCGGTCCGCGCCTGCGCGACCCCCCTTGTTCACGCGCTCTTTCCCCGCTTGGGGCAAAGGCGCGCGCGCGGCGCGCGGCGCGCGTACGCTTGGCCCCGTTGGCGAAAACTGGCAGGGATTTCCCGCGGCCAAAAGCGGCGGAGCGCAAATAATAATGGCAGATGTCCGTATTCGCCCCGGAGGTGCCCATGACAACAGAAGTGACCGAACAGGATTTTATACGATACAGAGAGAAGCTGGACGCGGACGAGAAGAGCCCGGCCACGATGGAAAAATATGTGCACGACGCGAAAGCGTTTTTAGAATTTACTGGGGATCAGCCGATCACGAAGTCCTTAGTGCTTTCGTACAAGGAGCAGCTCGTCAATCGCTACGCCGCCGCAAGCGTCAACTGCATGCTGGCCTCGGTCAACAGCTTCCTGAGCTTTCTGGAGCTGTCGGACTGCCGCGTCAAGCAGCTGAAAATCCAGCGCAAGGCCTATTGCGACGCCGGCCGCGAGCTGTCCAAGGCGGAGTATCTAAAATTGGTGGAGACCGCGCACAACAGGGGCTACGAGCGGCTCGAGCTGATCCTGCTCGCCATCTGCGGCACCGGCATCCGCATCTCCGAACTGCCGTTTCTCACCGTGGAGGCCGTCACATGCGGCCAGGCCGAGGTGCGGCTCAAGGGAAAAACGCGCACGGTATTTCTGCCGGGCAGGCTCCGGACCCGCCTTGCCGCCTACGCCCAAAAATGCGGCATCCGCGGGGGCAGCATATTTGTTACTAGGTCGGGCAAGCCGATCGACCGCAGCAACGTCTGGAAGCAGATGAAGGAGCTCTGCGCGGAAGCGGGCGTGAGCGCGAACAAGGTGTTCCCGCACAACCTGCGGCATCTGTTCGCGCGCAGCTTCTACGCGGTCGACCGGGA
>CAZIRB010000128.1:0-5754 GCA_964541695.1 uncultured Oscillospiraceae bacterium
ACTTTGGCAGATTGCTGCCGCAGATCGCATATTATTTCTCGGCGTACGCCGCGCTGTGCGAGTCGGGCAAGATCAAAAAGGGCATGCTCGTCAATTTCTGCGTGCCCACGGGCAACTTCGGCGACATCCTCGCGGGTTACTACGCCATGCGCATGGGGCTGCCGGTCAACAGGCTGATCTTGGCGTCGAACCGCAACAACGTTTTGACCGACTTTTTCCGCACGGGCGTGTACAATGTGAGCCGGCCGTTTTACAGGAGCATGAGCTGCTCGATCGACATTCTGATCTCGTCGAACCTCGAGCGGCTGTTGTTCGAGGTCGCGGACCGCAACCCGGAGCTGGTCAAGGCCTGGATGCAAAGCCTTGCCGAGACCGGCGCGTACGATATCGGCAAGAAGCGCCTCGACGCGCTGTCGAGCTTCTTTTGGGCGGACTGCTGCGACGAGGACGATACATTGCGTACCATCCGCCGCGTGTTCGACGAGACTGGGTATCTCATGGACCCGCACACGGCCGTGGCCCAGACGATATACGACCGGTACCGCGAGGAGCTGGCCGACGGCACGCAGACGGTGCTGCTTTCGACGGCCAACCCGTTCAAGTTCGCCACGGACGTGCTCGGCGCGTTTGAACAGCCCGGCGCGGACGACTTTGACAACGCGGAGCGGCTCGGCCGCGCCGCTGGCAGATCCGTGCCGCAGGGTATACGCGGGCTTCGCGGCAAGCGCGAGCTGCACACGGACGTATGCGAGCTTGCCGATATGCGGCGGCGCGTTCTCGACGGTGTGAAGAAAGGGTGATCCTTTGAACGGTTCCAACAGGCGGTTTCCCATATTTGCGGTCGCGGCCGTCCTTTTGACGGCCGCGCTCTCGTCGCTTTTGACGGCGCTGTACTTTGCGCGTGTCTACGAAAAGCCCGCGTTCGCGCCGCTTTCCGAGATGGCGCAGACGATCGAGAAGAACTACTATTTTGCCGACGACACGACGAACGATCAAAAGCTCGTCGACGACGCGCTTCGCGGCATGATCGCCGGCATCGGGGACGTGTACGCGGAGTATTTGACGGAGGCGGAGTACAAGGAACTGCTCGCCGAGGACTCCGCGGAGTATGAGGGCATCGGCGTCTCCGTCTCGGAGCCGGACACGGTCGGCAGCCTGATCCTCAAGGTGTACGCCGGCAGCCCCGCCGAGGAGGCGGGCATCCGCGCGGGCGACGTGATCACGGTGGTCAACGGCAAGCCGGTCGGCGCGCTGTCGCTGGCCGACATGCTCAAGCTGTTCTCGACCGAGTCCGGCGGGTCCGACACGCTGACGCTGCAGCGCGGCGACGAGGCCTACACCGTAACCGTCACGCGCCGCGCGATCCATGTGCCGCGCGTGTACTGCGAGCTGCTGGATAACGGCGTCGGCTATATCCGCATCGAGGAGTTCGCCGGCGACGTGGTCGGCGAGTTTTCGGCCGCCATATCGACCCTGACCGGCCAAAACGCGACAAAGCTTGTGGTCGACCTGCGCAACAACCCGGGCGGCGGCCTGACCGAGGTGCTCGGCACCGTGGAGTGCGTGCTCGACAAGGGCGCGGTCATCTCGACCGTGCGCAACCGCCAGGGCGACGAGAAAGTTTACAAGGCGACGAAGCAGGGCGTGGACCTGCCGCTGGCCGTGCTCGTCAACGGGTATTCCGCCTCCGGCTCGGAGATGTTCTCCGGCGCGGTGCAGGATAATGGCCGCGGCAAAATCATCGGCACGCAGACGTTCGGCAAGGGCATCGTGCAGAGCTATTTCCGGCTCAACAGCAACGGCGGCTGGGTGAAGATCACGACCGACGCGTACTTTACGCCGTCCGGCGTCTGCATCCACGGCGTGGGCATTGCGCCGGACATTGCAGTCGAGCTGGCCGGCGGCAAGGACGAGTACGTCGACATCTCGACGCTCGGCCATGCGGACGACGCGCAGCTTCAGGCCGCGCTGCAATATCTTGCGGGACAGAACGGAGGGAATTAAGCCATGACGAATTTTATCCGGGACATCGCGCTTGCGCCGTCGGGCGAGGACAAGATCGAGTGGGTCAAGCGCAACATGCCGATACTGAACGGCATCGAGCGGGAATTCGCCGCATCGCGCCCGTTTTCCGGCCTGCGCGTCGCGCTGTCGATCCATCTCGAGGCCAAGACCGCGTATCTTTGCCGCGTGCTTGCCGCGGGCGGGGCCGAGATGCACGTCACCGGCAGCAACCCGCTCTCGACGCAGGACGACGTCGCGGCGGCGCTCGCCGCCGGCGGGCTGAACGTATACGCATTGCACGGCTGCGACGCGGCGACCTACGCGCGCTGCATCGAGCGCGTGATCGAGGCGCGGCCGGACATCGTGATCGACGACGGCGGCGACATCGTCAACACGCTGCACAGGCGGTTTCCGGAGATCGAGAAAAGCGTGATCGGCGGCTGCGAGGAGACCACGACCGGCATCGTACGGCTGCGCGCAATGGCGCGCGAGGGGCTCTTGAAGTTCCCGATGATCGCGGTCAACGACGCGGACTGCAAGCACCTGTTCGACAACCGGTACGGCACGGGCCAGTCCGTGTTCGACGGCATCGACCGCACGACGAACCTGATTGTGGCGGGCAAGACCGTCGTGGTGGCGGGCTACGGCTGGTGCGGCAAGGGCGTGGCCATGCGCGCAAAGGGCCTCGGCGCGCGCGTGATCGTGACGGAGATCGACCCCATCAAGGCGATCGAGGCCGTGATGGACGGCTTTGCGGTCATGACGATGGACGAGGCCGCGCCGCAGGGCGACGTGTTCGTGACGGTCACGGGCAACGTGCGCGTGGTCGCGGAGCAGCACTTTTATAAGATGAAGGAAGGCGCGATCCTGTGCAACGCGGGCCACTTCGACGTGGAGGTGGACGTGGCGTGCTTAAACCGCATTGCCGCCGAGACGCGCGAGATGAAGCCGAATATCATGGGCTACCGGCTAACTAGCGGCCGCTGGCTGTACGTGCTCGCGCAGGGGCGGCTCGTCAACCTGGCCTCCGGCGACGGGCATCCGGCGGAGATCATGGACATGAGCTTTGCGATCCAGGCGCTGTCCGCGCGGCACCTAGCCGACAACCGCGGGGCGCTCAAGCCGGGGCTGTACGCCGTGCCGCGCGAGATCGACGAGCGCGTGGCGCGCGAGAAGCTGCGCTTTCTCGGCGTCTCGATCGACGAACCGACCGAGGAGCAGCGTGTATATCAGCAAAGCTGGCGGGGATAGCGCCTAAAAATAAGAAAATCATTGTTTACAAACGTGCGGACAAGCTGATATTATTGAAGTTGGCTAAAATGGGCTGGTGCGTCGGCGCGGGCCTGTTGCAATACGTTTAGGGAGATGCAGGGGGAACCATGAAGGAATACTTGGCAAAAGACATTCGCAACATCGGCATTTTCGGCCACGGCGGCGAGGGCAAGACGACCCTGACCGAGGCGATGCTGTTCAACGCGGGCCTGCTCGAGCGGCTCGGCAAGGTGGAGACCGGCACGACGACGACGGACTTCGATCCGGAGGAGGTCAAGCGCAGCATCTCCATCAACGCGGCGCTCGCGCCGTTCGAGTGGAACGGCACAAAGGTCAACGTGATCGACGCGCCGGGCTTTTTCGATTTCTACGGCGAGGTTACGGCCGCCATGGCGCTTTGCGACAGCGCCCTTATCGTGGTCGGCGCGGTGTCCGGACCGGTCGTCGGCGTGGAGAAGGCCATGGCCATGTGCGACAAGCAGAAGAAGGCGCGCATGATGGTCATCAACCAGATGGACCGCGAGAACGCGAACTTCGAGAAGGTGATGGCTGCCGTCAACGAGAAGTTCGGGCCGTCCGTCGTCCCCATCCAGCTCCCGATCGTCGAGAACGGCCAGTTTAAGGGCTACGTCGATATTATCAATATGAAGGGCAAGCTGTTCGACGGCAAGGGCGAGAAGGAGTGCGACATTCCCGCAAAGCTCGCCGGCGAGGCGCAGTCGCTGTATGAGAAACTGACCGAGGCCGCCGCCGAGAGCGACGAGGCGCTGATGGAGAAATACTTCGATCAGGGCGAGCTCTCGCGCGAGGAGATCCTTCAGGGCCTGTCCGCCGGCGTGCGCGACGGCGTCGTCACGCCCGTGTGCTGCACCGCCGCCGCACCGAACATCGGCGTATACACGCTGATGGACAACCTTGTGCACTACCTGCCCGCCGCGGACAGCGCCAAAGCGCCCAAGGCGACCGATATAAAGACCGGCGCGGAGGTCGAGGTCAGGCAGGACGGCAAGTTCGCCGCGCAGGTGGTCAAGACCGTCGTTGACCAGTTCGGCAAGTATTCGATCATCAAGGTCTATTCCGGCTCCATCGATATCAACACCGCGCCGTACAACACGAACGCCGAGAAGGCGGAGAAGCCTAGCGCGCCGTACATCCTGCGCGGCAAGAAGGCGATCAACGTCGACCGCCTCAACGCGGGCGACATCGGCGCCCTGGCCAAGCTGCAGTTCACCGCGACCGGCGACACGCTCTGCGACGCGTCCGCGCCGGTCAAGTTCGCCGAGATCGACTTTCCGAAGCCGTGCATCAGCCTTGCGGTCAGCGCCAAGAAGCAGGGCGAGGACGACAAGGTCATCTCCGGCCTG
Organism: uncultured Oscillospiraceae bacterium; assembly: GCA_964541695.1. GTDB lineage: Bacteria > Bacillota > Clostridia > Christensenellales > CAG-138 > CAZKGE01. The sequence goes on from CAZIRB010000128.1 coordinate 4,641, forward strand.
AACAAGCTCCGCGAGGAGGACCCGACGATCCGCATCGAGAAGAACGCCGAGACCGGCGACGTGCTGATCCAGGGTCTGGGCGAGATGCACATCGACGTGGTCTGCAGCAAGCTCAAGAACAAGGCCAACGTCGAGGCGCAGCTTGCCGACCCGAAGATCCCGTACCGCGAGACGATCCACGCCAGCGCGGAGGCCGAAGGCAAGCACAAAAAACAGTCCGGCGGCAGCGGTCAGTTCGGCGTCGTGCAGATGCGCTTTGAGCCCGCGCCGGAGGGGACGGACTTCGAGTTTGTCAACGCCATCGTCGGCGGCGTCGTGCCCAGGGAGTTCATTCCCGCGGTCGAGAAGGGCCTTAAGGAAGCGCTGCAGCACGGCGTGCTCGCGGGCTATCCGATGGTCGGCATCAAGGCCACGCTCTACGACGGCAAGTATCACCCCGTCGATTCCAAGGAGGTCGCGTTCAAGTCGGCCGCGCGCCTGTCCTATAAGGCCGCGTGCGTCAAGGCTTCGCCCGCGCTGATCGAGCCGATCTACCACTTCGACATCTTCGTGCCGTCCGACAACGTCGGCGACATCATCGGCGACCTCAACCGCAGGCGCGGCCGCATGCTCGGCATGAACCCCGTCGACGGCGGCACCGTCGTGTCCGCCGAGGCGCCGCTCTCCGAAATGTTCAAGTACGCGACCGACCTGCGCTCCATGACGCAGGCGCGCGGCTCGTTCACGATGGAGTTCGTGCGCTATGAGGACGTGCCCGGCAACATTGCGCAGAAGATCATCGAGCAGTCCAAGCGCGAGGACGAGGAAGAGGAATAAACGGTTCGGAAACAAGAGAGCGGGAGCTTTTGCTCCCGCTCTTTTTTGCGATTGGGATGCGGGGAACAGGGGGCACGTTGAGGGCTCTGCCCTCAGGTCTTTGGAAGGGGAACGTTGGAGGCTCCGCCTCCAAACCTCCGCCAAGGGTCTGAGACCCTTGGAACCCACAGGAAAACCTGAAGAACTGTTCGGGTTTCCAAAGGGGAGGCGAAGCCGAGCGCCGCCTGTGCTTGTAGAAAAAGAAACGTTGGAGGCTCCGCCTCCAAACCTCCGCCAAGGGTCTGAGACCCTTGGAACC
>CAZIRB010000129.1:0-5655 GCA_964541695.1 uncultured Oscillospiraceae bacterium
GGTTTTTTTGCGCGTTCGCCGCCGACCAGTTCGGTTGCAGCAGGGACGGGTCTCATTATAGCACAGGCTTTTGCGCGGCGCAATACGCGATCGCCTCGCCCACGGACGCGAGCGCGACGACCTTCGCGTTTTCCGGCGCCTTGACGCGCGCGCTCTTGGGCAGGAGCAGGTTTGTGTATCCAAGCCGCACGCATTCGCGCACACGCAGGTCCATCTGCGGCACGGCCCGGAGCTCGCCGGTCAGCCCGACTTCGCCGATGGCCGCCGTGTGCGCGGGCAGGGGGTTGTCCGAAAGCGCCGACGCGATGCACAGCGACAAAGCAAAGTCCGCGCCGCGCTCATCAAGCCGGAGATTGCCCACAACGTTGACGTACACGTCGCGGTCGGAGAGCCGAAGGTGCGCCTTCTTCTCGAGCACCGCGAGAATCAGCGCGAGGCGCCCGTTATCGATGCCCGCCGCCGCGCGCCGCGGGCTGGCCAGGGCCGAACTGGCGACCAGCGCCTGCACCTCCGCTAAGAGCGGCCGCGAGCCCTCGAGCACGCAGGTGACCGCGCAGCCCGCCGCGCGCTCGCCGGACAGAAACAAATTCGACGGGTCGGCGACCTGCCGCATGCCCGCGTCCGTCATCTCGAACACGCCGACCTCGTTCGTCGAGCCGAAGCGGTTCTTGACCGCGCGCAGCAGCCGCAGTCCCTGGTGGCGGTCGCCCTCGAAATACAAAACCGTATCCACAATGTGCTCGAGCACGCGCGGCCCGGCCAGCGCCCCGTCCTTGGTCACGTGGCCCACAATCAACACCATCGCGCCGCTCTCCTTGGCGTAGCGCGTGAACAGATCCGTCGCGGCCCGCACCTGCGAAACGCTCCCCGGCGCGCTCGAGATGTCCTCGGCGACCATGGTCTGGATCGAGTCGATGATCAGAATATCGCTTTTTAGCTGCCGCGCCTGCTCCAGCACCGAGGACGCGTCCGTCTCGCACAGCAGGTGCATATCGTTTTTGACCCCGAGGCGCGCGGCGCGCAGCTTGATCTGCGCGGCGCTCTCCTCGCCGGAGACGTACAGTACGCTCCCCGTGCCGGACAGCGCGTCGGCCGCCTGCAGAAGCAGCGTCGACTTGCCGATACCGGGGTCGCCGCCGAGCAGCGCGACCATGCCGGGCAAAAGCCCGCCGCCGAGCACGCGGTCGAGCTCCGACATGCCCGTCGACACGCGCTTGACCTGCGCCGTCGACACCTCGGACAGCTTCTGCGCGCCTTGCGACGCGCGCGGCTGACGCACGCTGACGGCCGCGTCCTCGACCATCGTGTTCCAGCTGCCGCACTGCGGGCACTTGCCCATCCACTTGGCCGACTCGTAGCCGCACTCGCCGCAGCTAAACACCGTCCTATCCTTGGCCATTTTCCCTCCCCAAATCCTGATACCGGCAGACCGCCGCCCCGTTTGCCGCCGTCTCGCGCCAGAGCGCCCAGTTTCCGCCCGCGGCGAGCAGCACATTGGCCGAGCCGGTTTCCGACAGCACGTGCGTTTTTCCGTCCGCCAGGCCGAACGCGCAGATCGTCCCGTCGAGCGCGTACACGGCGTAGTCCGCCGCCAGAGCGTAATCCACTACGCCTTGCGCCGCGAGCGCGGCCTTGCCGCCCTTCTGCATCACGTACAGGTCGGCGTCGTATCCGTGCGCGCCGCTCAGGAACGCATAGAACCGGTCGCTGCACTTGGGGTCGTGCACCAATGTGCGCTGATGCCATGTCTCGCGCGCGCCGTTTTCAACGTCGGCGACCTCGAGCGCGCCCGCGCCCCCGGCGTCCGCGCCGGCGTAGACCACGACGCCGCCCGCCATGTCCGGCTCCGACGCGCCGTACTGCGCATCCGTAAACCTGGCGAGCGTCAGCCCGCGGTTTGCGGCCAAATCGACGACGTACAGCTCCGCGGCCTGCTCGTCCGTGCGCGCCGTGTAGCACAGGTACTGCCCGTCGAGGCGCAGCTTCGGCACGCCGTAGCGCACGTCGGCGAGCCAGCGTACTGTTCCCGCCGCCTTGTCGAGCACGCGTATCGCGCCGCCGCCCGCGGCCTTGGCGTCCACATAAACCAGATAGCTCCCGTTCTGCACGGGATTGCGCACGGCGTCGAACGCGCGCTCGACGCCCTCGACCGCGCGCGTTTCCCCCGTGGCAAAGTCATATTCGTACAGCGTGTCCGGCCGCTCCGCGTCCGCGCCCGCGCAGAACAGCAGCGTATCGCCGTCGATCGACGGGTCGGCGATCGCAAATATTCCGAGCGTCTCCGGCAGGACCAGCGTCCCGGCCGCGGCAAGCGGCGCGGACTCCGTTTTCGACGCCGCGGCGGCTTCGGGCGGGGCGGTCGGCTCCGTTGCCGCGCCGACGAAGAGCCTTCCCGCCGCCGGGCGCAGGACGGATACGGCCAGAACCACGGCCGCGGCGGCCGCGGCGACCGTGATGAAAAGCTTCAGCACCGGGCCCAGGACGGTCTCGTCCGGGTCGCGACGCCGGTTTGGATTGTAGCGAAGCGCGCGCCTGTTCATACGCGTCCATTTTACCGCAGGCCGCCATGTTGCGCAAGCACCGCGGTTTACGGTATACTAGGCGCAGGACGGAGGGATTGGGATGGCATACCGCGCGCTGTACCGGCAGTACCGGCCGAGGACGTTTGCCGAGGTGATCGGCCAGGAGCATATCACGACGATCCTGAAGAATCAGGTCGCGGCCGGCCGCGCCGCGCACGCGTACCTGTTTTGCGGCACGCGCGGCACCGGCAAGACCAGCACGGCCAAGATCCTCGCGCGCGCGGTCAACTGCCTCGCGCCGAAGAACGGCGAGCCCTGCGGCGTCTGCGCCGCCTGCCTGGCCTCCGCGGACGAGAACGCCGTCGACATCCTCGAGCTCGACGCCGCGTCCAACAACGGCGTCGACGACGCGCGCGCGCTCATCGAGCAGTCGCAGTACGCGCCGATGCAGCTAGGCCGCCGCGTGTTCATCATCGACGAAGCGCACATGCTCACGGGCCCGGCGTTCAACGCGCTGCTCAAGACACTCGAGGAGCCGCCCGCGCACGTGCTGTTCATACTCGCCACCACCGAGCCGCAGAAGCTTCCCGCGACGATCGTGTCGCGCTGCCAGCGGTTCGATTTCCGCCGCCACTCGATCGCAAACATCGTGCAGACGCTCAAAACCGTACTGGACAAGGCCGGCGCGCGCATCGACGACGAGGGGCTCACGCTGATCGCGCGCGCGGCCGACGGCGGCATGCGCGACGCGCTGTCGCTCGCCGACCAGTGCCTCTCGTTCATCGGCGACACCGTCACAAAACGGGACGTGCTCGACGTGCTCGGCGGCATGGAGGAGAGCTTTTTGTTCGATATTGCCTCCGCGCTGCTTGCTTCCGACGCGGCGACGGCGCTTTCGATGCTCGACGGCATCGTGCGCGCGGGGCGCGACCTGACCGTTTTCTGCCAGGACCTGACTGCGCACGTGCGCGCGCTGCTCTTGGCCAGGACCTGCGGCGAATGCGCGGACCTTCTCGAATGTACGCAGGACGCGATGCGCCGCTACCTCGAGCAGGCCGCGCCTGCGTCCGAATCGTTCCTGCTGCGCGCGCTTGAGCTATTGGTCGCCGCGCAGAACGACATGCGCTACCTCTCGTCGCCGCGCACGCTGCTCGAGAGCGTGCTCGTGCGCATCTGCCGCCCGGAGGACGAGCTTTCGCTGACCGCGCTCGCCGCGCGCGTCGATCGGATTGAGCAGGGGGGCGTGGCCCAGCGGGCGGCTGAGTCCGCGGTGCGGCAGCCGGCGGACGTGACACAGGACGCGGCAGAAACGGGACGGGAGCGGAAGGCGACTCAAGCATACGCACAATCCCAGCGGGCGGCCGGGCCTGCGCAGACGGACGGTGGAGTTCCCGCACCGGCGGAAGCGCGCGGGGCGGGCGGGGCGGGCGAGCCGCGGGATCAGGACGCGCACGGCGACGCCGGCCGGTCCGCCGGCGCAAGGGAAGCGGCCGGAACGGGTGGAACGGACGAAGCGCCTCCGCGGGGCGCGCAAAAACCGGCGGACCCCGTCTCCGCGGCCACGGAGCCGCAATCGCTCGGCGCGGCGGGGCTATGGACCGCGCTGCTTGCGGAACTATATAAGCAGAACATCCTCGTGCACGCCCTCGCGCGCGACGGCGTGCCGCAGTCGTTCGAAAACAATGTGCTCAGCGTCGGCTTCGACGCGGGCCACGGCGCGCAGCTTGCGGGGCTATCCGCGCCGATCAATTTCAATAAGATGCAGTCGATTCTGACCGGGCTGTCCCCAAGCGCGCGGCTCTTGCTCGTCAAGCTCGAGCCAAAGCCAATAAGCGACGAAAACATTGAGCGCGCAAAGGCGCTGTTCGGCGACAAGCTCGTGATCAAATAGCAGGAGTAAAACGGAGGTTTTCCTATGGCAAAGGGCGGATTCCCCGGCATGGGCGGGGCCAATATGCAGCAGCTGATGAAGCAGGCCCAGAAGATGCAGCAGGACATGCAGAAAGCGCAGGCGGAGCTTGCCGAGCGCGAGTTCACCGCCGCCGCGGGCGGCGGCATGGTGTCCGCAACCGTTCGCGGCGACAAGACGCTGGTCAAGCTTACGATCTCGCCGGACTGCGTCGATCCCGACGACGTCGAGATGCTGCAGGACCTCGTCTGCGCCGCCGTCAACGAGGCGCTGCGTACGGCCGCCGAGACCATCGACGCCGAGATGCGCAGGTTCACCGGCGGCATGGGGCTCGGGCTCTAAGAAGGCCGCCGCATGGTTATCATCGAACCGATTCAGAAGCTCGTCACGCAGCTTTCGCGCCTGCCCGGCATCGGCACGAAAACCGCGCAGCGGCTTGCCTACCATATCCTGGACGCGCCAGCCGAGCAGGCCAACGAGCTTGCCGACGCGATCGTCGCCGCCAAGAAGGACGTGCGGTTCTGCCCCGTCTGCGGCACCTATACGGACGTCGTCCCCTGCGCCGTCTGCGCCGACAAGAGCCGCGACGATACCGTGCTCTGCGTCGTCTGCGACGCGCGCGACGTGCTCAGCATGGAGCGCACCCGCGAGTTCTTCGGCCGCTATCACGTGCTGCACGGCGTGCTCTCGCCCATGAACGGCGTAGGCCCCAACGATATCCGCATCAACGAGCTCGTCGAGCGCGTCAAGGCCGGCGGCGTTCGCGAGGTCATCCTCGCCACCGACCCCGACGTCGAGGGCGAGGCCACCGCGTCCTATATCTCCCGCCTGCTGCGGCCGCTCGGCGTGACCTGCACACGCATCGCGCACGGCATCCCCATCGGCGGGAATCTCGAGTACACCGACGAGATCACGCTCGCCAAGGCGCTCGAGGGCCGGCGCGTGATGCAGTAGGAACGGGGAACGGCGGGAACGAAGGGGACTCCGTCCCCAAACCCCTGCCAAAGGGCCGAGGGCCCTTTGGAAACCCGGCGAACCGGCGATTCTGACTTTTGGGCTGCGCAGATTTTTCGGCGGGGACGCCGTCCCCGCACCCCTGCCAAAGGATCTGAGACCCTTGGAGCCCGCAGGAAACTTCGATGAACCGTTTGGGTTTCCAAAGGGCCCTCGGCCCTTTGGCGGGAGCTTGAGGGGGGCCGAAGCTGAGCGCCGCCTGCGGCGGAT
>CAZIRB010000130.1:0-2828 GCA_964541695.1 uncultured Oscillospiraceae bacterium
CATCATGCGTCGCCCGCGATCGAGGGCTTTTCTAAACGGGCGCCTGTTCAGCGGCGGGCGGTACAATCCCGCAAGCTTTGCGATCCTCCCGGATCAGGCTCCAGACGACGGCAAAGTAAAACAGCCTTACGGCCAGCGGAATCAGCGGACTGGCCATATATACCCTGCCGATCACGGGCAGCGCCCCGAAAACCGCGCCCAGGCCAATAAACGCGGATACGCGCCGGTTTTGCTTGCATGAAAGCAGAACAAGAAGGCAGGCAAAGCCGACAAAGCCCAAAATGATCATGTCGCTCGGCTGGATATACATCCAGCACACGGTGAGCAGCGACAACGCCGCAAAATTGACCGCCCGGCTTTCGCTGCGAATCCGGTACTTCAGCATCAATACGGCAACTACGCCCAGCCCCATGCCGATTGGCAATATCGCCGAGGACGGCGCATGGAATACGCTGACAAGCGGGTCCAGCAGACCGTAATAGATATATACCGTTAAATCTTCATAGCTTACGCAAAGGGTATAGGCGTTCTTCACCATTTCAAGAGGATTGCAATCGATCAGGTACCCGGTGACCAGCGTTACGATCCCCAACATGCCCGCCGCCAGCAAAACGGGTTTAAACTGCCGATCCAGCAGGAAAAACAGCAAAAACAGCGCGGTTGTCTGCGGTTTCATCAGCAAAAAACCATAGAGTATGCCGGCGAGAACCCAATGCCGATTGTGATCGAACGTAAACAGAATGATCAGAAGCAGGCACAGATACGCCGCGTGATTGCCCAGGCGCAACGTGGCAAACCACATGTACGAAGCGCCGAATACGCCGATCAGCGTCAAGCGGTCCGGCATCGAAGCCGCCGGAAACGTTCTTCTGACATACCGGTCCAGGCAAAGGACGCTTGCGCACAGCAGAATGCAAAAAAGGATACGGGCCCAGACAAAAGCCGCATGATACGGCAGGAATCCGGGATAGATAAAATTGGAAAGCAGATAGGTCCACGGCATATTCCCCCCGTCCGGCCGAAGGGCGCCGATATCGATATGCGGTTCCACGGCGCCTGAAGCTACCTTGAAAGGATCGACGCTTCTTAAGACATAAACGGACTCCTGCCAGCGGAAGAAGCCGTCGCAACGCGACGGAACGGTCAGGCCGTATCCAATATAAACGGCTGATAAAATCAAGAAAGCACAACAGAGCAGCCGCCGAAAAGCGGGCGAGCGAAATGCGGCCCGGACGGAAATACCTTGATCGGTCGATGGGTTCAAGAGGTTATTTCCTTTCATCGGCGGTTTAGCGGAAAGGACGGATGGGGCCTGCAGCCTAAGAAATGGGACGGAGGGGGTACGTTGAGGGCTCTGCCCTCAAACACCCGCCAAAGGGCCGCAGGCCCTTTGGAAACCCATTCCGCGGGTATACAGCCCTACACGCCTGTTGAAAAGGACATCCGCCAAGCTATTGGGATTCCAAGGGGGTTTCCCCTTTGGCGGGGTGCAGGGGCGGCGCCCCTGCAAAAAACCCGCGCCCGCGCTTCGCGCTTCGCGCCCTCCCCTACCGATAATAGCTCTTCAGCATCGCGGTAAAGAACCGGTCCAGCTTTTCGTTAAGGAATTCCGGCGTATAGCGGTCGATGTGCGACCACTGGAACTGCGCGATGAGGTAGATGCCGACGATCACGTCGACGATGTCGCCGGGGTCGGCGTCGGCGCGGAACACGCCTTCGTCCTGCGCGCTTCGGACGAGGCCGAGGAGGATCTCGATCATATCCTTGCGCGTGGAGAACAGCGCGCTCTCCTCGCACGAATTGAGGTACGTCAGCTTGCGGGACAGGCCCAGGTAGTCCACCGATGCCTGCACGAACTCCCCGAGCACGCGCCGGAGCTTCTGCTCGCTGTTTTGACACTCGTGAAGGTCGTTTTTGACCAGGTCCTTTACGCGGTCGAGCACCTCGTCGGCGGTGCCGATGAGCAGGCTTTCCTTGTTTGGGAAATAGTTGTACACCGTCGCCTTGGACACCTCTGCCCTTTTGGCGATGTCCTCGATCATGGTGTCCTCGTAGCCTTTAACGGAAAACAGCTTCCGCGACGCCTTGAGAATGCGTTTGCGGCAGTTGATTTTATTGAGCTCGCGCCTTGACTGTTCCATAATGTATAGTATACAGGAATCCGTCGTTTTTCGCAATACGAAAATTTTGTATTGACTTTAAAGTCAGACTTGAGTATATTTATTTTATCAGGTCGTTTCTTGTGTCACATCTACATAAATTCAGCCATAGGGACAGAAATAAACAGGGAAGGGAAGCGGATGTCGATGAAGGTGATCGCCTACGATGTCGGGACCACGGGGCTCAAGACCTGCCTGTTCGAGATCTCGGCCGAGGACAGCGTGCGGTACCTTGCGGGCGAGCTGGAGCACTACGAGCTGTACATCCTGCCAAACGGCGGCGCGGAGCAGGACCCGGAGGAATGGTGGGCGGCGATGTGCCGCAGCACGAAGCGTCTTTTGGAGAAAGCGGGCGTGCCGAAAGAGGAGATCGCGGGCGTCTCGTTCTGCTCGCAGATGCAGACGCTGGTCATGGTGGATGAACAGGGGCGCGCGCTGCGGCGCTCGATGAGCTGCATGGACACGCGCGCGGCAAAGCAGTTCTCACGGTACATGGCGACGGGGATCAAGGTCGAGGGGCTGAACATCTTTAAGGTGCTGCGGTTTATCCGGCTCACCGGCGCGGTGTCCGCCAGCGCCAAGGACCCGCTGTGGAAGTACCACTGGGTGCGCGAGAACGAGCCGGACATCTACAAAAAAACCTACAAATGGCTGGACGCGAAGGAATAC
>CAZIRB010000130.1:2928-5623 GCA_964541695.1 uncultured Oscillospiraceae bacterium
AGCCTCTGCCAGATCGGCGCGGGCTGTACGCAGCCGGGCGATGTCAACGTCTACTCCGGTACGTCCGGCTGGGTCTGCACGACGGTCGATAAGCTGCACCTCGACCTTGGGAACGTCATCGCGAGCATCGTCGGCGCGGACCCGAACACCTACAACTACATCGCCGAGAGCGAGACGGCCGGCAAGTGCATGGAGTGGGTCAAGGAGCGGCTGGGGCGCACGCCGATCGACACGTACGACAAGCTGTTCGAGTACATCAAGGACACGCCCGCCGGCAGCAACGGCATCGTGTTCTCGCCGTGGATGCACGGCAACCGCTGCCCGTTCGAGGACCCGTACGCGCGCGGCGTGTTCTTCAACGTGGACGTGGACAGCCACGGCAGCGATCTGGTCAAGGCTGTGATCGAGGGCGTGTGTCTGCACATGCGCTGGATGCTCACCGCGACGGAGCAGACGTTCAAGACCGCGCGCGCGGTGCGCTTCACCGGCGGCAGCGCGATCTCGCCGGAGGTGTGCCAGATCCTTGCGGACGTGCTGGGCCGCGAGGTAGAGACGGTCGAGAACCCGCGGCACGTCGGCACGATGGGCGCCGCCGCGCTGATGGCGGTCAGCTTCGGCCTGCTGCCGGACATTAAGGACGTGAAAAAGATCATCAAGGTCGGCGCGCGCTACAAGCCGGTGCCCGAGAACACCGCGGTATACGACCGCATCTACCCCGTGTTCCAGAGCCTCTACCACGACAACAAGAAATCGTTCGCCGCGCTGAACGCGCCGCGCGGCGGAACAAAATAAAGGAAAGGGAGCAAAACGCATGGACGGTAAATACAAGGAACTCGGCGGCTACCGCGTCTATTCCTACCGCTGGACCGTGCTCGTCGTGTATCTTCTGATCGCGGCGATGATCCAGCTTCTGTGGGCGACGTTTTTCTCGATCACGACCGCGGCCTGGCAGTACTACGGCTTTTCGGACGCGGCCAAGGGCGAGAGCGCGATCAGCCTGCTATCGATCATATTCATGGTCGGCATGATCGCGCTGTCGATCCCGTCGCTCGCGGCGTTTGAGAAATGGGGCTTTAAAAGGGCGGTGGGCTTCGGCGCGGCGCTGATGGGCGCGTGCGGCCTCTTACGCGGGTTCTTCGGCGCAAGCTACCTGGCGGTGCTCGTGCTGACCGTGGGCTTTGCCATCGCGCAGCCGTTCATCCTCAACGCGCCGGGCCTCGTGGCGGGCAAATGGTTCCCGGAGGGCGAGCGCGCGACCGCCAACGGCGTGGGGCTTCTGGCCAACTACGTCGGCATGATGGTCGGCCTGCTCCTAACCCCCGTGCTGCTTGAGGGCGGAGTGGACATGCGGACCATGCTGATCATCTACGGCGTGGCCTCCGCCGTCGCCGCGGCGCTGTTTCTGATCTTCGCCCGCGAAAAGCCGCCGACGCCGCCGTGCTCGGACGACGAAGCCGCGCGCGCCGACTTTAAGGAGGGCTTTGCCACCGCGGTCAAGCGCAAGGATTTCTTGATCGCCGTGCTGCTGTTCTTCATCCTGCTCGGCGTGTTCAACACGTTCTTTACGATGATCGAGCCGCTGCTGCGCTCGATGAGCGCGGGCGCGGTCGACGCCACGGGCGCGGGCATCATCGGCGTGATCGTGCTGTTTACGGGTATCCTCGGCAGCTTCGTGCTCGCGATGCTCTCCGACAAGGATAAGCTGCGCCGCCGCCTGCCGTACATGATCCTGGCCAACGTGCTCGGCGTAATCGGCTTTGCGCTGTTCATGCTGCTCGGCAGCCTGGCGGGCATGATCGTGTCGGGCGTGCTGTACGGCTTCTTTACGATCGGCAGCGCGCCGGTCATCCTGACGTTCGCGGCCGAGGCGGCCTATCCGACGAGCGAGGGCACGAGCGAGGGGCTGCTCATGTTCGCCGGCAACGTCGGCGGCGTGATATTCCTGGGCCTTGCGTCGCTCTTTGCCGGCAACCATCTCGGCGTCATGATCCTGCTCTCGGCCGTCAGCGCGGCCTGCATCCTCCTGATGTGCCTGGCCAAGGAACGGAAGCTCGGGAAGAAATGACGGTTTCCCTCGCAAAAATCAGAATATCTAGGAAACGGAGAGACAGACAGTGAACACGCATTACGGCGTATCCAAGTGGCCGGACGTCGATGAAATCGCGGCCAAAATGGACCGGCTCGTCGACGGCCCGCTCCACCACATCAAGCCCGGCGCCATGGCGCGCTATCTCGACTACTTTGAGACAAAGTGCGCAAAATCGAAGGCGCTGATCGCCGAGGCAAAGCAGTTTATCCCCGGCGGCGTGCAGCACAACCTCGCGTTCAACTATCCCTTCCCGCTCGCGGTCGACCGCGCGGAGGGCGCGTACCTGTACGATATCGACGGCAACCGCTATGTCGACTACCTGCAGGCGGGCGGGCCGACGCTGCTCGGCAGCAACTACAGGCCCGTCACGGACAAGGTGATCGACGTCATCCGCGAACACGGCCCGGTCACGGGACTGTTCCACGAGTATGAGCTCAAGCTCGCAAAGATCATCCGCGAAAACATGCCCTTCGTCGAGCAGTACAGGAGCCTCGGCAGCGGCACCGAGGCGGACATGGTCGCCATCCGCGTGGCCCGCACGTTCACCGGCAAGAAGAACATCGTCAAGGCCGGCGGCGCGTACCACGGCTGGAGCGACCAGCTCGT
>CAZIRB010000131.1:0-5596 GCA_964541695.1 uncultured Oscillospiraceae bacterium
GTGTCCGCCATGCCGACCGACGCGCGCTCGACCGCGTACGCGCCGCACGAGAGCGGCTCGATCATGGCCGCGTGCAGCTTGTCGATGCTCTTGGGCACCCTGTGGATCACCGCGCCGCGCCGCAGCAGCATGTATTCGGCCCAGCCGCCGCCCAAGAAGCCGTTCGGGTTTTCGCAGAGGTTGTAGAAGCCGCCGCGGCAGCAATAACATTCGCCGCACGGAATCTGCACCTCGGCAACGCAACGGTCGCCTTCCGCAAGGCCGTATTGTTCGGTAAAGCCTTCGCCCGTCTCAACGATTACGCCGACGTACTCGTGACCGGGGATTTCGCCGTCGTTGATGCCCCACGGCGCCTTGCCCTCGTACATGATCCGGTCGCCCGTGCAGATACCGGCGGCCTCGATTTTGATGACGGCCTCCAACGGCCCGGCGACGGGCCGGTCCACGAGCTCCACCCGAAAGTCGTGCGCTGCGTGCGCAACGACGGCGCGCATTTTCTCCATGTTCCTACCTCAATTCGTCCCGGTATTCCTGCCATTCGGAAGCGGCCAGCGAGAAATGCGCGGCAAATTCGCGCAGCGCGCTCTCCGCTTCCCCCGCGCAGATTGCGTAGTGGTGTGGGCTGCCGAAACGGAACGCCGCGTCCAGAAACGCCGCCGCCGATATCGGCCGTCCCTCCATCGTAAAATTCCCGATCCACGCGCGCCCACCGTCGTAGCCCCTGTCCGGCCCCGGCACAATCTCCGCCTGGCAGACGAACAGACGGCCGGCGTCCCCGCCCGCAAGCCGGCAGATCGTGACCGTACATGGCGCAAACTTCATGTCCACGCAGGCGCCCGGATGGTCCAGTATCGCGGCGTCGCAGGGGTACTTAATCAGCTCACAGCCCGCGCCGTCCATATAGCATCGCATGCCGATCCCGCAGTGCCAGAACTGCAGCGCGTCGCGGTCCAGGTCGGCCGCGACCATGTCCAGCAGCAGCGGCCGCTCGCCCGTGATCTCGGAGAGCAGCAGCATCGTCAGCGCGCCGGGCATGTCGCCCTCGCAGGAGACGATCGTACCCTGCTCGTTCAAGAACGAGAGCGCGAGGCACACGGAGAACTTCCAGTCCGCCTGGATCTCCGGCCAGCAGCGCAGCGCGAGCGCGGACGCGCCCGCCTCGTTTTGCAGCGCCTCGAGCGCAAGCGCCAGCCGCGCGTTCTGCTCGACCTCGGCCCTAAAACGCGTCGAGCCGCACGCCCAATCGCGCATGCGCTCCGCGAGGGCTTCCGCCTCGCGCTGCGGCACGGCCCGCATCCGCTCGGCAAGCCGGTCGAGCGGAACATGCAGCAGCCGCGTGCCAAATCGCGCGAGCACCGCCTCGGGCGAGTATTGCAGATTGACAAACCCGTCGGCCGTGTCGCCGACGCCGAGAAGCGCCGCGCCCGACAGCCGCTTTTTTGCGCGCAGCGCGCCGACGGTGACCATGAGCCGCCGCGCGAAGTACGGGCCCTGCGGCTCGCCGTACAGCCACTTGGCGCGCTTGCCGCCGCAGGAAACGGACAGCTGCTCGGCCGTGCTCAGATACAGATTCGCGCAGGTTAGCGAGTTGAGCGTCAAATTGCCGGTGCGTTGCGGCTCCGGCACGCTCCAGACCATCAGCTCCTGCTTTGAGCGCATGAACGGCTCGACGATGCGGCCGTCGCCCGCCAACCGGCAGCACATGAGGATCGTCAGGTCCGCCGCCCGCTCGGAAAACTCCGCGGCGATGGCAACTGCGTCCGCGGCCGAGGCCAGCGTCCGGTCGGTTTCGATCAGGCGGACGTTCGGCAGCGATTGCACGAACGCAGCCGCGTCGGAATACAGCTTTGCGCAGTTGTTCAGCGGGTCCGGCGTGCGCGCAATCGCGACCGTCAGCGGCCCTTGCGGTACCGGCGCGCTCATACGGCGCCTCCGTTCCTGTTCTCCGGCGCGACGCCGGCGTCGGCCAGGGCCTTAATAAACGCGTCGACCGTCAGCGCGCGCCGGCCGAGCCCGAGCTCCTTGGCCAGCTGCCCGACGTACGGCGGATGCAGCGCCGCCTCCTTTAGCACGCAGTCGTCCCAGAATATCTCCTGCGGGCTGCCGTCGGCGATGATGTTGCCGTGCGCCATGACCACGACGCGGTCGAAGTTGTTGACCACAAACTCCATGTCGTGCGTGATCGTCAGCACCGCTTTGCCCTGGGATTGCAGATAGTCGACGATGCCCGCGATGCGCTTTAAGCACACGAGGTCCTGTCCGGCCGTCGGCTCGTCCAGTATCACGAGCGCGGGGTCCTGAAGGATGACGGAGCAGATCGTCACGAATTTCCTGTGCGAATACGAGAGATCGTACGGGTTTTCCTCGCTCTTGTCCGCAAGGCCGACGATGCCGAGCGCCTCCATCGCCTTCTCGCGAATCTGTTCCGGCGGGAAGACCTTGTTATAGCGCAGCGTATAGCTGATCTCGCTGTAAATATCCTTATTGCAGATCTGGTCGTCCGGGTTTTGGAACACATACCCGACGTCGCTCGCTATGGCCGCCACCGTCTTTTTCGCGGTGGAGCAGCCGTTTACGCGCACCTCGCCCTCCGTCGGCCGCAAAAGGCCGTTCATCAGCTTGGCGGCGGTCGTCTTGCCCGCGCCGTTCTCGCCGATGATGGCGATCTTTTCGCCGGCGTTCACCGTCAGGCTGATGCCCTCGACGGCCCGACACCCGTTCGGATACGCGAAACTGACGCGGTCCAGTTCAAGAATCGGCATGGGCTGCGCCCTCCTTCCCCATCAGACGGCCAATTGTTTCCTTCGCCTGCGCGATCGTGATCGGAACGCGGTCGAGCGCGTAACCGCGCTCGCGCAGCGCGATGCCGAGCGCCGCGCACTGCGGCAGCACGACGCCGTAGTCGAGCAGCCGCACATCGCTTAAGACCTCCTGCGCGGTCCCGTCCAGCACGATCTCGCCTTCGTCCATTAAGATCACGCGGTCGGCGTATTCCGCGATCCGGTCGATCTTTTGCTCGACGAGGATGGTCGTCTTCCCGTTTTTCTTCATCGTGTCGATGATGCGGAACACATCCTCCGTCCCTTTCGGGTCGAGCTGGCTCGTCGGCTCGTCGATGATCAGCACGGCCGGCTCCATTACGATGACGGACGCGAGCGCGACGCGCTGGCACTGTCCGCCGGACAGCTTCATCGGGTGCTTGTCCGCAAGGTGCTCGATGTGCAAAAGTTTCAGCACCGCGTCGACGCGGCCGAATATCTCCCCGCGCGCGATGCCGAGGTTCTCCAGGCCGTATGCGATCTCCTCGTATACGGTGGCCTTGATGCCGCTATTTTGGTTGAACGGGTTCTGGAACACGTAGCCCACGTCGGCCGCAAGCTCGCCGATGCCCGTTTCCAGCACGTCCTTGCCGTTGACGGTGACCGTGCCCGTGATCTTGCCGTGGTAAAAATGCGGGATGAAGCCGCGGATCACGTTGCAGAGCGTCGTCTTACCCGCGCCGTTTTTGCCGATGATGGCGACAAACTCCCCCTGCTCGATCGCAAGGTCGATGCCGCGCAGGTTCTTTTTGGGAGAGACCGGGTAGCGGTACGATACGTTCTTAATCTCTACGCAAGCCATTTGTAATACCCTCCCACGATGCAGCAGCAAGCGCTGACGATAATCAGCGCGATCCGGAACACTTTCTGCGCTTTCGTATCGGTCACGACGCGCAACCGGGTCTTTTGGCACGGGTAGTTGAAGCCGCGCGTTTCCAGCGCGAGCGATTTCTCCTCCGCCACCGAGAACGACGAGAGCAGAAGCGGCAGCAGCATGGGCAGAAACGCCCGCGCACGCGTCTTAAGGTTCCCCTCGGTCTCGATGCCGCGCGCGCGCTGCGCGTCCTGTATCGCCTTCGCGTTCGCGCTCATCTGCGGGATCATCTGGAACGTGGATAGGATGACGAACGTCGCGTTCGGCGGGCAGTTGCGCTGCTCGAGCGAGAGCATCAGGCTCTCCCAGTCCGTCGTCGTGGCGACGAACACGAACGCGCTCGAGAAGCCCATGATCACGCTGCTCTTGGTCAACCCTTCGATCAATCCGTCCCGGTAGATGGCGAACCTGCCGTAGCTGGCAAGCACCGGCCCGCTCCCGTAGAACAGCGACCTGGCGAGAATCAACAGAAGCACGAATATCACCAGTACGGAAAGCATAATCCTGCCGTAGTTTTTCGCCTTTCCGCACGTCAGCGTCAAAATCAAAAACAACAGCGTCAGCGCAAAGCCGGTGTAGTACCCGGGCGTACAGATGGCCAGCGCGCTGCAGCAAAAAAGAATCACCAGTTTTGTAATCGGATACAGATCCAAAATGAGTTTTCCGCGTTTTGCGGTGGAGACCTGCTCGTGCAGTGCATCGAAATTCATGTCGCACCCTCCGTTTTCGCAAGATCAGCGCCGTTTCCCGAATGGAATTTATCGTGGATGTCCGCGCTTTATGGATGCCCGTCTGAAACGAAAAACGCGGGAGACCGTGCGCGGCGCGGTCCTGACGCACCCGGATCTCCCGCTCACATTCATTTTGCCGCATACGCCGCGGCGGAAATCATCGATTGAACCGCGTTTACTACTTGTCCGCTTCCACGTCGTCGTCCACCGCCGCGTGCTTGAAGTACACGTAGCCCAGCGGGAACTTGGACAGCATGCGGTCCGACAGCGCCTTGGTGACGATGTAGACGACCGCGACGGAGATCAGCTTGTCCGCAAACTCCGTGATGAGGCCCGAGATCAGCGTGGCCATGATCAGGCTCATGCCCGCCGCCTGCATGCCGATGATCAGCGCGCTCTGGCCGGTGCCCGTGATGCCGCCGTAGAGCAGCGCGGTGA
Organism: uncultured Oscillospiraceae bacterium; assembly: GCA_964541695.1. Lineage (GTDB taxonomy): Bacteria > Bacillota > Clostridia > Christensenellales > CAG-138 > CAZKGE01. The sequence continues at coordinate 4,863 of CAZIRB010000131.1, forward strand.
TCGGCGTGGAAAGAACGACGCCGATGAACGCGATGATGAGGCCGCTCACAATGGTCTTCGGGATCGTTTTGAGGAAGCCCTTCTTCGACAGCCAGCCCGAAACGAGGCCGTACGCGATCGTCACGGGAATGTAGGCGATCGACGCGGGTGCGGCGATGCTGTTGATCAGCGTCGACAGCGCGCCGAGCACCATGCCGGGAATCGGGCCGCAGATGGCACCCATCATGATCGTTCCGATCACATCGAGGTACATCGGCAGCTTCAGCGCGTTTGCAATCTGCGCGCCTACAAAGTTGATTGCGATACAGATCGGGATCATTGCCAGGGTCATCGTGCTCCACGTTTTGGTCTTTTTCATGACAATCCTCTCTTTCCATGATTGATTTATGGAACGGCAAAACGTATGCCGTCGGGGTACAGAGGAAAAATGTGGCGCAAACGTTACAATCCTGAAAACATCCGGGCTTTTAATGATTATACTATAATCATTGCATCGCAGCATGTCAAGACGGAAAAATTAGACCGTCAGTACAGAAACCGCACATATCGCGCAAATTCGCCTTCCAATTTTTGGATCGGCGCAGGTTTTTGGAAAAATACAGTAAGCTCCGCTTTCGGGGCATGTTTTGCGCCGGCTTTTGCATAAAAAAACTCCTGCGCTTGCAGGCGGACAAAGATTTGGTTTGGTTATGAATTTCAAGCTGTTTTTGGCGCCGCAGCACAGGCCCCGCGGG
>CAZIRB010000132.1:0-5518 GCA_964541695.1 uncultured Oscillospiraceae bacterium
CCCTCGCCCCACCTACAACTTCTGCTTAACGCGCCACAGCTCGTCCTCGCTCAGGAGAGCCACGACGCGCGTGCCGTTCTCCTCGTGCGCCTCGGACAGCACCGTGCCGAGCGAGCGCACGAGCCGCATCGCGTCGTATTTCTCATAGGGAATCAAAAACTCCGCGCGCACCTGCGACTCGGCGAGCATCTTTTCGATGAGACCGAGCAATCCGTCCAGCCCGCCGCCGTTTAGCGCGCTGACGGCGACGGCGTTCCTGCGGTTTCCCGGGAAAACACCGCCCGCGTCCTGCTTGTTGAACACCTCCACGCGCGGCGTGTCCAGCGCGCCGAGCGATCCCAGCACGTCCTCGACGACGCGTATCTGCACGTCGCAGTACGGGCTGCTGCTGTCGATCACGTGCAGAATCAGGTCGGCGTTTTTGACCTCCTCGAGCGTCGAGCGAAACGCGTTGACCAGATCGTGCGGAAGCTTGTTGATGAAGCCGACCGTGTCGGACACGAGGCACTCCGCGCCGCCGGGCAGGCGCACGCGGCGCACGATCGGGTCGAGCGTCGCAAACAGCTTGTCCTCGGCGAGCGCGTCGCTGCCGGAGAGCGCGTTGAGCAGCGTCGACTTGCCCGCGTTCGTGTACCCGACCAGCGACACGATCGGCACGGGATTCTTCGTGCGCGCTTCGCGGCGCAGCTCTCGCTGCTTGTCGATCTCGCTTAATTCCTGCTCGAGCTCGTAGATGCGCCGCTTGATGCGGCGGCGGTCGATCTCGAGTTTCTTTTCGCCCGGGCCGCGCATGCCGACGCCGGACGCGCCCTGCCGCGAGAGCACGCGGCCCATGCCCAAAAGCCGCGGCAGGCGGTATTTCAGCTGCGCGAGCTCGACCTGCAGCTTGCCCTCGCGCGACTGCGCGCGCGAAGCGAAGATGTCGAGAATCAGCATCGTGCGGTCGATGATCGGCAGCGACAGCACAGCCTCCAGGTTTCGCATCTGGATGGCGGTCAGCTCGTCGTCGAACACGATGAGGTCGGCCTCCGCGGCCGACGCGGTGAGCTTGATCTCCTCCGCCTTGCCGGAGCCGATGTACGTCGCGCTGTCCGGCGCGCGCTTCCGCTGCAGCTCGCGGCCGACGACCTCGATACCCGCCGTGTCGCACAGCGCGGCCAGCTCCGCAAGCGTGTCGTAGCCCGCGTTCTGGTCGATGCCGGCGAGGATCGCGCGCTCGGTTTTCATCCCGGCCGCGTCGTAGGTCGAGGAGAGCAGCCGCGCGTCCGCCTCGAAGATGGCGTCGAGCAGCCGCTGCTGCGGCAGCCGGTCCGGCCGCGTCGGGCCGTAGAGTATCGTCTGCCGGCGGCCGCCCTCCATCTCGCCGATATAGCCCGTCATGACCGCCACGGCCCTGCCGCCGAGCGCACCGATGGCCGAGATGGCGTCGAGCTTGAGCGCGTTGAGCGAGCCGATGTCCACGTCCGACAGCTCCGGGTCGCCGTTTGGGTGCGTGTGCACGCAGCGCACGCCGGCGAGGCGGTCGATGTTACGCACGAGGCGGATCTCGGTCATGTCCACGGTTCCGGAGTCGCCGATGCGCGCGTCCACGATCTCTCCGGCTCGCGAGATATAGACGAGCACCTCGCGGTTGATCGCGCCCGTGTAGACCGCAAGCTTGTCGGCAAGCTCGGCCGGCAGGAATTCCCCCGCCGGCACGCGGTAGTCGTAGAGCGTCTCCATGTCGGCAAGCAGCGTTTCGCGCACGCCCGCCGTATTTCCGTTGATTTTGCGTTTCATGCCTTGCATTGTATCATGCGCAATTTTGCTTGACAATTATTTTAAAGCGCGCTATATTTGTAAGCGTTTAATTATTAAGTACTTAACAAAGGAGACGTGGGCCTGTTGGAGAACCTGCACGATCTGGGCTGGCGCGTCATCGCGCTGAACCTGCTTCGGCGCAAGCGCGTCCAGGAGCGGACGAGCGACTGCGTGCTCTACCGCGGCCAGCTGCATCTGCTCGAGGCGCTGATCCAGTCGCCGGGCTGCACGCAGAACGACATCGCGTCGCGGCTCTGCGTAACCCCCGCGTCCGTGGCGCAGTCGGTCAAGCGGCTGCAGTGCGCGGGCCTGATCGAGCGGCGCGTCGACGAGACGAACCTGCGCAGAAACAAGCTGTACGCCACCCCCGCGGGCATCGCGGCCGCGGCGCGCTATCGCGACTGTTTCGACGAGGTCGACCGCGAGACGTTCGCGAACTTCTCGGACGACGAACTGCAGTCGCTTCGCCGGTATCTCGACCGCATGATCGATAACGTCCGCTGCGACGATTTCGATATCTGTAACTTCCCGGGCTGTCTCCCCGCGCGAAAGGAAACCAGGACATGATCAAAAAGCTGCTGCCGTTCATCGGCAAATATCGTCTGCAGACGATCCTCTCCCCGATCACGATGTTCTTCGAAGTGCTGCTCGAGGTGTTTATCCCGATCCAGATGGCGCTTATCGTGGACATCGGCATCCCGAACAAGGACATCGGCTACATCGTCAAGATCGGCGGGTACATGCTCGTGATGGCGTTCGGCGCGCTGTTCTTCGGCACCGTCTGCGCGCGCGTGGCGTCCGTCGCCGCAAACGGCCTTGCCAAGAACCTGCGGCTGGGGCTGTTTGAGCGCATCGAGTCGTTCTCGTTCAAAAACATCGACAAGTTCAGCACGCCGTCGCTGATTACACGGCTGACCAACGACATTACGAACGTGCAGACGTCTTTTATGATGACCATCCGCATGCTCGCGCGCGCGCCGTTTATGCTCGTCATGGCGACGATCATGGCCATGCGCATCTCGTTCGAGCTCTCGCTCATCATGCTGTTTGCAATCCCCGTGCTCGGCGCGTTCATGTTTCTTTTGTGGAAGCTCGCGTTTCCGCGCTTTCGTGCGATGCTCGGCAAGTACGACGACATGAACGCGCGCACGCAGGAGAACCTGATCGCCATCCGCGTCGTCAAGTCGTTCGTGCGCGGCGATTATGAGACGGACAAATTCCGCAATAGCGCGCGGGATCTCAAGGTCGCGCAGCAGCGCGCGGAAAAACTGCTTATCCTCACGATGCCGTTCATGCAGATCACCATGTACGCCTGCATCGTGGCCGTGCTGTGGCTCGGCGGCGAGCGCATCGTGACCGGGCGGCTGCAGACCGGCGAGCTGATGAGCTTCATCAGCTATATCTCGCAGATCCTCATGTCGCTGATGATGATCACGATGGTGTTCATCACGCTCGTGCTCTCGTCCGCGTCGGCCAAGCGCATCGTCGAGGTGCTCGACGAGCAGCCCGCCATCCGCGACGACGCCGCGGACCCGGACCTTGCCGTCGCCGACGGCAGCATCCGCTTCGAGGACGTCTGCTTCTCGTATGCCGACAACCCGGAGAACCTCACGCTGTCGCACATCGACCTCTCGATCCGCTCCGGCGAGACGATCGGCATCGTCGGCGGCTCCGGCTCCGGCAAGACCACGCTCGTGCAGCTCATCCCGCGCCTGTACGACACGCTGTCCGGCCGCGTGCTGGTCGGCGGCCGCGACGTAAGGGATTACAAAATTGATCGATTGCGCGAAGCCATCGGTATGGTGCTGCAGAAGAACGTGCTCTTCTCCGGCACGATCGCGGAGAATCTGCGCTGGGGCGACCCGAACGCCAGCGACGAGCAGCTTGCCGCCGCGGCGACGGCGGCGCAGGCGCACGCCTTCATCTCGTCGTTCCCTGACGGATACGATATGAAGCTCGAGCAGGGCGGCGTGAATGTGTCCGGCGGACAGAAGCAGCGGCTGTGCATTGCGCGCGCGCTGATCAAGGACCCGAAGATTCTGATACTCGACGACAGCACGTCGGCCGTCGACACGGCGACCGACGCGGCCATCCGCGAAGCGTTTAGGCACAAGCACGCCGACACGACGACGATCATCATCGCGCAGCGCGTCGCGTCCGTGATGGGCGCGGACCGCATCGTCGTGCTCAACGACGGCGCAATCGACGGCGTCGGCACGCACGACGAGCTTTTGCGCACGAACGCGATCTACCGCGAAGTGTACGAGTCGCAGCAGAAGGGGGTGGCCTAATATGCCTGGTCCGGGTTCCGGTCCGCACGGCGGCGGCTTTGCCAAGCCCGCCAACGCGATGAAGACGTTTTTCCGCCTGTTTGCTTATCTCAAGCTGTACCGCGGCAGGCTGCTTCTGATCGTGCCCTCGCTGCTGCTCTCGTCGGCGGCGGCCGTAGCGGGCACGTACATGCTCAAGCCGATTATCAACCGGATCGGCGAACTGGTCCAGACCGGCAGCACCGACATGCGGGGGCTGATCGGCTACATCGCCGTGCTCTGCGCGATCTACGCGCTCGGCGCCGGCAGCACGTACCTGTCCAACCGCCTGATCCTGACGATCTCGACGGGCATACTCGAGCGCGTACGCAACCAGATGTTCGAGAAGCTTGAAAAACTCCCGCTCTCGTATTTTGACGCGCACACGCACGGCGAGATCATGAGCCGCTTCTCCAACGACACCGACACGTTGCGCGACATGCTGAGCCAGGGCATGCCGCAGCTCATCTCGAGCACCATCACCGTGGCGGGCGTATTGGTCATGATGTTCGTGCTCTCGCCCGTACTGACGCTGATCGTGCTGGCGGTGTTCGCCGTCATGCTGTTTATGGTGCAGCTGCTCGGCAAGAAGTCGAGCATGTATTTCCGCAAGCGCCAGGCCGCGCTCGCCGCCTGCAACGGCTACATCGAGGAGATGATCGAGGGCCAGCGCGAGGTCAAGGTGTTCTGCCACGAGGACGCGGTCAACGCGCGCTTTACCGTGCTGTCCGAGGAGCTGCGCGACGCCTCGACGGGCGCGACAACGTTCGCGATGGTGCTCATGCCCATCATGGGCAACCTAAGCTACGCGCTGTACGCGGCCGCGGCCGCGGCGGGCGCGGCGCTTGCAATCGCGGGGCGCGCGGACATCGGCACGCTCGCGGCGTTTCTGCAGTACACGCGCTCGTTCGCGATGCCGCTGACGCAGGTGTCGCAGCAGTTCTCGAGCTTCCTCAACGCGCTGGCCGGTACGGAGCGCATATTCGCGCTCATCGACATGGAACCCGAGGTCGACGACGGGAGTATCACGCTCGTCGACGTGACCGGGAATCCGAACGGGACGCTCGCCGAGTCGCCCGTCAAGACCGGCAGGTGGGCCTGGAAGCGCAATAACGGGCAGGGCGCCGTCGAGTACGTGCCGCTGCGCGGCGATGTGCGCTTCCACAACGTGACGTTCAGCTACGACGGCGAGCGCGACGTGCTGCACGACCTGTCGCTCTACGCCAAGCCCGGCCAGAAGATCGCGTTCGTCGGCTCGACCGGCGCGGGCAAGACCACGATCGCGAACCTGGTCACACGCTTTTACGACGTGCGGCAGGGCATGGTCACGTACGACGGCATTGACATTAAGGACATCAAAAAGGACGACCTGCGCCGCTCGCTCGGCATGGTGCTGCAGGACACGCACC
>CAZIRB010000133.1:0-5453 GCA_964541695.1 uncultured Oscillospiraceae bacterium
GACGAGTTCAACCCGATCTACATGATGGCCAACTCCGGCGCGCGCGGCTCCACCGCGCAGATCCGGCAGCTGGCGGGCATGCGCGGCCTTATGGCCGACCCGTCGGGCCAGATCATCGAGGTGCCGATCCGCGCCAACTTCCGCGAGGGCCTCTCGGTGCTCGAGTTTTTCATCTCGTCGCACGGCGCCAGGAAGGGCCTTGCCGACACGGCGCTGCGCACGGCGGACTCCGGGTACTTGACCCGCCGCCTCGTCGACGTGAGCCAGGACGTGATCGTGCGCGAGGACGACTGCTTTGCCAAGCGCAACGAGGCGGCCAAGGGCATGACGATCACCGAGATCCGCGAGGGCAACAAGCTCATCGAGCCGCTCAAGGCGCGCATTCTGGGCCGGTACTCCGTCGAGGACGTGGTAGACCCCAGGACGGGCGACCCGATCGTGTACGCGGGCGAGATGATCAGCTTCGAGCAGGCCGAGGCCATCGAGAAGGCCGGTGTCAAGAGCGTCGTGCTGCGCACGGTGTTTACGTGCCGCGCCGAGCACGGCGTGTGCGCCAAGTGCTACGGCGCAAACCTCGCCACGGGCTCGGCCGTCGACATCGGCGAGGCCGTCGGCATCATCGCGGCGCAGGCCATCGGCGAGCCGGGCACGCAGCTGACGATGCGTACGTTCCACACCGGCGGCGTCGCGTCCGCGGACGATATCACGCAGGGTCTCCCGCGCGTCGAGGAGCTGTTTGAGGCCAGAAAGCCCAAGGGCCTGGCCGTCATCAGCGAGATCAACGGCACCGTGCACATCGACGACTCCAAGAAGCGCCGCGAGGCGGTCGTGAGCAACGGGGACGGCGAGTCCGAGAGCTATCTCATCCCGTTCGGCTCGAAGCTTAAAGTGTCCGAGGGCGACGCGGTCGAGGCCGGCGACGAGCTGACCGAGGGCAGCGTCAACCCGCACGACATCCTCAAGATCAAGGGCGTCAAGGGCGTGCAGGCCTACCTGCTCAAAGAGGTGCAGAGCGTCTACCGGCTGCAGGGCGTCGAGATCTCCGACAAACACATCGAGATCATCATCCGCCAGATGCTGCGCAAGGTCCAGATCGAGGACGCGGGCGACACGAGCATGCTGCCGGGCGAGCTGGTCGACATCTTCAAGTTTGAGGAAGAGAACGAGAGGGTCGTCGAGAAGGACGGCCAGCCGGCCATCGCCAAGCGCAAGCTGCTCGGCATCACGAAGGCGTCGCTCGCCACGGACTCGTTCCTGTCGGCGGCGTCGTTCCAGGAGACCACGCGGGTTCTGACCGAGGCCGCCATCAAGGGCAAGATCGATCCGCTCGTGGGATTGAAGGAGAACGTCATCATCGGCAAATTGATCCCCGCCGGCATCGGCCTCAAGCGCTACCGCAACGTGGAGGTCAAGGAAGCGCCGCTGATGTAACGCTAGAACGCGACCGACCGCGCCGCGGCGGGCAAAAGCCCGCGCCGGCGCACGACGAAAGGACCGGATTTTCATGCCCGCACTACCGAACAATCCCGACTGCCCGCTCTCCGGCACGCGCTACTGCCGCATACTGAACATGCGCGCGTGCGAGCAGTGCACGGTCGCAGGCCCCCGGGACTTCGACGAGCTCAAGCGCGACATCGACCAGTACGAGGCGCTGCTGCCCGAGGGCGGCATCGCGCACCTGTTTGCGGAGCGCGAGTGCCAGTTCTGCCGCGGCGAAAACAAGGGGCGGCGGCGCGGCTACGCGATTCTCGACATGGCGCACCCGGAGCCCAAGCACATCCAGCAGTGGCTGCTCGGCAAGAAGCGCAGCGCCATCGGCACGATGGTGCCGCTGCAGTTCGGCATCTGCCCGGCCTGCCGCAGGCGGTTTTTGACGATGGAGTACATCCCGCTGGGATTGCCGCTCATCATCGGCGCCGCGGGCCTGCTTCTGTTCTACCACGGCGGGCAGGGCAGGGAGGTGATGGGCGTTTTCGTATACTGGCCGTTTCTTGCGTGGGTCGCGGCGATCCTGCTCAGCATGCTCGCCGGCCGCCTGATCGTGCGCGCGCTGTTCCACCGGTACGACCGGCTGATGATCGCGGACGTGATGCGGCACCCCGTCGTGCGCGAGATGACGCAAAAGGGCTGGTTCCCGATCGCCAAGGAGACGCGCATCAAGGTGATGTTCAGCAAGAGCCGCCTGGCGCGCGGGCTCGGCACGGCCGAGGACGAGGACTAAGAACATAGATTCCGTTTGACAAACGGGCCCGGTTGCTGATAAAATATCAATTTGTCGGTTTCCAATGGGATACAAGGCTCCCTACGAGGGGTTGCAGGGGGCTGTAATTGAAATAGATAACAGAAAAAAAGGAGTTTTATCATGCCGACCATCAACCAGTTGGTTCGCAAGGGCCGGGAGCAGGTGCAGTATAAATCCAACGCCCCCATCCTCAAGCAGTGCCCGCAGCGCCGCGGCGTCTGCACGGCGGTGCGTACCATGACGCCTAAAAAACCGAATTCCGCGCTGCGGAAGATCGCGCGTATCCGTCTCACCGACGGCCTCGAGGGCACGGCCTACATCCCCGGCATCGGCCACAATCTGCAGGAGCACTCCGTGGTGTTGATCCGCGGCGGCAGGGTCAAGGACCTGCCGGGCGTGCGCTACCACATCATCCGCGGCGCGCTCGATACGGCGGGCGTGGCGGACCGTAAGCAGAGCCGCTCGCTCTACGGCGCGAAGCGGCCGAAGAAGTAAAGGGAGGAAAGCAGCTATGCCGAGAAGAGGATTTATCCCGAAGCGCCTGGTGCTGACCGACCCGATCTATCACAGCACGGTCGTCACCAAGCTGATCAACCAGGTCATGCACGACGGCAAGCGCGGCGTCGCCGCCAAGGCCGTGTACGATGCGTTCGACCGCATCAAGGAAAAGACCGGCCGCGAGCCCGGCGAGGTGTTCGAGCAGGCGCTCGGCAACATCATGCCCGTGCTCGAGGTCAAGGCGCGCCGCGTCGGCGGCTCGACCTACCAGGTCCCGATCGAGATCCGGCCCGAGCGCCGTCAGACGCTGGGGCTGCGCTGGCTCGTGTCCTACGCCCGCAACAGGAGCGAGCGCACGATGAGCGAGCGGCTCGCCGGCGAGATTCTGGACGCGAGCAACAGCGTCGGCAACGCCGTCAAGAAGAAGGAAGACACGCACAAGATGGCCGAGGCGAACCGCGCGTTCGCGCACTACCGCTGGTAAACGGCCGGCTAAACCCATACTACAATAAGTAAGTAAAAGGAACGAGCGATTTGCCCAGAGACACCGCACTCGAAAACACCAGAAATATCGGGATCATGGCCCACATCGACGCCGGCAAGACGACGACGACGGAGCGTATCCTGTTTTACACCGGCACCATCCACAAGGTCGGCGAGGTCCACGAGGGCGCCGCGACCATGGACTTTATGGTGCAGGAGCAGGAGCGCGGCATCACGATCATGTCCGCGGCGACGACGGCGTATTGGCGCAACCACCGCATCAACATCATCGACACGCCCGGGCATGTCGACTTCACCGCCGAGGTGGAGCGGAGCCTGCGCGTGCTCGACGGCGCGGTCGCCGTGTTCTGCGCCAAGGGCGGCGTGGAGCCGCAGTCCGAGACCGTCTGGCGGCAGGCGATGCGGTACGGCGTGCCGTGCATCGCGTACGTCAACAAGATGGACATCACGGGCGCGGACTTCTTCCACGTCTGCGACATGATGCGCGACCGCCTCGGCGCCAATCCCGTGCCCGTCCAGATCCCGATCGGAAAGGAAGCCGAGTTTACCGGCGTGATCGATCTGGTGCGCATGAAGGCCGAGGTCTACTATAACGACGACGGGACGGACATCCGCGAGGAGGAGATTCCCGCGGACATGCTCAAGACCGCAAAGGAGCACCGCGCGCTTTTGCTCGACCAGGTGATCGACGAGGACGAGTCGCTCATGGAGCGGTATTTTGCCGGCGAGTGGTTCGCCGCGGAGGAGCTGATCCCCTGCATCCGCAAGGCGGCGCTGTCCGGTAAGATCGTGCCGGTCCTCTGCGGCTCGTCGTACCGGAACAAGGGCGTGCAGCCGCTGCTCGACGCGATCGTCGACTATCTGCCGTCGCCGCTCGACATTCCGCCCGCCAAGGGGGTCAGTAAGGACGGCTCGCGGGAGATGCTGGCAAAGCCCGACGACGCGGAGCCGTTTTCGGCGCTGGCGTTCAAGATCGTGACCGACGCGTACGTCGGCAAACTGGCGTTCATCCGCGTGTACAGCGGCACGCTCAAGGCGGGCTCGTACATCATGAACGCGAGCAAGGGCAAGCGCGAGCGCGTGGGCAGAATATTGCTCATGCACGCGGACGCGCGCACGGAGATCGAGGAGGTCCACGCGGGCGACATCGTCGCGCTCGTGGGCATGAAAGAGACCAGCACGGGCGATACGCTCTGCGCCGAAAACAGGCAGATGCTGCTCGAGAGCATGACGTTCCCGGACCCCGTGATCCGCGTCGCGATCGAGCCCAAGACGAAGGCCGGGCAGGAGCGCATGGCGCTCGCGCTGGTCAAGCTCGCCGAGGAGGACCCGACGTTCAAGACCTATACGGACGCCGAGACCGGGCAGACGATCATCGCGGGCATGGGCGAGCTGCATCTTGAGATCATCGTCGACCGGCTCATCCGCGAGTTCCATGTCGAGGCGCGCGTGGGCACCCCGCAGGTCGCGTACAAGGAGTCGATCAAGAACGCCGTCAAGGTCGAGACGCGCTATGTGCGCCAGACCGGCGGCCACGGCCAGTATGCGCACATCATTGTGGAGTTCTCGCCGCAGCAGCCCGGCCTCGGCTACGCGTTTGAGAACAAGGTCGTCGGCGGCGCGATCCCGAAGGAGTACATCCCCGCGGTCGACAAGGGCATCCGCGAGGCGCTCAAGACGGGGAGCCTCGGCGGCTATGAGGTCGTCGACGTCAAGGCGACGCTGCTCGACGGCTCGTTCCACGAGGTCGACTCGTCCGAGCTGGCGTTTACGATCGCGGGCTCGCTCTCGGTCAAGGACGCGCTCTCGCAGGCGGACTGCGCGCTGCTCGAGCCGATGATGAGCGTGGAGGTACTGGTCCCGGAGGAGTATTTGGGCGATATTATGGGCAACATTACCGCACGGCGCGGGCATGTGACCGGCATCGACCTGCGCTCCGGCAGCCAGGCCGTCGACGCGGTCTGCCCGCTGTCCGAGATGTTCGGCTACGCGACGGATCTGCGCTCGAGAACGCAGGGGCGCGGCACGTTCACGATGCAGTTTCTGCGGTATGAGGAGGTCCCGTCCAGCGTGGCGGAGAAGGCGCTCGGCAAGTACAACTATAACTTTTAAAGAAAATTTTATGAAAGCGAAAGCATAAAGGAGAAAAACCACAATGGCGAAGGCAAAATTCGAGAGGAAGAAACCGCACGTAAACATTGGCACGATC
>CAZIRB010000134.1:0-2342 GCA_964541695.1 uncultured Oscillospiraceae bacterium
GCGAGGGCGCGGTGCTCGTTGTGGACGCGACGCAGGGCATCGAGGCGCAGACGCTCGCGAACGTGTACCTCGCCACGGACAACAACCTCGAGGTGATGCCCGTCATCAACAAGATCGACCTGCCGAGCGCCGAGCCGGAGCGCGTGATCCGCGAGATCGAGGACGTGATCGGCCTGCCCGCGGAGGATGCGCCGCTGATCTCGGCCAAGAACGGGACAAACGTCGAGCGGGTGCTTGCCGGCATCGTGGGCGCGGTGCCAGCGCCGAAGGGCGACCCCGACGCGCCTTTGACCGCGCTGATATTCGACTGCTACTACGATAACTACAAGGGCGCGCTGTCGTATGTGCGCGTGTTCGACGGCACGGTGCGCGTGGGCGACCGCATCCGCTCGATGGCGACGAACGCGGAGTTCGACGTGACGGAGGTCGGCGTGTTCTCGCCCGCGATGAAGCCGGTGGACGAGCTGACCGCGGGTGAGGTCGGCTACATCGCCGCCTCGATCAAGAGCGTGGCCGAGACGAAGGTCGGCGACACGTTTACAAACGCGAATAACCCGGCGGCAAAACCGCTGCCCGGCTATAAGAAGGCGACGCCGATGGTGTTCTGTGGTATCTACCCGGCCGACGGCGCGGACTACGGCGACCTCAGGGACGCGCTTGATAAATTAAAGCTCAACGACGCCGCGCTCTCGTTTGAGCCGGAGACGTCGAGCGCGCTCGGCTACGGCTTCCGCTGCGGCTTTTTAGGCTTACTGCACATGGAGATCATACAGGAGCGGCTCGAGCGCGAGTTCGACCTCGACCTGATCACGACCGCGCCGTCGGTCATCTACAAGGTCAAAACCACGTCGGGCGAGGAGAAGCGCATCGACAACCCGACGAGCCTCCCGGCGGCGACCGAGATCGACTACATGGAGGAGCCGGTCGTCAACGCCACGATCATGACGCCCGCCACGTTCATGGGCCCGATTATGGAGCTTTGCCAGGAGAAGCGCGGCGTCTACGTGGACATGCACTACGTCGACGACACGCGCGTCAACATCCGCTACATTTTGCCGCTTAACGAGATCATCTACGATTTCTTCGACCAGCTAAAGTCACGGAGCCGCGGCTACGCGTCGTTTGATTACGAGCTGCGCGAATATCAAAGGAGCGACCTCGTCAAGCTCGATTTTCTGCTCAACGGCGACGTCTGCGACGCTTTGACCACAATCGTGCACAAGGACAAGGCGTACAACAAGGGCCGCGCGATCGCGGAGAAACTCAAGGACGTGATCCCGCGCCAGCAGTTCGAGATCCCGGTGCAGGCGGCCATCGGCGGCAAGATCATCGCGCGCGAGACCGTCAAGGCCGTGCGCAAGGACGTGCTCGCCAAGTGCTACGGCGGCGACGTGTCGCGCAAGAAGAAGCTGCTCGAGAAACAGAAGGAGGGCAAGAAGCGCATGCGGCAGGTCGGCACCGTGCAGGTGCCGAGCGAGGCGTTCATGAGCGTGCTGCGCATCGACTGAAACATGGCGGGCGTATACGTCCACATCCCGTTCTGCGTCAAAAAATGCGATTACTGCGACTTCGTTTCATACGCGTGCGCTGAGAGGCTCGGCGCGTATGTCGACGCGCTGCTTGCCGAGATAAAACTGACTTCCGCGGCGCTGCCGCGCGTTGCCGCGGACACCGTGTTCTTCGGCGGCGGTACGCCGTCGCTTTTGACAGGCGCGCAGTTTATGCGTATTTTGGATGCGCTGCGCGGCGCGTTTCCCATCGCGCCGGACGCCGAGATCACGGTTGAGACGAACCCCGGCACGGCCTCGGCGGAGAAGCTCGCCGCCTACTGTAAAGCGGGCGCGAACCGCCTCTCGATCGGCCTGCAATCGACGGACGACGCGCTGCTTGCCGCCATCGGCCGCATCCACACGGCCGCGCAGTTTTTAGACACACTGGCGGATGCGCGCAAGGCGGGCTTTGGTAACGTCAATGCCGACGTGATGCACGGCCTGCCGGGCCAGACGATCGGGCAGTACCTCGACACGCTCAGACGCGTCGTCGATCTCGGCGTCGAGCACGTCTCGGCCTACGCGCTGATACTCGAGGAGGGCACGCCGCTGTTTCGGCGCGTGGAAGCGGGGGAGGTCGCGTCGCCCGACCCGGATCTCGTCGCGGACATGCAGGACGCGGGCGCGGAGTACCTGGAAGAAAATGGTTTCTGCCGCTACGAGATCTCCAACTACGCTAAAACCGGCTTTTACTGCCGCCATAACTGGAACTACTGGGACAACGGCGAATATATTGGGATTGGCGCCGCCGCGCATTCCTGCCTGCGGCTGCCGGACCCCGAGACCGGCGCG
>CAZIRB010000134.1:2442-5315 GCA_964541695.1 uncultured Oscillospiraceae bacterium
CCGCCGGGGCCGAATTCACCTAATTGTCACATTTTTGCAACAGCATTCCCTTGACTTTATAGCCGCGGAGTGCTATTTTTTTCACAGTGGTTAGCACTCAATTTGATAGAGTGCTAACAATATCGGAAAGGAGGCGGCAGCGTTGGAGCTGGATACCAGGAAGTTGCAGATCCTCAAGGCCATCATCGACGAATATATTCTGTCCGCTTCCCCCGTGGGCTCGCGCTCGATCAGCCGCAGGGACGGCTTCAACCTCTCGAGCGCGACGATCCGCAACGAGATGGCGGACCTCGAGGACCTCGGGTACCTCGAGCAGCCGCATACGTCCGCGGGCCGCATCCCGTCCGACAAGGGCTACAGATTGTACGTCAACTCGATCGTGCACCGCGCGCAGCTTTCTCCGGACGAGATCAAGCTGATGCGCGCGCACTTCGATTCGCACATCGACGAGATCGAGCAGGTCATGAAACAGACGGCGCACGCGCTGTCCGCCGTGACGCAGTATACGGCCATGGTGCTGCCGCCGATGCTCGCGGCAAACAGGCTGCGGCGCATCCAGATCGTGCCGCTGACCGAGGGCAAGGCGCTCGTGGTGATCGTGACCGACACGGGCTTTGCCAAGGACGCGATCATCCGCGTGCCGGACAACATGACCGGCGCGGAACTTGACAAACTATCGCATATGATGAGCGAGCGGTTCTACGACTGCCGCATGGACGTCATCGGCGAGCGCGTGATCTCGGAGCTGGGCGACGAGTTCTACAGCCGCCGCGAGTTTGTAAACGCGATGCTCGAGGCGGTCGAGCGCAAGCTCTCGCCGACGGCGCGCAACGTCGAGCTCTCGGGCACGACGAATATGCTGACCTATCCCGAATACGCGGACATGAACAAGGCCAAGACCTTTCTTGCCGCGGTCGAGGGGCGCGACGCGCTGTACAACATGCTCACAAAGGCCAGCGCGATGGAGTTTTCGATCACGATCGGCATGGAGAACGAGCATGAGCAGCTCAAGGACTGCAGCATCGTGACCGCGACCTACCGCATCGGCGACGAGCCGATGGGCTCGATCGGCGTGATCGGGCCGACGCGCATGCACTACGGCAAGGTGCTCTCCGTGCTGGAATTCATGCGGCGGAGCCTTGGCGACGTGCTGACGAACTACATGGAGGAGGACAGACGGTAAATTGAGCAAGAAGGACAAGGACCATCTGGACGAAACGGCAGCCGCGCGGCAGGACGGCGCACAGCAGCAGCCGGCGTCGCCGGACCAGGCGGCGGCAAACGCCGCCGAGGCGGGCGCGGCCGGGCAGAACGCCGCGCCGGAGAGCTATACGCTGACCGCCGAGGAGTTTTCCAAGGTGCAGCAGCACATCGCGGACCTCCAGAAGGAGAAGGACGAGACGGTGGCGCTGCTGCAGCGGACCATGGCGGATTTCGACAATTTCCGCAAGCGCAACGCGTCCGTCCGCAGGGACAGCTTCGACGAGGGCGTTCGCTCCGCGGTTTCGGAGCTTCTGCCGATGCTCGACAACTTCTCCGTGGCGCTGCAGATGGGCGCCGGCGCGCCCGAGAGCTGGCGCTCCGGGGTCGAGATGGTGTACCGGCAGTTCGGCGCGGCGCTTGAGAAGCTCGGCGTGACCGAGGTCGACGCGTCGGGCAAATTCGACCCGCGGCTGCACAACGCGGTGTTCCGCGAGAAAGCGGAGGGCCGCGAGGAAGGCGATATCCTGGAGGTGCTGCAAAAGGGATACCGGATGGGCGAAACCATCCTCCGTCATAGCATCGTAAAGGTTGCCGAATAATAAGTATTAAAGAATATATTGGAGGACGAAACATATGGGAAAAATCATTGGCATCGACCTGGGCACCACGAACTCCTGCGTGGCGATTCTGGAGGGCGGCGAGCCTGTCGTCATCCCCAATTCCGAGGGAGCGCGCACGACGCCGTCCGTCGTCGCGTTCAAGGACGGGGAGCGCATGGTCGGCATGATCGCCAAGCGCCAGGCAATTACGAACCCGGACAGGACGGTCGCCTCGATCAAGCGCGATATGGGTTCGGCGCGAAAGGTAAAGATCGAGGGCAAGGAATACACGCCGCAGGAGATCTCCGCGATGATCCTGCAGAAACTCAAGCAGGACGCGGAGAGCTACCTCGGCGAGACGGTCAAGCAGGCGGTCATCACGGTGCCGGCGTACTTTACGGACAGCCAGCGCCAGGCCACCAAGGACGCGGGCCGCATCGCGGGCCTCGACGTGCTGCGCATCATCAACGAGCCTACGGCCGCGGCGCTTGCGTACGGCATGGATAAGGAGCATAATCAGAAGATACTGGTGTACGACCTGGGCGGCGGCACGTTCGACGTGTCGATTCTCGAGATCGGCGACGGCGTGTTCGAGGTGCTGGCCACGGCGGGCAACAATAGATTGGGCGGCGACGACTTCGATCAGCGGCTGATGGACTACATCGTCGCGGACTTTAAGCGGAACAGCGGCATCGACCTCGGCAACGACAAGATGGCCATGCAGCGCCTCAAGGAAGCCGCCGAAAAGGCCAAGATCGAGCTGTCCGGCGTCGTGCAGACCACGATCAACCTGCCGTTCATTACGATGGATAAGGACGGCCCGAAGCACCTGGATATCACGGTCACGCGCGCCAAGTTCAACGAGCTGATCGCGGACCTGATCGATAAGACCAGGGAGTGCGTGTTCAAGGCCATGACGGACGCGAACCTCAAGAAGGAGCAGATCGACAAGGTCATCCTCGTCGGCGGTTCCTCGCGCATCCCGTCCGTGCAGGACATGGTCAAGAGCATCACCGGCAAGGAGCCGTTCAAGGGCATCAACCCCGACGAGTGCGTCGCCATCGGCGCGGC
>CAZIRB010000135.1:0-1804 GCA_964541695.1 uncultured Oscillospiraceae bacterium
GGGCGCCGCCTGGAAGGAACAGAACCCGGATCAAACATGAAGGAGGATTTCATGAAAAATCAGGACGTCATCATCGCCTGCGACTTTGGCGGCGGCGCGGAAACGCTCGCGTTCCTCGACGCGTTCGCCGCGAAAAAACCGTTCGTCAAGATCGGCATGGAGCTGTTCTATGCCGAGGGACCGGACATCGTCCGGCAAATCAAAGCGCGCGGACACCGGATCTTCCTCGACCTGAAGCTTCACGACATCCCGAACACCGTTAAAAAGGCGATGGCCTCGCTTTCCGGTCTCGGCGTCGACATGGTGAACCTGCACGCCGCCGGCGGCTCCGCGATGATGCGCGCCGCCTGCGAGGGACTCGGCGACGCGCGCGCGCGCACGGTGCTGATTGCGGTCACGCAGCTGACTTCAACGAGCGAGCAGACGCTGCGCGAGGAGCTTCTGATTGACCGCCCGATGGAGGAGACCACCGTCGCGTACGCAAAGAACGCCGCGGCGAGCGGACTCGACGGCGTGGTCTGCTCGCCGCTCGAGGCGGCCGCGATCAAGCGCGCCTGCGGGGCCGGCTTTGTCACCGTCACGCCGGGCATCCGCTTCGCCGGCGCCGACGCGCAGGACCAGACGCGCGTTACGACGCCCGCCGACGCGAGAACGCGCGGCTCGGACTATATCGTGGTCGGCAGGCCCATCACGGGCGCGGCCGATCCGCTCGCCGCCTACGCGCAGGTCTGCGCGGACTTTCTCGGCTGAATCAGGGAGGAGAGAACCATGCAGGAAACGGCGGGGCTTGTTGCCCGGCATCTGTTAGAGACCGGCGCGGTGTTTCTGCGGCCGGACGACCCGTTCACGTGGGCCAGCGGGATAATCAGCCCGATCTACTGCGACAACCGGCTCATTCTGACCGCGCCCGCGGCGCGCGCCGACATCGAGCGCTGTCTTGCGGACCTGGTCCGGGAACAGTACCCGGACGCGCAGGTTTTGATGGGCACGAGCACGGCGGGCATCCCGCACGCGGCGATCGCGGCGCATATCCTAAACCTGCCGATGGGCTATGTGCGCGCCGCGGCCAAGGACCACGGCCGAACAAACCGCATCGAGGGCAGGCTGGAACCGGGCGAGCGGGCCGTCGTCGTCGAGGACCTGATCTCGACGGCCGGCAGCGCCGTCGACACCGCGCTCGCGCTGCGCGAGGCGGGCGCCGACGTGCTCGGCCTCGTCAGCATCTTCTCCTACGGCATGAAAAAGGCGGCCGACAGGCTCGCTGAAGCCGATCTCGTCTGCCACAGCCTCTGCACGCTCGACGCGCTCGTCGAGGTCGCAGCCGGGCTCGGCGCGATCGCGCCCGGCGACCGCGCGCGCATCCTGCGCTTCCGC
The DNA here is from genome assembly GCA_964541695.1 of uncultured Oscillospiraceae bacterium. Taxonomy (GTDB): domain Bacteria; phylum Bacillota; class Clostridia; order Christensenellales; family CAG-138; genus CAZKGE01. The sequence continues at coordinate 1,375 of CAZIRB010000135.1, forward strand.
GACAACCCGGACGATCCGGGCTGGCGGGCGTAGGGGGAACAAGGGGACGGCAAGGGGAACGGCGTAAGGAATGGTGCGAGGGCTCTGCCCTCGCGCACCCGCCAGGGGAACGATGCAAGGGCGTCCAGGATACGATGCAGGGGCTTTGCCCCTGTCCCCTACCAAGGGCCTGAGGCCCTTGGGACCCGCAGGAAACTATCGATGAACCGTTTGGGATTCTCAAGGGATATGTCCCTTGAGCAGTGGTGTGGGGACGGAGTCCCCGCGAAGGGCGGAACCCCCAACGTACCGGCGGTTTCGGAAGCGACGCAGGGATACGATGCAGGGGCTTTGCCCCTGCACCCTACCAAGGGCCTGAGGCCCTTGGAACCCGCAGGAAAACTATCGATGAACCGTTTGGGATTCTCAAGGGATATGTCCCTTGAGCAGG
>CAZIRB010000135.1:1904-5307 GCA_964541695.1 uncultured Oscillospiraceae bacterium
AAACTATCGATGAACCGTTTGGGATTCTCAAGGGATATGTCCCTTGAGCAGGGGTGTGGGGACGGAGTCCCCGCGAAGGGCGAAGTTTCCAACGTATCCTCCAACCAGTGCAATCCTGGCATCGTGCACAACAAAACCAGCGCCCCCGGAGACCTTTCCGGGGGCGCTTCTTTTTAATCTCAAAAAACGATTATCTCTTGGAGAACTGCGGCGCGCGCCTGGCGGCGTGCAGACCGTACTTCTTGCGCTCCTTCATTCTTGGGTCGCGCGTGAGGAACCCGGCCTTCTTGAGCGCGGGGCGCAGCGCGGGCTCGGCGATGAGCAGGGCGCGGGCGATGCCGTGGCGGATCGCGCCGGCCTGGCCGGTGGTGCCGCCGCCGTAGACGTTGACAAGGATGTCGTACTTGGCGAGCGTGCCGGTGAGCACGAGCGGCTCGCGGACGATCATTTTGAGCGTCTCCATGCCGAAGTACTCCTCGATATCGCGCTTATTGATCGTAATCTTGCCGGTTCCGGGGAGCAACCGAACGCGGGCGATGGACTTCTTGCGCCTGCCGGTGCCGAGGAATTGGGTAATAGCCATGTTCTGTTCCTCCTCTTCTTACTTGAGCACGAGCGGCTGGGGCTTCTGCGCGGCGTTGTTATGCTCGGGGCCCGCGTAAACGCGGAGCTTCTTGAGCATGGCGTCGCCGAGCGGTCCCTTGGGCATCATGCGGCGGATGGATTCATACACGGCAAATTCGGGCTTGGTGGCAAGGAGCGTGCGATAGGACGTCTCCCGAAGGCCGCCCGGAAAACCGGTGTGACGGATATACTTTTTCTGGTCGAGTTTACGGCCCGTGAGCCGGACCTTAGCCGCGTTGACGATGACGACGTGATCGCCGGTGTCGACGTGCGGCGTGAAAATGGGCTTATGTTTTCCCCTGAGTATGGCTGCTACCTGCGAGGACAGACGGCCGAGCACCATGCCTTCTGCGTCCACAACGTACCAGTTGCGCTCAACGGTTTCGCCCTTGGCCATATAGGATTTCATGGCGATTCCTCCACAAATCAGTCTCAATCTGTTGCGCTTTCGGTTTGGACGGCTTCCGGGGCTGTGGCCGCAGTCCTCCCAATGGCACACCGAATAGTCTAACAAACCGCGCGGTGGGTGTCAAGGTAAAATTGCCAAACCTGCGCGTTTTTTCAGCGGTTTTTGCGCATACTACGAAAAAATGGGACGGGCGGAGGGAACCCTTTTGATTCAGCGCAGGCTCTATTTTTTCATCGCCGCCGCGGCGCTGGCGCTGCTGCTGTTCGCGCTCGCGCTTTTGTCGACGCGCAAGGACTCGCTGCTCGGCAGCGACCTAAAATTCGTACGGGAGGCCGCATATGGAAAAAACGCCGCATAAACGCATCCGCGAGCGCCCGATTCCGCTGCTGCACGGCGGCGGCGGGGAGCGCGTGCCGGGCGACCGCGAAACGCGATACAACAACTACGACGGCAACAGGGAGAACCGAAACTAGTCTATGCCAAACTACAACGCGAAGCAATACCAGAAATGGGTCAACGCGCGCATGCCCAAGAGCCGGACGTTTTTGTACCTGTTCCGCGCGTTCTGGACGGGAGGCATCATCTGCGCGATCGGCCAGCTCGTGTCGGACGCGGGCAAAATTCTGCTTAAATTGCCGGAGGAACAGCTCTCGGCGTTCACCGCGATCGTCATGGTGTTCCTCGGCGCGCTACTTACGGGCCTCGGCGTATACGACCGCATCGGCGCGTACGCGGGCGCGGGCTCGGTCGTGCCGATCACGGGCTTTGCCAACTCGATCGTCGCGCCCGCGATGGAATTTAAGCCCGAGGGCTATGTCATGGGCGTGGGCGCGAAGCTGTTCTCGATCGCGGGCCCGGTGCTCGTGTACGGGATCAGCGCGTCGATCCTCGTCGGCCTGCTCTCGCTGATATTCCGCGGCTTCGGCGGCTGAGCGGCCGGGCTAAACGGAAGGAGGAGCTTTTTCAGATGGCAAAGCAAAAGACGGGCGAGCGCACGCTGCTGTTTTCCACGTCGCCGCGCATCGTGTCGAGCGCGGCGGTGGTGGCCAAGGACGAGGGCGAGGGCCCGCTCGGCAATCTGTTTGACCTCGTGCTCAAGGACGACACCTGGGGTGAGGACAGCTTTGAGAAGGCGGAGTGCCGCATGTTCGAGACGGCCGTGCGCATGGCGCTCGACAAGGTCGACGAATCGCCGGCGTCGCTCGACTGCCTGCTCGGCGGCGACCTGCTCAACCAGATCGTGACCGCAAACTTTGCGGCGCGGCAGCTCAAAGCCCCGTTTCTCGGCTTGTACGGCGCGTGTTCGACGATGGCGGAATCGCTTTTGATCGGCAACGTGCTCATCGACGGCGGCTTTGCCGACCGCGTCGCGTGCGTAGCCTCGAGCCATTTCTCGACGGCGGAGCGGCAGTACCGGTTGCCGCTCGAGATGGGCACGACGAGCACGCCGACCTCGCAGCGTACGGTCACGGGCTCGGGCTGCGTGCTGCTCTCGTCGAAGCGCGGCGAAAAGGACGTGTTCCATAACGTGCGCGTCAAGGCCGCGACGATCGGCAAGGTCGTCGACCTCGGCATCACGGACGCGAGCAACATGGGCGCGGCCATGGCGCCCGCGGCCTGCGACACGATCGTGACGCACCTAAAGGATATGAATAGGAAGGTTACGGACTACGACCTCGTCGTGACGGGCGACCTCGGAAGCTTCGGCGCGGAGGCGCTGTACGCGCTCTGCGCGGAGCACGGCGTCGACCTGTCCGGCCGGCACGTGGACTGCGGGAATCTCATCTACCACCCGGAACAGAAGTTTAACTGCGGCGGCTCGGGCTGTGGCTGCTCGGCGGTCACGCTCTCGTCGTTTCTGCTCAAAAAAATCGAGGAAGGCGGCTGCAAGCGCATGCTGTTCCTGGCTACGGGCGCGCTACTGTCGCCGCTGAGCTCCATGCAGGGCGAGAGCATCCCTGGGATCGCGCACGCGGTCGTGCTGGAGCAGCAGAAGGAGATCGGCTGATGGAGTGGCAAAAGTATCTGTTCGCGTTCTTGGTGGGCGGCGGCCTCTGCGTAATCGGCCAGCTGCTGATCAGCCTGACGCGCATGACGCCCGCGCGTATCCTCGTGCTGTTTGTGACCAGCGGCGTGGTGCTCGGCGCGCTCGGCGTGTACGAGCCGCTCGTCGAGTTTGCGGGCGCGGGCGCGAGCGTTCCGCTCACGGGCTTCGGCAACGCTCTGGCCAAGGGCGCGTTGAAGGGCGCGGCCGAAACCGGCGTGCTCGGCGCGTTCACGGGCGGTATCACGGCCACGGCCGGCGGCATCGCTGCGGCCGTCGCCTTCGGGTATCTGTTCGCGCTGCTCGGCAAGGCGCGGACGAAGTAG
>CAZIRB010000136.1:0-5142 GCA_964541695.1 uncultured Oscillospiraceae bacterium
TATTATTGGCGGGAGCATTATAAAGACTATCCGTATGAATGGGCAGATTTTATGACGGCGGACTGATCGTGCGGTCGGCCGGTCCCGGTTGCTTTTTATCCTCGTGTGCGACGGCGTTTGCGGCACATGGGGCATGTGGTATACTTAGGGGGTGAATGAACGGGAACTTGTCAGGCAATTTGAACCGCGCTCATTGATATAACCGGCGAGGGCAAAAGCATGATTACGGCAAACTTTTCGAATCGTTTCGAATCCATCGCGTTCAGTTGCATCGTTTATATCTTTTGTATATCTGAGCTTGCCATAAGGATTTATGCGGATATGAACAGAAGGCATTCCGCTGGCAAACGAAAGACGGCCGACTTTGGTTCCGTTCTTGTCGTTGTTCTTGGCCTTGCCGGGAGCGTTTGTCTTAGTTTTCTGCTTTCAGGAAGCGGCATGCCTTGGTTTATTCCCAAGCTAAATCTGCCGCGTTTCTTTTACTTTGTCGGACTCGTGTTCATGCTTGGCGGACTGGTGCTTCGGGATGTGGCCGTGTTGACATTAAGAAAGTATTTCACCGTTGTGGTGCAAGTAACCGATGAGCAGCAGTTAATACAAAATGGAGTTTATAAACGATTGCGGAACCCCGCCTATACAGGCATGCTGCTCATCATTGTCGGCATCGCGATATCGTTACGCAGCGCTGTTTCAGCCATCCTGTCATTGATTGTTTTCACTTTATGCGTCAGTGTGCGAATCAGGGTTGAGGAAAGGGCGCTACGAGAAAAATTCGGAAGCGCATTTGAAGAATATTGTGCCCATACATGGCGGTTGATCCCGTTCATATGGTGAACTTCAGCAGCATGGGGTTTTTAAATTCCGATTGACAGCGCGCCGCGCGGGCGCGGTTGCTTTTTATCCGCGTGCCCGGGTATAATGCAGAAAAACGCGCGTAAACGGGGGAGACCGCCATACTTAGGGGGACTAAATCTGGGATTGATCCGGGGGGACAGTGAATGCCGATTTCAATCGTCGCGCCATGCGGGTTGATTTGCGATCTGTGCTTGGGTTTTCAACGAGATAAAAACAAGTGTTCGGGCTGCACCGCGGAGGGAAGCGTACTTTCGCATTGCACAAAATGCGGAATTGTTCGCTGCCCGGAAAAGGGCGGGAATCCGGCCGAACCGTGCGGCGCCTGTTCAAAATACCCCTGCAAGCGCTTGAAAGCCCTTGAAAGAAGGTATTCGACGAATTATGGCGAGAGCTTGATGGATAACTTTCGTCAGATCGCTGAAAAAGGGTTGGATCGGTTCTTGCTTGAAGCGGAAGAATTATGGAGATGCCATGAATGCGGCGAGCTGTTATCGGTCCACCGTCCGCAGTGCTTACATTGCAAAGCCCCAAACAGTCATTACAAGAGAACGAAGCAGTAAATCCCGGTTTACAGCGCGGCCGCGCGTGCGCGGTTGCTTTTTATCCGCGTGTGCGGGTATAATGCAGGAAAATGCGCATAAACGGGGGAGATTGCCATGTTTCGCACCTTTTCCGAACTGATCGAAGCCGCTAAAAGGCATCCGGCCGCGCGCACGCTCGCCGTCGCCGCGGCGGCGGACGCCGGCGTGATCGCGGCGGCGCTGCGCGCGCACAGCGAGGGCGTGGCGGAGCCGGTGTTCGTCGGCCGCGCGGACGCGGTCAAGCGGCTGCTTGACGGGCAGGGCGCGGACCCCGCGCGATTCCGCATCGAGGACGCGGCGGACGAGGATTGCGCGCTACGGGCCGTGCGGCTTGTCGCGGCGGGCGAGGCGAACGTGCTGATGAAGGGCCTGCTCGAGACGCGCGATTTTCTGCGGCCCGTCGTGCGCCGCGAGAACGGCCTTGCCGCGGGCGGGATCATGTCGCACGTCATGCTGTTCCAGGTTCCGAACTACCACAAGCTCATCGCCCTGTCCGACGGCGGCATGGTGCCGTACCCGACGCTGTCCGAGAAGGCCGAAATCATCAAAAACGCCGTGGCGGCGCTGCACGCGACCGGCTATGACAAACCGAAGGTCGCGCTGCTCTGCGCCATCGAAAAGGTGAACGAAAAGCTGCGCGAGACCGTCGAGGCCGCCGCGCTTGCCGATATGAACGCGCGCGGCGGGATTCCCGGCTGCGTCGTCATAGGCCCCATCTCGTACGACGTCGCGATGGACCCGGACATTGCGCGTCACAAGGGGTACGACTGCGCGCACTGCGGCGATTTTGACGCTTTGATCGTGCCGGACCTGGTCTCGGGCAACCTCCTCGGCAAGTGCCTCATCATATCGGCGGGCGCTTCGCTCGCCGGCATCGTCGTCGGCGCGAAAGCGCCGATCGTGTTGCCCTCGCGCGGGTCGAGCGCGGACGAGAAGTTCCAGTCCATCGCGTTCGCGGCGCTCGCCGCGGCGGGCGGGAACGCGTGACCGGGGTGAGCTGCATGGCGCGAAGTGGAGCGTGTAATGTATCCTTTGAGGAACGGGGCCCGTAACGTGCTTTTTTGCGGGGACTCTGTCCCCGTGCCCCTGCCAAAGGGGCTTGTCCCTTTGGCGGAGGTTTGGAGGCGGAGCCTCCAACGTTCTCTTTACAGGGGCGCCGCCCTGCACCCCGCCAAGGGTCTGAGACCCTTGGAACCCGCAGGCAACCCCGGGGAACCGTTCGGGATTCCAAAGGGCCTTCGGCCCGTTGGTCGGAGTTTGAGGGCGAAGCCCTCAACGTCCCATTTGCTAAGCGAAGCCTCCAATGTCCTTTTTGCTCCGCCGTACCGCCAACGCGCGCGGCGCTTTTATTTTGTTTTAAAGAAACGACCCTGCATCCGCTCGCGTTCTCCCGCCCAACCCAATAAAAATTGCATCTAACTTGCAAAAAAAATCTGAAAAACTGCTGAAATGTCGCGGGCCGCGTGTTAAAATGGTGTGGTTGCTGCGGCATATCCACATTACAAACCGGAAGAAGGCGTATTCGAGACGGAACAGACGGATAAATTCACGCTTCTGACCACGGGACCGCTCAAGAAGCTGATCGTGCGCATGGCGGTGCCGGGCATTGTCAGCATGCTTATTACGGCGATCTACAACCTGGTGGACACGTTCTTTGTGGGCTTTCTCGGTACGAGCGCGTCCGGCGCGATCGGCATCGTCTACGCGTACAGCGCGGTCACGCTCGCGACGGGGCTTTTGTTCGGGCACGGCTCGGGCAACTACGTCTCGCGCTGCCTCGGCGCGCGCAAGATCGACGACGCGGCGCGCATGCTCGCGACGGGCTTTTTCGCGTGCTTCGGCGTGGGGCTTTTGTTTTTGATCGTCGGCGTGAGTTTCTTAAAGCCCATCGTGCGCCTGCTCGGCGCGACCGAGACGATACTGCCGTACGCTGCGGACTACATGCTCTATATCCTGATCGGCACGCCGTTCATGTCGGCGTCGATGGCGCTGAACAACCAGCTCCGCCTGCAGGGCAGCCCGACCAGCGGCATGATCGGCATCGCCATCGGCGCGGTGCTGAACATCGGCCTCGACCCGCTGTTTATCTTCGTGTTCCACATGGGCACGGGCGGCGCCGGTCTTGCGACGGCGATCTCGCAGGCGGTCAGCTTCTTTATCCTGCTGTGGATGACCGGCCGGCGCGGGAACATCCCGATCAAGTGGAAAAACTTCACGCCCACGCGCGCGCTCCTTGCCGAGATCTGGCGCGGCGGGTTCCCGACGTTCGCGCGGCAGATTTTAAACAGCGTCGCGACGATATTTTTAAACCGCGCGGCGGGCGTGTACGGCGACGCCGCGATTGCGGCCATGGCGATCGTGTCGCGCATCATGAGCCTCGTCAACTCGACCGCGCTCGGCTTCGGCCAGGGCTTCCAGCCCGTGTGCGGCTATAATTACGGCGCGGGCAACTACGACCGCGTGCTCAAGGGCTTTTGGTTCTCCGTGCGCGTGACGGTGATCGGCATGACCGCGATCTGCGCGGCGGGCGTTATATTCGCCGGTCCGATCGTGAGCGTGTTCCGCGACGATCCCGCGGTGATCGCCATCGGCGCGCGCGCGCTGCGGTACCAGTGCATGATATTCCCGCTGATCGGCTGGACGATCATACTGAATATGTTCTCACAGAACATCGGCGACGCGTTCGAGGCGGGCTTAATGGCCATCGCGCGGCAGGGCGCGTTCTTTTTGCCCGCGCTGTGGGTGCTCTCGCATACGCTGGGGCTCCTTGGCATCCAGCTTTCGCAGACCACAGCGGACGTTTTGACGCTGATTCTATCGATCCCGATCGGCGCGCGCGTGATCAACCGCGTCAAAAAGCTGCGCGACGCGTGCTGAGCGGCTCGTTTTGCCGCGGCAAAAAAGGTTGATGACGCTGCGGCCGGGCTGTGGTATACTGGTCGCGCAAGAAGAGGGGGAATGTTCGTTTATGAAAACCAGGCAGGAGATCAAGCTGCAGGCCAAGCAGGCATTTTACGGCAACTATTGGATGGGCGTCGGGGTCAACGTCGTGGCGATGCTGCTGATCGGCGCCGCGTCGTCCATATTGCCCGGCATCGGCGGCCTCATTCTGGCGGGGCCGATGCTGGTCGGGCTCGGGTTCTTCTCGCTGTCGCTGTACCGCGGCATGCAGGCGGATTTCGACGTCATGTTCAACACGGGCTTTAATAACTTCGGCCGCAATCTCGGCGGCTATCTCTGGATGCAGCTGTTCATTTTCCTGTGGTCGCTGCTGTTCGTGGTCCCCGGCGTCATCAAGAGCTTTTCCTACGCGCTGACGCCGTACATTCTGGCCGACTGCCCGAAAGTGACCGCGACCGACGCGCTGAAGGTGTCGATGCGCATGATGAAGGGGCATAAGTGGGAGCTGTTCGTGATGGGCCTGAGCTTCATCGGCTGGATCCTGCTGAGCGTGCTCACGTTCGGCCTGCTGCAGATCTTCTTCGTCACGCCGTATATGAACGCCGCGCTCGCCGGCTATTACTCCGAGCGCAAGGTTGCCGCGCTGAACGAGGGCGTTGTGACCGCGGAGGAGCTCAGGTAAGGGCGGGGAATCGGGGACGGAAAGGTACGTTGGAGGCTCCGCCTCCAAACCACCGCCAAAGGGGGAGACCCCCTTTGGAAACCCAAATCAAAAAGCAGCCTTTCAAGGCTGCTTTTTAAGTTT
>CAZIRB010000137.1:0-5122 GCA_964541695.1 uncultured Oscillospiraceae bacterium
CCGACGATCACAAACTCCAACATGTTTCCTCTCCCTTTGCATGCAAAAAGCCGACGCTTTCTGCAAACGAATTTACAGAAGTCATCAGCTTTTGAGCGGTTCGGCGTATCACGCGCGAGGAGAACTTCATTCCTCGCTGTTCGTTATACCAAAAATCGATTGTAACTGTCAACGGTTTTCAATCGCTTCGCGCCGAATGTGTGCTCCCTGCACACCTTTGACCGCGCTTCGGCTGCTATACTATTGATACCGGCGGCAGGCGCAAATCCCGCCGCCAATCGACTTAAAATCTCGTAAAAAAGGAAGGGAATCCGACGATGTTCATTAACTTCGGCGCTTACCAGCAAACCCTCGTTTCCCAGGAGGAGCCGGCGGCGGCTCTCGAACCGTCCCCGGCGCGGCCGATTCGAGCAGCGGTTGCAGCGCTCGTGTTTGCGCTCGGTTTCTTCGCGCTGCTTCTGTACGAGTCGCGGCTCGGCGTCCGCATGATCACCAGTTCGCAGACGTACGCGCTGCTCGCCGCGGCCGTGCTGGCGGCTGGCCAGTATCTCGTGCTGCAGCGCGGATTAAAACCCGTTCTCCTGGGCGTTGTGTCCGGACTGGCCGGCGTGTTTTTGAGCGCAGTCAGCTACAACATCACGATGCTGGTCCGCATGACCGCGGGGCGGTTCCCGCTGACGAAGGTGTTCAGTTTTCGCTCCGTGCCGCTCGGCAGGCAGCTCGGGTACATCCTGCTGGCCGCCGTGCTCGCGCTGCTCGTCGCGGCGCTCGTCGGCCGCCTCCTGCCAAAGAGCCGGCCGGAAAAACGGCGATTCCTGTCCGCCGGCGCCGCGGGCGCGGTTGCCTATCTCACCGTCGGCCTTTTCCCCGTGCTGCGCCAGGTCGTGGCGCTAAGCGCACAGATGCCGGCCCGCGCCCAGGCTGCGCTTATCTTCGGCGTGCTCGTGCCCGCGGCCGGCATGTTCGGCGTGTTTGCCGTCCTCCGCGGTCTTTGCAGCGCGTGGGCGCCCCGCGTAAAGCTGCGCGGGCTGGGCCTTGCGTGGGTAATCCTCGCGACGATCGGCATGGCCTTCTCGTTCGCGTTCATGCTCGGGTTCGCCGGCCGGATGCACGGCGCCATCGTGTTCAACGCGCAGATTCTGCTCGCCGTCGCAGGCCTCGCCGGCTACGTGCTGCTGCTTTGCGGGAGGCGCGCGGGGCTGTACGTCGTCGTGCTGGCCGCGGGGCTGATCCTGTGGGCGCAGTTTTCGACGGCGGCGTCCGCGGTGCTCTACGGCGCACGGCAGTACGGTTCTCTGCTATTGAGCAGCGTGCTCGGCGCATTAAATCCGCTGTTTGCGTTTTTGTCCGTGCGCGCGGCGGACCGGGTTAAGGCCGCGGATCAGCAGGCGGCGGCGCAGTAAGAGCAAGGTCCAACCGAGCGGCGCATTCGCCTCCCGGGGAAAATATACGATTTTTTTGTTGACAAGCGCAGCGTCGGATGCTACGATACAAAAAACGCAAACCGGCGACTGAGAAGAGTAGTCGTCCGCGAGGCGCCAAGAGAGCCGGCGATGGTGTGAATCCGGCCGCCAAGCGATCGACGAATGGGCTCACGAGGGTCCGATAACTCCCGGCAACGGGACGATCCGGAACGTCTCCCGCACGTTACAGCGGAGCGCGTATGATGGTACGCGGCAGAGTGCGTTCGCGTTGATCGCGGGCGAACATAGGTGGCACCGCAGGCTCAGGCTCCTGTCCTATTTTTAGGACAGGAGTCTTTTTATTTGCACATTTGGGAGGGACCGGCTATGAAACGAATGAAACCCGGCAGGCGATGGCGCGGCTGACGAGAAACGGGACCCCGCCGCCAGCCCCGCACAAAAACGGCCATTTTGAAAGGAGTATCCCCATGAAACGTTCCGTACGCACTTTCGCCGCGCTCGTATTTGCGCTGCTTGCCGCGCTCTCCGTCCTCTCCGGCTGCAAGGCCGCGCCGGCCGCCGCCGATCGAACCTTCACCGTCGGCGTGCTGCAGTTTGGCAGCCACCCGAGCCTCGACAACTGCTACGCCGGCATCGCCGCCGTGCTCGGGCAGGACAAGAACGTCACGATCGACCTGCAGAACGGCAACTTCGACAGCGCGACCTGCGACACGATCGCCAAGAACATGGTCGCCAAGGACTACGACCTGATCATCGCCATCGCGACCCCGGCCGCGGTGTCGGCTTACGCCGCGGCCTCCGGCGCGGGCATTCCGGTGCTGTTCTCGGCGGTGTCCGACCCGGTCGCGGCCGGTCTCGTCGACTCGCTTGAAGCGCCCGGCAGCGCGTGCACCGGCACGAGCGACGTGCTCGACTTGAGCGCGCAGCTCGACCTGATCACGACGCTGCAGCCGGACGTCAAGTCGATCGGCGTGCTCTATACCACGAGCGAGGCCAACTCCGTCTCGCAGCTCAAGACGCTCAACGAGCTTGCGGGAACGCGCAATCTCACGATCGTGTCCGAGGGCGTGCAGGGCGCGGCCGACATCCCGCAGGCTGCGGCATCGCTTTCGGCCAAGGTGGACTGCGTCAACAACTTCACCGACAACAACGTCGTCAGCAATCTCCAGGTGCTGCTCGAACAGGCAAACGCTGCGGGCATTCCGGTCTACGGCTCCGAGGAGGAGCAGGTCAAAAACGGGTGCCTGGCCAGCGTCAGCCTCGACTACGTCGCGCTCGGTAAGGTGACCGGTGAGATGGCGGCATTGATCCTCGGCGGCGAGGACGCGGCCAAGATGGCCGTACGCACGATTACGGACGCCGTGCCGGTGATCAACCAAGAAGTGCTCGCCGCGTTCGGCCTGACGCTGCCCGACGCGTATAAAGATGCAACCATGGTCACGACCAACGCGCAGTAAAAACCCGGGAAAGGATTGAGTGAAGCCCGCATGGATGTCGTTCTGAACGTGCTCAAGGTCACGCTGGAGGAGGGGCTGCTCTACGCGCTGCTCGCGTTCGGCGTGTACCTGACCTACAGCATCCTCGACTTCCCCGACCTCTCCGTCGACGGCACGATGCCGCTCGGCGCCGTTGCGACGGGCATTCTGATCCTGCACGGGGTCAACCCGTGGCTGTGCCTGCTCGTCGCGTTTGCCGCGGGGGCGCTGTTTGGGTCGGTGACGGGGCTATTGCATGTCAAGCTGAAGATCCGGGCGCTTCTATGCGGGATTCTCGTCTACACCGGTCTGCTCTCGATCAACCTCGTGCTGCTGTTTGCTTTCAACGGCGGCAACAGCGTCGCGTCGTTCTTCCGCAGGCCCACGGTGTTCACCGCGTTCCCCGCGTCGCTCCTGCCCGAGCGCATCGGCGGCGCGAACCTGCGGATTCTGATCGTGTCGCTCGTCATTGTGATCGCGGCCAAGCTCCTGCTCGACGCCTTCCTTAGGACCAAGTGCGGGCTTTTATTGCGCGCGACCGGCGACAACGCCGGGTACGTGACGATGCTCGCCTGCGACCCCGGCAACAGTAAGATCATCGGCCTCGCGCTCGGCAACGGTTTTGCGGCGCTGTCCGGCTCCGTCATCGCGCAGGCGAAGGGCTCCGCCGACCAGCAGATGGGCGTCGGCATGGTCGTGCTCGGCCTGGCCTCCGTCATCATCGGCCTGAGCCTGTTCCAGCGCGCGCGCAAGGTGCGCGCGACCACCGCCGTTATCATCGGCAGCGTCGCCTACAAGGCCTGCCTCTCCGCCGCCCTCGCGCTCGGCCTGCCGACGGAGTACCTCAAGCTCCTGATGGCCGTGCTGTTCGTCCTCGCGCTGCGTTTCGGCAATCAGCCGCTTGTCAAAAGGAGGGCCGCCCATGCTGCTTGAGCTTGTTAACATCGATAAGACCTTCCTTACCAGTACGCCCGACGAGATGCGGCTGTTCTCCAGCTTTTCGCTCGCCGTGCCGGAAAAGCAGTTCGTCAGCGTCGTCGGCTCCAACGGCAGCGGCAAGACCACGCTGCTCAACCTTGTCTGCGGCACGATATTCCCCGACGCAGGCAGCATCCTGTTTGCCGGCGGCGACATCACCGCGCAGAGCGCCGTTACGCGCGCAAAGAAGATCGGCCGCGTGTTCCAGGACCCGAAAGCCGGCACCTGCGCGCATCTGACCATACGCGAGAACCTCTCCCTCGCCGACAACAAGGGCAGGCCCTACGGCCTCGGCCGCGGCGTGCAAAAGACCCGCCGCGATCATTTTTGCGAGCTGCTCGCGCAGTGCGGCATGGGCCTCGAGAACCGGCTCGACGCCGAGGTCGGCACGCTCTCCGGCGGCCAGCGGCAGGCGCTCGCGCTCGTGATCGCGACCATGACCGACCTTGAGCTGCTCATCCTCGACGAACACACCGCCGCCCTCGACCCCAGGTCCTCCGAGACCATCATGGAGCTGACCGACCGGCTGATTCAAAAACGCGGCATCACGACCATCATGGTCACGCACAACCTGCGCCACGCCGTCCAGTACGGCGACCGATTGCTCATGATGGACCGGGGCGGCCTCGTCGTCGACAAGGCCGGCGCGGATAAGGCCGCGCTCGCCGTCGACGACCTGCTCGTTGTGTTCACCAGCATCAGCATCGAAATGGGGAATTAGGGACGGGGGACGGAGGACGGAGGACGGAAGACGGAAAACGGAACGGAAGACGGAAAACGTTGGGGACTCCGTCCCCAAACCCCTGCCAAAGGGCCGGGGTCCTTTGGAAACCCCGGGAGGGGAATGTTAAATTAAGTTGGAACCCCAAAACACCTTAAATCCTGACAAAAAGCGGCCGCAAACGGCCGCTTTTGCTTTGGGATTCCAAAGGGCCTTCGGCCCTTTGGCGGGGGGGTGGGGCGGAGCCCCGTAAACGTCCCTCGTCTCCCTCCGCCCTTCCCCGTCCCCCGCCCCTGCTGCCGGCCGTCTCCGGCGCGGGTGACGCCGGTGTACACCCGCGCCGATGCAACAAACCGCGCATGATGAAAGTGTTTATTTTCACCGGCGTACAATTTTTTGAATCATACGTGTGTAAGTTGAAAAAAACGATAGAATCTGATATACTAATTGCCGGCACAAACGCCGTATTGAACTGGGAAGGTGGCAACTTAGACATGGGCAATGCAGGAAACATTCGCGCGCTG
>CAZIRB010000138.1:0-4913 GCA_964541695.1 uncultured Oscillospiraceae bacterium
TCCCAGACGATGCCCGGCACCACGATCCGCTGCGGGATGTAGGTCTTGGGGTTGTCGATAGCGGAAACGAGCGAGCGCGCCGCCTGTACGCCGATGCTGTCGGAGTCCTGCTTAAGCGTGGTCAGCTTGGGGCGCAAAACGCGGCTGAGGTAGATGCCGTCGTAGCCCGTCACGCTGATGTCGTCCGGCACGCTTAAGCCCTGCCGCTCGATCTCGTTCATGCCGCCGATGTAGGAGAAATCGTCCGGATACATGATGCAGGTCGGCCGGTTCTTGAGCGCGAGCAATTGCCGCGTGGCCAGGCCGCTTACGCGCGGGTCGTGGTAGCGTCCCTGCACGACGTACTCGTCCGGTATGCGCAGGCCGAGCTCCTCGCAGGTCTTGTGGAAGCTCGCCAGGCGGAAGCGCGTGACCGCCGTGTCCTCGCCGTGGATGAACGCGATCTTCCGATGCCCCTTGCCGTGGATGTGCAGCACGAGGTCGCGCACGCTCTGCACGTTGTCCGAAAGGATCGCGCCGCAGTTGTCGAACACGTAGTCGATCGTCACTGCGGGGATGCCGCCGGACACGAGCTCCGCCACGGACGGGTCCGTAAACTCCACGCAGGCGATCATCACGCCGTCGCAGTTGCGGTACCGGCAGTGCTCGAGGTAGCTCATGCTCGTATCGCCGATGTTGCGGCTGATGAACGTGACGTCGTAGCCGAGCTTTTCGGCCTCGACCTTGAAGCTGTTGAGGATGAGCGAGAAGAACTCGTGCGTCAGTCCGCTGTTGGTGCCGTCGGTGTAGAGCACGCCGATGTTGTGCGAATGCTTGGTCTTGAGCGCGCGGGCGGCAGCGTTTGGGAAGTATCCAAGCTCGCGGGCCTTTGCGCGCACGCGCTCGGTCGTGTCCACGCCGATGTCCGAGGCGCCGTTGAGCGCCTTGCTCACCGAAGCGGTCGACACACCGCATGCTTCCGCGATTTGCTTGATCGTCACCATCCGCGTCTTTTACCTTTTTTCATTAAAATTTCCGCTTTGCGCGCCAAATGATCTGCGTAATCTACGAAACAACGCTTACTTAATCGTTTTCGTAATCATTATACTCCTATGCGCCGCGTCTGTCAAGAGGAATCCTTTGCCGTATCGGCGGGGCGGCGCGCCGCGATTCGACCGGTGCGCCCATGCGGCAACGCACTTTTTTTGCGAAAAATCCGGCGCATTTTACCGCGGGCGACCGTTTCTTTGTTGAATCTTACAAATTTCAAACGCCCGAATTGACAGGGGCGTCCCCGGCGGTCTAGAATGGCTTGAACGTTTTCGTAATCTCCTGTCGGATTTTATATTTTGCACAACAATCGATTTGGAAAGGATGCTGCAACGATGATTCGTCAATCGCTCGACGGCGCGTGGCGCCTTGTTTTGGACGGCGAGATCCTCCCCGCCGCGGTACCCGGCTCATACTACGCGGACCTTCTCGCAAACGGCCGTCTCGAGGACCCGTTCTGGCGCGACAACGAGGCGGACGCGCTCGCGCGCATGGAATTTGACGAGATCCGCTACGAACGCGCGTTCGAGGTGTCGGACGAGCTGCTTGCCTGCGACGCGGTGCTGCTTCGCTGCGAAGGGCTCGACACGCTCGCGCGCGTGTTTGTCAACGGCGCGGCCGTGCTCGATGCGGACAACATGCACCGCACGTGGGAGGCGGACGTAAAGGGGCTGCTCTCCCGCGGCGAAAACACGATTTCGGTCGCGTTCTCGTCCCCGACGCGCTATATCAAAGCCGCCTACGCGGCCGACCCGGCGGACGGCACGACCGACGCGATGGTCGGCTTCCCGCTGCTGCGCAAGGCGCACTGCATGTTCGGCTGGGACTGGGGCCCGCGGCTCCCGGACGCGGGCATCTGGCGCCCGATCGGGCTTGTCGGCGTCACGAGCGCGCGCATCGGCGGCGTCTACGCCGAGCAGACGCATGAACCCGGCCGCGTGACGCTCCGCGTGCGAACCGACGTGACGTGCTATTCCGGCGCGAAGCCGCAGGTCGCCGTCACACTGACCGGGCCGGACGGGCGCGTATTCACGGCTTCCGGCGAAGACTGCGCGCTGACCGTAGACGATCCCGCGCTCTGGTGGCCGAACGGCTACGGCGGCCAGCCGCTGTACACGCTGGCCGTGACCGCGTCGGCCGGCGGGCAAATCGCCGATACCTGGGAGAAGCGCATCGGACTGCGCACGATGACCGTGCACCGCGAAAAGGACGCGTCCGGCGAGTCGTTCTGCCACCGCGTCAACGGCGTGGACGTGTTTGCCATGGGCGCGGACTACATACCGGAGGACAACATCCTCTCGCGCGTTAACCCCGCGCGCACGCGCCGCCTGCTCGAGGACGCGAAGGCCGCGCACTTCAATGCAATTCGCGTCTGGGGCGGCGGCTACTATCCCGACGACTTTTTCTACGACGCCTGTGACGAGCTTGGGCTCATCGTGTGGCAGGACTTCATGTTCGCCTGCGCGGTGTACAACCTCACCGATGATTTTGAGCGCAGCATCCGCGCCGAGATCGCCGACAACGTGCGGCGGCTGCGCCATCACGCGTCCCTCGGCCTTTGGTGCGGCAACAACGAGATGGAGCAGTTCGTGGCAGAGGGCGTCTGGGTGTCCAAGCCGCGCCAGAAGGCCGACTACATCAAGATGTACGAGTACATCATCCCGCAGATCCTTCGCGCCGAGGACCCGCAGACCTTCTACTGGCCAGCCAGCCCGTCGAGCGGCGGCAGCTTCGATCTGCCCAACGACGAGACGCGCGGCGACGTGCACTACTGGGCGGTCTGGCACGGCCTGCTGCCGTTTACGGACTACCGCAACCACCGCTTTCGCTATGTGTCGGAGTTCGGCTTCCAGTCGTTCCCCGCCATGCGCACGATCGAGTCGTTCACGCTGCCCGAGGACCGCAACGCGTTCTCCTACGTGATGGAGAAGCACCAGCGCAACGCCACCGCCAACGGCCGTATCGTGTCGTACCTGTCGCAGATGTACCTCTACCCGCGCGACCTCGATACGCTCGTCTACGCGTCGCAGCTTTTGCAGGCGCAGGCCATGCAGTACGGCGTCGAGCACTGGCGCAGGCACCGCGGGGAATGCATGGGCGCGATCATCTGGCAGCTGAACGACTGCTGGCCCGTGGCCAGTTGGTCGTCGATCGATTACTTCGGCCGCTGGAAAGCGCTGCACTATTATATGAAGCGCTTCTTCGCGCCCGTGCTGCTCTCCTGCCACGAGGAGGGCCTGCTCTCGCAGCGCGCGAGCGTCAACGACGAAGCGCCGCCGCCCGCGCTCTCCGCGCGCCTCAACGTCAGCAACGAGACGCGCGCGCCGTTTGCCGGCGTCGTGCGCTGGTCGCTGCGCTCGCCCGACGCGCATGTGCTGCGCGAGGACGCCGTCAGCGTCAGCGTGCATCCGCTCTCCGCGCTCTGGCTCGAGCCCGTCGACTGCGCTGATATCGACGCGTACGGCGCGTATCTCAGCTATGCGCTCGAGTCCGGCGGTGAAACCGTTAGCCGCGGCAGCGCGCTCTTCTGCCCGCCCAAGCACTTCCGCTTCGCGGACCCGCGTCTAGCCGCCCGCCTTGACGGGGACGGGATCATCGTGACCGCCGCCGCCTACGCGCGCAGCGTCGAGCTCGTCTGCGACGGCGACGTCGTGCTCGAGGACAACTTCTTCGATATGGACGCCGGAACGCGCCGCGTGCGCATCCTGCGCGGCTCGGCCGCCGCCGTGTCCGCGCGCAGCGTGTATGATATAAGGTAAAGGAGTGAGCGCATAAAAGGGCTGTTTTTGACAGGACGAGGCCGGTGCGGAAACGCGCCGGCCTGCTTATAAAGCCTGGATATTTGATTTTGCGGGCTCTGCCCGCAAACACCCGCTTCTTTTCTTAAAGAAAAGAAGCAAAAGATGCGAAAGGAATATCTCTTTTAGAACCCCTTCGCCGGGTTTCCAAAGGGGGTTTCCCCCTTTGGTGGGGTGCAGGGGCAACGCCTCTGCGTAAGATCCTTGATAAGCCAAGCCGGCGCGGAAACGCGCCGGCCTGCTTATAAAGCCTGGATATTTGATTTTGCGGGCTCCGCCCGCAAACACCCGCTTCTTTTCTTAAAGAAAAGAAGCAAAAGATGCGAAAGGAATATCTCTTTTAGAACCCCTTTGCCGGGTTTCCAAAGGGGGTTTCCCCCTTTGGTGGGGTGCAGGGGTGAAACCCCTGCAACAACAAAGCCGTCACTCCGTCCCCCGTCGCCGCCCGCGCATCCCCCGCTACTCCACCGCCGCGTAAATTGCCTGCCGCAGCCTTCTGCGCAGCGTCCAGTCCGGGCCCTCGCGGAGCTGCTGCATGTACACGAACGTGAGCTCCTCGGCGGGATCGACGAGGAAGTAGCAGCCGGGCAGGCCGTCCCAGCCGAACTCGCCGGCGCTGCCGTTGGTTAAAGCCAGCGCGGGATCGCGCAGGATGCGGACGAGGTTCGCGTAATCGTAGCCGCGCAGATTAACCATTGAGAACTGCGCGCGCACGCGCGCGTCCATGCGGCTCGTGCGCAGAAATTCGAGCGTCTTGCGTCCGAGGATGCGCGGGCCGTGGCCGAGCAGCGCCTCGGCAAACGCCGCGTAATCGTCGAGCGTGGCGTACAGCCCCGCGCCGCACGAACAAAACGCCGGCTCGCGCGCAGGTTCCGCAAACGACAGCCCCGTGACCGGCACCGGATCGGCCTGTTGCACCGTTACGCCGTCCGCGCCGCGGCCGTAAAACGCCGCGATTCGCCCCTGCTTCTCCTGCGGCACGGAAAAGCCCGTGTCGCGCATGCCGAGCGGCCCGAAGATATTCTCGCGCAAAAACGCGTCCACGCGCACGCCGGACGATCGCTCGATCACCGCGCCGAGCACGTC
>CAZIRB010000139.1:0-4835 GCA_964541695.1 uncultured Oscillospiraceae bacterium
GCCTGACAGCTTGCGGAAATAACGCTGGCAATCCGGCATCATCTGATGTGCCTGCTCCGACGGAAACAAGCGCACAGATAAACGCAGGCAAGGATAAGACAATAAATATAAAAACCAATTCACTGCTTTATGTAAATGTCAGCTGCCATTACAGCAAAAGATGCATTCGGAAGGCCAAATATGTTTTCGATAAGGCATGCAACCGAGAAAGACAAGCTTCATTGGCTTTTTAATGGAGGAAATCAAAAAACAAATCCATTTTACGGAACAGTATTTCGACAGCAAAATACGGATGTGACGCCATTCCTCTAGCTCGCGCGAGCGTTGCACGGCGCACAACCGCAATAGCTTATCATATTACCGCGCATGGGGAGCGTCGCACGGCGAAGATGTAAGCCCCTCCGCCGCGCCGCCCGCCCCAAAGCCCGCGAAGCGGGCTATCGCAGCCTGCCGAGAAGCTGAAAAACCGCTCCCCCGCAGGCGAGGATGAACACGACCGTGGCAATAATGTGCATGACCTTTGGGAGCGAGAGCGGGCCGCTGCCCGCGCTCATCCACGCGCCCGAGGCAAACAGCGCCAGTACGGCCAGCGCCGCGGCGATCAGCAGGATCACGATCGCGCCCGTCGGCGGGACGCTCCTGAGCGCGCGGAAAACGAACAGCGCGCTCAAAACGGCGGTGGCGAGGCCGGCTAGCTTGTGCAGCGTAAAGAGCGCGTTGCCGTACGGCTTGCCCGCAAAATGAAGCCATACGCCGAACGCCAGCGTGGGCAGCAGCAGGAGCAGAGCCAAAAACGCATACAGTTTGCCCGGTGAATCCATATTGAGCAATTTCCTTCCCCATTCGGTATTTCCCATCTGCGCGGCACCAATATATGCCAAAACCGGGCGCGTGTCAAACATTTTGAAATCGGGGCGGCATAATAAAACATGCCGCGCGCCGGGCCGGGCAAAAACCGCGCCTTAATATTCCGGCGGGCCTGGGAGAAACCGATATGGACCCTCGCTTTGAGCCGGCGGTCTGGCCGGAGGATACGTCGCCTGCGGAGGCCGCGCGCTACGCGCAATGCGAAATCTGCACAAACCGGTCGCGCGTGATCTGGGGGGAGGGTAACCCCGGCGCGCCCGTTCTGGTGATACTGGACAACCCCGGCGCGCGCGAGGACAAGGACGGCGCCGAATACGTCTGCGGGACGCGGCAAACGCTGCAGGAGGCGATCCATCGGGCGAACTTGTCGCCGGACGACGTTTACCTGACCTATCTGCTCAAATGCAGGCCCCTGCGCCGCTATCACAGGGCGGAGGTCCGCGCGTTCAGCAAACCGTTCCTCGTCCGGCAGATCAACGCGCTGCGCCCAAAATACCTCGTATGCCTCGGGGACACGGTCGTGCAGTCGATGTTTGACGACCCCGAGGCGCACGTCAAGGACCTGCGGGGCGCTTGGCATGGTATACTGGGCTATCCCTGCATGGTCTCCTATCACCCGCTGGCGGTTCGCCGGCGGCCGAACCTGATGCGCCTCTTTATGCAGGACTGGGACATGCTGGCACGGCGGTTACGCGGCGGCGACGGCGATACACCGCTTCTGATATAATAGTCATATAATCCGGTCAAGAACCGGCGCTTGCGGCTTCCCCGCCCTATCGCGCCACGGAAGCGGGGCCGCCGGAACGGATCGCATACACGGAGGTTGGAGGTTACTATGGAACGGTTTACCAAAGAGGAGCTGAATGAAGCGCTGCGCGCGATCGCTTCGATGATCTATAAGTGCGAAAAAGTGCAGGAAAAGCCGACGCTGGGCGTCTCGCAGCGGACGCTGCTGAGAAACAGGATCCATGCGCTGCGGATCGCCTCGTCGCTGATTACGCAGGCGCTCGACGAGCAGTAGCCGAACAGCGCAAAACGCCATGGCGGGCGGCGGTCCGCCGGGCTCTGACCCGGCCGGGCTTATAGCATATCTTTACTGCCGGTCCCCCGTGCATTATAATAAAAAAGATGCTGCGGCAGGGTGCGGGCAAGTTCATTTTCGTTGATTTGCATTCTTATGATGATAATTAAGTGACAACCGAAGGGGGATTGAACATGAACGGAAAACGCTTTGCGCTGTCGGTCGTACTGCCGCTGCTGCTTATCGCGCTTCTTGCGGGCTGCGCGGGCCCCGCCAAGACCGGCTTCCTTTCGGGCGCGCAGCAGGCGCTGCAGCCGACGCCCACCACGGAGATCGCGCCGCTCATTCCCATCACGGCGACCCCCGCGCCTTCCTCCGAGCTCGCGCCGCTCATCCCCATCACGCCGACGCCCACGCAGAAACCGACGCCCACGGCTACGGCCGGCAACGCCGATTGGGTGCTGAGCGTGGACGATTCCGTCACGCTCACCGTCGCGGGCGCCACCTACCATGTCAACCTCTACGTCTCGATGAACAAGGCCGGCGGCAAGGACGCCACAGGCGTCTATACCGGCAAGATCCTGTACACGAGCGCCATGGACGAAGCGGAGCTGAAGCGGCTGCTGGAGGCGGCCAACCCGGAGGAGACGTTCGACGCCGGTTATCTGGATTACACGATCGAGGCCGCTTCCGCCAGCCTCGAGGTCGTCAAGTTCAACGAAGCGGACTGCGAAGCGCGCTGGGGCAGCGTGCCGGCAAAGGCGGATCAGATGGCGATCGGCACGATCGACATGGTCATGCGAAATCACGCGTGGGCGCATCTCCATGGGTACCGCAGCGAAGGCGAAGGCTCCATATCCGACGAGGCGTACGATATGCCGGCCGACGTCTGCTTTTTGATCACCGGCGGGCAGGTAAAGGCCTACATCGGAATCCATCCGGGCGACGACGCGTTTTCCGGAACGCTGACCGGCACGCTTAACTGACGGCGCGATTTGCGCGCGCCGAGCGACCGGGCGGGCAACGCGCCCGGGTACGCGGCAAAAGCGGACAAAAAGCGCCCCGGCGCGCGCTCGGCGCATGCATAGCGTGCATGGTTCCATATTATGCGGCGCCGGTTGCAAACGAATGGAAAGGCGAATAAAGCATGGAGCTTGGCGAGAGCGCGGCGGTTCCTTCGGGAGCAAACAAACCTCTGATACCGGGCCTTTGGCCGCACGGTATCTCTATCGTCGCCGTTTGCCTGCTGGCCATCCTTTTGACGTTCCTTCCCTATTTTCCGGGCGAGTATGACCATTTGGCGATGATGCTCTCCGCCGTCGTGCAGATCGCGGGCTTTGTTTCACTGCCGCTCGTTCCCATCGGCGTTTCGTGGCTGCTGTACGAACGGGCGCGGCGCAAAAAAAGAGAGACCACTCCGTCCAAAAGCGCCCGCTTTGCCATCGCGGCCTTGGTGGCGCTGTGCTTGGTCGTGATCGCCTCCTCCGTCTCCGCGTGGGGCGGCATCGGCAGCTTCAGGGGCTCGTTGACGCTCGGCATCGCCCTGCCTGCCGTATTTGCGTACATCGTATTTTTAAAAATCATCGCCCGGATCCGGCGAACGAAGGACTCCGCCGCTCAAAGGATCCGCTTTGTTCCGCTCTATCTGGCGATCGTCCCGGCCGTCGTTATCGCCGTTCGGTGCGCGTGCATCGCTCCCGCCGAAAGCTACAGCATAAACCGCGCCATCGGCCGAAGCGCCGCCTTGATACGGGATCTGGAGGCGTATTATGCGGAGCACGGCCGGTATCCCGGTTCGCTGCAGGGGCTGTGGAAGGACTATCAGACGGGCTGCATGGGCGTCGAAAGATTTGTTTATGAGCCGAGCGGGGAAGCTTACCATCTGTTCTTCGAGCAGTTCTCCCCCGACCTGACCGCGCGGGAGATCGTCATGTACAATAAGCTGGACGAGCATGTGATCCGTAGCCATCCGAGCTTCGTTTCCCGCGTCTCGCCGGAGGAATTTGAGGCATACCGCGGGTATTTTGCCGAATTTGACCTGCCGCAGCCGCATTGAAAGCGGTTTATGTTTGATTGATAAAAGCGGGGTTCCCGCGAACAAGCGCGGCGGGGAGCCTTGCGTCGTTATATAATGGTGAAACGGATTTTGACCGGAGGGGGACAATGCGGATCTATATTGTGCGGCACGGCGACAAAGCGGAGGGCGCTTATTTTAACCCGATCCTGCGACAGCGGGACCAGCCGCTGAGCGAGCCCGGCGAGGCCCGGGCGGCGCGGCTCTGCGCCTATTTTGAACCGATCGACGTTTCCGCGATCTACACGAGCGAATACCTGCGCGCCAAGCAGACCGCCCGCTATGTGGCCGAGCAAAAGGGCCTTGTCCCGATCGTCGACCGGCGGCTGAACGAGATCGACGCCGGTCTCGTCGACGGCCTGTCCGAGGCGCAGATGCGGGAGCAATACCCGGAATTCTACGCGGACTTCTTCAGCTGCACGAAGGACGTCCGGTGCCCGGGCGGCGAAAACGGCGCGGAGGTGCACGCCCGGCAGCAATCGCTGCTCGCGGACATCATTCAAAACGGGCGGGACGTGCTGCTGTTCAGCCACGAGGGCTACATCCGCCTGCTCGCCTGCCTCGTACTGGGGCTGCCGCCGTACCGGAGGAACCGGTTCTGGATCGACTTTTGCGGGATCACGGAGATGGAATACCGGCCGGAGCGGGACGACTGGCGGATCATCCGGGTGAATCACACGGTTTCGGACGCGGACTGACCGCGGGGGGTTGGCTGATCCACACGCAGTTTTTTCTGCTTCTTCTTCTTTCGCGAAAGAAAAAGAAGCAAAAGAAAGCTAAGGAAATAGCGGGCAGCCCACGGAACTGTTCCCGACTTTCTTTTGGTTCTTTTCTTTCCGGAAAGAAAAGAACGTCCGTTCCCCGGCCGCTTTT
>CAZIRB010000140.1:0-1553 GCA_964541695.1 uncultured Oscillospiraceae bacterium
CCCCAGCGGAATCAGGGACGGCCAGGCGATTCCGGTGCCGGCGGTGACGATCACCATGGAGGCCCAGGCCGGCGACCAGAAGCCGGAGGAGCAATGGCTGCGCACCAATGTGGTCAGGAAAATATCCTCGGCCTGATACATTTTGCTGTGCGGATGCAGGATCTCGTACATGAGGATGAGCGCGCCCACGCTGATCAGCACCCCCAGGAAATGGGAGCAGATCGAGGTGAAGACGCAGAAAGCGAGCAGGCTCTGCATCTTCGTCTGGGCGACGACCTTCAGCTCGCTTTGGTAATCCTCATAGAAAAAGGGCAGCGACAGCATGGGCGTGGTCGAAAACAACAGCACCAGGCTCGCGTTTTGCATGAGAGCGTTCACCCAATCCTTCAGGCCGGCGCCGCTCCACAGCAGGATCACCGCGCCAAACAGCAGCAGCCCTCCGACCACCAGGAGATTGACCCTCGGCAGCAGCCGGATGCCCTGATACAGAATGATCAGAAGCAGGCCGCAGCAGACGTATTGCAGGATCTCGTTCCGAAGAAAATACTGCAGGAGGAATAGAAGACCGAACGATAGAATGATGCAGCGCATCAGGTGGTCCTTGACGCCAAGCCGGGTTTCCTGTCCCATACTCAATCCTTTTTGCTCTTGGTCGGTCGGGGAAAGTACAAACTGCCAACGATATCATTATGAGTATACCATCCATATTGCGGCGTGTCAGCAATATATGCCCATTTCCCGGCAAAAAGCGGCCAACCAAGCCGCGACCGGCCCAAAACGGCGAAAACCCCCGGACCGTCCGGAGGTTTTCTTTTGTGTCGAGCCAAATCCCTGCCGCGGCGCTCACACAGCCGCCTCGGCGGTCTCCCCCTCCGCTATGATGGCGTCGTACGTCTTCTCGTCGATCGGGTAGCTGTGCATCAGGAGCACACCCAGCAGGAAGATCGCCGCGGGGACGGGACCCAGCAGAATCCGGATCATGAACATCGCCGAATCCGGCTGCGTCACGACCTGTTCGGCGGTTGCGGGCGTAATGTATCTGGCAAGCTCCAGCAGCGTGCCCGAGACCGCGGCGGCCACCGCCACGCCGACCTGCGAGCAGAACGTCCACATCCCGTAGTACGCGCCCTCCTTGCGCTTTTTTGTGCGCACGGCGTCCACCTCGATAACGTCCGGAAGCATCGCGAACGGCGGCACATACCCAAAGCCGATGCCGACGCCAGCAAACACCATCATCGCGAGCGTAAAGTTCACGCCGAGGATGTGCCCGAGTGAAAAGATGGCCACGCAGGCGACAAACAGTATCGAAAGCGCGAGCTGATAGGTGCGCTTCTTGCCGACGCGCTTGGACACCAGCACCGATATCGGCACGCAGAGCATCGCCACGCCGAGCAGGATCAGGAGGGCCAGCGTAACGTCCGCTCTATAAAAATACTTGAAGTAATAGACGATCATGGACTGCACGAACGTGATGCCGATGAGGTTGAGCATATACACGCAAGCAAGCCGCAGGTAGACCTTGTTGCGAAACACGCCGAAGAACGTGGACACAA
>CAZIRB010000140.1:1653-4814 GCA_964541695.1 uncultured Oscillospiraceae bacterium
GCGGCCGGAATGCCCACGATGTCCGTCAGGAATATGAGCGAGTAGGAGCCCATCGCGGTGAAGAACAGGTTGCCCCCGAGATCACCGATCCCAAACCCCGCCTTGACGCGGAGCGGCAGTTTGGCGTCCGCCTGCGCGGCGGTTTGGTCAGCGTTCTTTTTCATTGAGATACTCCTCAATACAGTTTTCAAATGATCGGGCAAGCTCGCAGGTCACTTCCCGGGCCGCCTGCCTGGCGTTTTGTCGGTATGCCGGCAAACGGGCGGAAAGGTCGATCGCGGGGCCGGGCACGAGCACAGCCCTCTTGCGGATGGCGTTGGGGCGCGTCGTGATATTGCCCCCCATGAGGCGGGCGCAGAGGTCCTGCAGGTTGAC
Source organism: uncultured Oscillospiraceae bacterium (assembly GCA_964541695.1). Classification (GTDB taxonomy): domain Bacteria; phylum Bacillota; class Clostridia; order Christensenellales; family CAG-138; genus CAZKGE01. Next base: position 2,029 of record CAZIRB010000140.1, read on the forward strand.
GACGGTCTCGACCATGCGGTCGAATGTGGGGCCGGAAGCCGTCCGGCCGGCAAGGTACGCGGCGTCATGGTAGGCCATCAGGTCCACGAGCTCCATGTGGCGCATCGCATACCAGGCTTCGCCTGCGCGCCGGTGCGCAAGCGCCCGCGGAATTCTGGGGAGCCGTTCGATCGGGGTTTCCGGATAGATGCGGTCCCAGCATTCCTGGCGGATGCGGTAGACGCGCTGCATCACGTCGCCGCTGCGGGAAAGCCCCAGCGCGTGCTCCGCGGCGTCCAGCGCCGCCTGCCGCAGCGATTCCCAGCGGCTTTGCGGATCGGCCGCGCCGCCCGGGGACGGCTCCTGCAAAGCGGGGCCGCCCGCCTTTTTGTAGTACGCCTCCGCAAACTCCAGCACGCGCGCCTCGATGGCCTCGACGCTCGCCTGCAAGCCCAAAAGATCGTTTTTCGCGAGAGGGACAGGCCGCAGGCCGCAGAGCCTGTAAAGGCGGGAAACGGCGGAGCGGACCTTCCGCTCGTCGCGCGGGTCGTAGCGGTAATGGATGGAGAGCGGGAGGACCATCGCCTTTTCAGGGCGGCCGGCCTTCTCCAAATCGCCCGCGCACCAGAAGCCGATGCGGGCCGTGCCCTGCTCGATGCGCGGCAGCGTCTCGCTGTGGTAGGAGATCTGTCCCTCCGGCGCGAGCGCGAGCGGGCACGGGTCGTCCAGCGCGATGCTCCGGATCTCCTTGATGCTGGCCATGTCCGTCTTGACGTGGTAGACCGGCACGGCGCCCGCGCGCGGCAGGATAAAGCGGATGAACGCGCCCCCCCAAAGCGGGACGGCGTAGTCATGCACCATGCGCATGCGGGAACTGCGCGCAAGCGGGCTGCCGGCGCGCTTGGCCAGGCGCGGTATGACACTGTTGAACACATGGAAAAGCAGCTGCGGCTCGTCGCCGTAGGCGTGGCGGAACGCCACGATCAGGCGCGTGCGCTTGGCCTGAAAATCGCGCAGGGCCTCCAGGATCAGCCCGGGGCGGCGGACTTCGATGGCGGAAAACTTCAGCGCAAGGCGCAGATACAGCCGCATGATCAGCGGGTCGACAAGCCGCACGAGCGCGGAAACCCGGGACGGCGCCAAGCGGCGGCGGGTTTGCGCCCGGGTGATCGGTCTGGCGGCCAATCCGGTTCTCCTCATAACGCCTCCCGCAATCTGTCGATTTATGTCATTCTATCAAACGGATATTTCAGTGTCAAACCGCGTTTGCGGAACATCGGGTTTTCGGGCGGAACCGGCCGCGGACGGGCGGCCGGCGGGCTGTGTCGACGGCGTTTGTCCGGGAGCGGTTTTGGTATGCCCGTGCCGTTCATGACGCTGTTGATGACATACGCTAACGATCCATGCTCCCCTGCCCCGTCGACCGTTTTGGAACTTGCCCCCGCCCGATTGACAGGACAAAAAAAGAGCAACCTTGCGATTGCTCCGTTTTTGCGCGAACATTATCTGTGCTCGATCAGCGCAATCCGGACCCCGTTCGGGTCCTCCACAAAGGCCAGACTGCCGGCCAGCGTCGGGACCGGCTCCATGGTGATGTTGGCGCCCTTGGATTTGAGCTCTTGTATGGTGGCGTCCAGGTCCTCCACAACCATTCCCACGGAATAGAGCCCCGCCTCATGCGCCCCATCCTGAATGAGCTCCACCATCGCGTCCCCCTTGGCCCTCATCATGGTAATCAGAACCCCGGGCCGGGGCCTGAACTGGCTGTCCACCGCAAAACCCATGACCTCCGTATAAAACCGGATCGACTCGTCCATATCCCGTACGATCATCGTCGCATACTTAACCTGAATATCCATCCGCGTTCTCCTTCCGCCGTATTTGGGAATTTTCCTTATCATATCATGCGCCGCGCAGCGGGTATAGGGGACTAATCTGTGGGGCGGCGCATTTTGCGCGGAGAGGAATGCTGTTCAGCGCCCGGCAGCCTCAAAGCGCAAAACCCACGAAGCTCCGGAGGTTGCAGACTTCCATATATAGGTTTTGCATTTATTTTTTCGAGTCGTATAATAGGCTTTGTGCGATCAAAACCGGAGGTTACAAAATGGAGAACATAAAAAAACCGTCTGTCCCCGCCATACTCGTCATGTCCGTCATGGCAATCGTCTCTTTTACCAACCTGTTCGGGTTTAGCTTTTCTTCGGCCGCGATTATTCTCGGGATCGTCTTTTTCTTTATCGATAAAATCATCGAAAGGCAGCCCATGCGCGGAAGCGGCCTTGACATAAAGGCGATAGGCGCGAACTTAAAGGATAAAAGGATCTGGTTCTGGCTGTCCATGCCGATCATCATGGATGCGGTCTGCGTTTTGTTATCTATGGCGTTTTTGCCGGAATACATCCGGTACGAAACGGCAAGGGCGGGAGCGTTTGTGCCGGTCGAAATCAGCGCTTCCTCGATCCTGCTGTTTTTCGTTTTTGCCCTAGGCGAAGAAATCGCATGGAGGGCGTTCTTCCAAAACAAATTGAGCAAAGCCGTGCCGGTCGTCCCCGCCCTGCTCATATCCTCTTTCCTGTTTTCTCTGGGCCATTATAAGCAGGGGAACATTGTTATCGTTTTATTTGGCCTCGCCTTCACGTTTATGAACAGCGTCCTGTACGGGGTCATTTTCCACAAGACAAAAAACGCGTGGGTCAGCGCGCTCTCGCATTTTGCCGCGAACATATTTGAGGTCGTCTTATTCGTATTGATCCGGCTGCATTAGCGCCGGGGTGCACTAAAATCGAGCCCGACAAAGACCGTTTATT
>CAZIRB010000141.1:0-4800 GCA_964541695.1 uncultured Oscillospiraceae bacterium
CCTTTCCCAGCTTTCTTTTGGCTTCCTTTTCTTTCGCGAAAGAAAAGGAAGAAACGTTCCCCGTGTCCCCCGCTCAACCGGACCGACTGAGAGTTTTTATGCGGATTTTGATTCCCGACAAATTAGCGGAACTGGCCCGCGTCTTTTCGGACGCGGGCGTTTCGGCTTATCTGGTCGGCGGGTATGTGCGCAACGTCCTGCTCGGTCTGCCGCCGTCGGATATCGACATCGCGAGCGCGCTTTTGCCGGACGAGGCGGCGGCGCTGTGCAGGGAACGCGGTGTGCGCGTGATCGAGAAGGCCAAGGATATGGGCACGGTCGAGCTGCACGGCTTCGGCCTAATGGTCGAGCACACGACGTTCCGCGCGGACACGTACGCGCAGGGCGGGCGGCACAGGCCGGACAGCGTGCGCCTAGGCGGGACGCTGGAGAGCGACGCGTTCCGCCGCGACTTTACGGTCAACGCGCTGTACGCGGATTTGAGCACGGGCGCTGTCGCCGACCCGACCGGCGGCCTGGGCGACCTTGACCGGCGGCTGATCCGCACGACGAGCCGCGACCCGGACGACATCCTTCGCTGCGACGCGCTGCGCGTGCTGCGGCTCGTGCGGTTTGCGTGCGAATTGGGGTTTGCGATCGACGACGACACATTCGCGGCGGCAAAGCGCAATGCGGCGGGGCTTTCGGACATCGCGGAGGAAAGAAAGCGCGCCGAACTGGAAAAAATACTGCTGTCCGACGCGCGCTACGGCGAACAGGGCGCGGTGCTCAAGGGTTTGCGGCTTATGGAGCAGCTCGGCGCGTGGGAATATGTGATTCCGGAGCTTTTGGAGGGCCGCGGCGTGCAGCAGCTGCGGTCTCCGCACCGTTATACGGTGCTCGAGCACGCGTTCCACGCGTGCCAGGCCGCGCCGGCGGAGCTGAACATGCGGCTGGCGGGCCTATTGCACGACGTGGGCAAGCCTGAGATGCTCAAGAGCACCGGCCGCTTCCTGGGCCACGACAAGCGCGGCGCGGAGATGGCGCATAAAATTTTGGAGCGGCTGCGCTTCCCGAAGGCCGCAGCAGAGCGTGTGACGGCGCTCGTACAATGGCACATGTACGATGTGCAGGGCACGGCGAAGGAGACGACGCTGCGGCGTCGGTTTGCCGAGTGGGGCAGGGCGTTCTGCCGGGACATGATCGAACTGCGCGAGGCGGACATCCGCGGCTGCGGCTCGGACGACGGCTATATTGCGGTCAAGTGGCGCGCGCTGTACGAAAGGATGCAGGCGGAGGGGGTCCCGTTCTCGGTGGGCGAGCTTGCGATAAACGGCGCGGACGTGATGGAAGCCCTCGGCGTTCCCCCGTCGCCCCCCGTGGGCAAAAAGCTTGCCGCGCTGTGGCGCCACTGCGTGCTGCGGCCCGCGGACAACACGAAAGAGAAGCTGATGCGGCTCGTGAAGACGATATGAGCGGATTGTGAATATTCCTTGACATCCCTAGGAAGAACCTGGTCCATGTGGTATATTGTCAGGTGAATATGGGGCCGGAAAGCGGCCCGCTCCCCCACCCGGAAAAGGAGTTTCAAGCTTGGCGAAGAAGAGAAGGCGCTCGCGCGCATCGCAGAAATTTCTGATTTTAATATTGGCGCTCCTGACGACGCTCGGCCTGGTCTGGTATATCCGAAAGGGCGGCGGCGGCGTGAACGAGAGCACGACCACGGGCGTGGTCATCTCGGAGGTCATGACGAGCAACAAGGGCGCCGTCGCGGACGACAACGGCGAGTACCCGGATTGGATCGAGATCCACAACCAGGGCGACAGCGCGGTCAACATCGGCGGCTTTGGCTTGTCGGACGACCTCACGACCGCGGCGAAATGGACGTTCCCCGCCAACACGGTGCTGCAGCCGGACGGCTACGCGCTCGTGTACTGCGGCGGCGACGCGACGAAGGGAAAGATGCACGCGGGCTTCAAGCTCTCGGCTTCCGACGACGTGATCCTCTCCTCGGTCGCCGGCAAGGTCATCGACAGCGCGCAGCTTCGCGCGGTGGCCTCGGGCAGCACGCTCTCGCGCGATCCGACGAATCCCGACAACTGGTTCGAGTCGCGCCCGAGCCCGGGCTTCCCGAACACGGAGGAGGGCGTGAGCGCGTATCTTGCCACGATCACGGCCGATTCCGGCGAGGACATCGGCGTGTACATCAACGAGTTCATGGCCAGCAACGCCAGCACGATCGTCGGCCCGGACGGCGCGTACTGCGACTGGATCGAGCTGTACAACACGACGGGCAGCGACGTCGACCTGTCGGGCTTCGGCATATCGGACGATCCGGCGCAGCCCACCAAGTATAAGCTGCCCGACGGCACGAAGATCGGCGCGGGCTCGGTTCTTCTGATCTACTGCACCGGCCGCGAGACGCAGCAGCCGGACAAGATCGAGGCGCCGTTCGGCCTGGCCGCGTACAGCGAGGCCGCCGTGCTCGCCACGCCGAAGGGCAAGCTGCTCGATAGCTACGAATACTCACGCATGCAGACAGACATGAGCTTTGCGCGCGTGCCGGACGGCACGGGCGAGTTTTCGGTGTGCGCGCAGCCGACGCCGGGCTTCCCGAACACGAACGAGGGCCTCAAGGCCTTCTCCGCGTCGCTCACCTACGGCACGGGCGAGCTCGTCCTGTCCGAGGCGATGAACGCGAACTATTCCTATCTCAAGCAGCCGGACCAGCAGTATTACGACTGGATCGAGCTGCACAACACGTCCGGCGCCGGGATCAACCTTTCGGGCTACGCGCTGAGCAACAACGCCAAGAACCCCGCCAAATGGGTGTTCCCCGCCGTTACGATTGACCCCGGCGAATACCTCGTGGTCATGGCGTCGGGGAAGAACCTCACCGACGCGCAAAAAAAAAATAATCTCGCCACGAATTTCCGCCTAAGCGGCGACGGCGACATCGTGCTTCTGTACTCGCCCGAGGGCGAGATACTGGATAAGCTATTGCTCGGCGCGGGCCACGCGGACGTTTCCTACGGGCGCACGGGCACGCAGCTTCTGTATTACGACAAACCCTCGCCGGGCGCGGCCAACAGCGGCGGATTGGCGGGGTACGCCGAGACGCCGAAGTTCGACCTTGCCGCGGGCGTCTACCAGGGCACGCAGACCGTGTCGATTACCGAGCAGCCCAGCGGCACGATCACGTATACGCTCGACGGCAAGGACCCGTCGCGCTCGAGCACGGCGTACCAAGGGCCGATCACGATATCGAAAACCGCCGTGCTGCGCGCGCGCGCGTTCACGGACGGCCTTTACGGCAGCGACTCGGCGGACGCGACGTATATCATCGAGACGGGCGCGTCGAGCGTGCAGGACCACAAGCTGACGCTGCCGGTCATGAGCCTGATCACGGACCCGGACAACCTCTGGGACCCGGACAAGGGGATATACGTGCTCGGCAACAAGTACGCCACCGCCACGGGCGAGGACGCGACCGGTACGACGATGGAGGGGCTGATGAACCATGAGTCCTCCACGCTGGCCAATTTCTGGCAGGGCTGGGAGCGGCCCGTGCACTTCGACTTAATCGGCGATGACGGCACGCTCGAATACGCGCAGGACGCGGTCGTGCGCATATTCGGCGCGTATTCGCGCGCCAAGGAGCAAAAGCCGTTTGCGATCATCGCCCGGCCCGGCTACGGCCCCTCGATGATGAACCACGCGTTTTTTACCAGCCGGCCCTTTACGTCCTACAAGTCCGTCATCCTGCGGCCGAGCGCGCAGGACAACACGTTCTCGCGCATCCGCGACATCGTCGTGACCTCGCTGTTCGAGGACGGCGGCGATTACGGCCTGCCGCCGGAGAGCCGGATCTATATACAGGCCTACCGGCAGATGGTGCTCTATTTAAACGGTAAGTACTGGGGCGTGTACAACCTGCGCGAGAAGATCACAAGCCACTTCCTCGCGCAGCATTACGGCCTGGCCAATCCCGACGCGATCGATATCTTGATGGGCAACGGCAACGAGAAGTGCGTGATCGCCGGCGACGGCTGGCGCGACTACACCGACATGGTCGAGTGGGCCGATACGCACGACCTCTCCGACCCGCAGAACTACGCCTATATCTGCTCGATGATCGACGAGAAGAACCTCGCGCTGTACACCGCGGCCGAGATCCTCGTCGGCAACACCGACACGGGCAACATCAAGTACTGGCGCACGGAGGAGACCGACAACAAGTGGCGCTGGCTTTTCTACGACTTCTGCTGGGCGATGAACCGCGACGACAAAAACTCCGACGCGTACTCGTCCGGCTACAGGCGCGACTTCTTTACCCGGTACTTCGACCCCGAGGGCCACGGCGCAAGCAAGGCGACGTCGACGAAGCTGATCCGCGCGCTTCTCAAGAACCCGACGTGGCGGCAGCAGCTGCTCGACTACTGCGCGTACCTGTTCAAAAACGTCTACACGACGGACAAGATCATCGCGCGCGTGGACGAGTGCCAGGCGCGCATAAAGGACGAGATGTTCTACGACGTGGACCTGTGGAATGACATCACCTTCGACTCCTGGCAGCAGCACTGCGAGAACATCCGCGCGTACGCGAGAAACTACCCGAACTATTACCTCAAGTACGCGCAGAAGTTCTTCTCGCTGTCCGACAAGGAGATGATGAGCGTGTTCGGACAGGTGACCACGCTGCCCAAGGAGTGACGGGCGCAACTTCGGTTTTTTGAAATAACGCGGCGCTTTGCCGCCTTTAAAGCAGGAGCAGGGATGGAGGAAATCCGCGACGCCGGCCGGCCGTACCGGCACGAACTG
>CAZIRB010000142.1:0-4762 GCA_964541695.1 uncultured Oscillospiraceae bacterium
AGCGCGGCGTACGCCGAGAAATAATATGCGATCTGCGGCAGCAATCTGCCAAAGTTGATCGAATTCGCGCTCGAAAGCCGCCAGCCCAGCCCGGCCAACTCCTCCGCCGTCCGCGCGTCCCGGAAAATCGCCTTGACGCCGGTCTGCGCGTCGTCGAAATTGCCGCGCACCGCGCACGCGTCGACGTTGCCGCCCTCCTGCGTCACCATCTGGAGCCGCTGCGCCTCCGAAACGCCGCCATGCGGATAAAAAACGAGCACGCGCGTGCCGGGTACGTCACAAAAGCCTTCGAGCGCGGCCTTGCCGGTGTCGCCGGAAGTCGCCACGAGGATGTAGACGCCGCGGCTATCGCCGCCCTGCCGGACGGCCTCCTTCATCAGGTGCGGCAGCATCTGCAAAGCGATGTCCTTAAACGCCATCGTCGGCCCGTGCCACAGCTCGAGCACGCTCTCGGTCTTTGTCAGCGGCACGAGCGGGCATACGCGCGGATCGCCGAAGCTTTTGTACGCGCTTTCGATCATCGCAAACAGCTTCGTCTTCTCCGTCTCGGTAAGGAACGGATTCATCACGTCGAACGCGATCGCCTGATAGTGTTCGCCGCGGGACACGATCTGTTGCAAATCAAGGGCAGGAAACGACGCAGGCACGAAAAGGCCGCCCGACGGGCAGATGCCCATTTCGATCGCCTGCGCCGCATTGACGGCCGCGCCGCCACGCGTGCTGAGATAGTCCATGGATGTCCGTCCTTATAAAGATTAGGTCAAATGCAGCAGATATTTCTTCATAAACGGCGGCAGGTCGGCCTGCGAGCCGCTTACGCTCATGGTCACGTCAAGTCCGCGCTGCGCCGTAAACGCGTCGAGCTGCTCGAAAAGCTCGGCCAGCGTGGCCAGCTCCACCCGGATAAATCGCATCAGTCCGTCGATAAAGATATGCTCGACATCAAAATCGGAAGCCGCGATACCGCACAGAAATCCGTACAGCATGCGCGGCGACGTAATGTGGTATTCTTTCGCGTTGATGAATCTGATGTTGGAGTTGAGATCGAACATGTAGCTGTTGTCGTCGTCGATGAAAACGATGCTGCCGCGCGCTTCTGCAGCGGCCCTGTTTGCCAGCTCAAGGATGTGCTTCGTCTTGCCGGTGCCCTTCTGACCAAAGATGACTCCAATCAAGGTCGGGTTCCTCCTATCGCTTTTTTTTATTATAGACCGATTTGGCCGCGCGCCGCAAGATGAGGAAAGAAAAGTTTGCATACGCGCCGAAATTCGACCGCAACGCATGCGCGCCTTCATCGCCCTTTTTCCGATTGTCCGCGCAGGCGCGGTATGTTATACTGCTTTTGACCGCTCATCTGGGGGAAGTATGGAGTTATCTGGACTGAACAGCGAACAGCGCGAGGCCGTCGTCACCACGGAAGGCCCGCTTCTTGTGCTCGCCGGCGCGGGCTCCGGTAAGACGCGCGTGCTGACGCACCGCATCGCGTATTTGATATCCGAAAAACTGGCGCGCCCGCGCGAGATCCTCGCGCTGACGTTTACGAACAAGGCCGCGGGCGAGATGCGCGAGCGCGTCGAAGCGCTCGTCGGCGAGGGCGCGCGCGATATGTGGGTGCTCACGTTCCACGCGTGCTGCGCCAGGATTTTGCGCCGCGACATCGACAAGCTCGGCTACGAGCGATCGTTTGTCATCTACGACGATCAGGACCAGCAGTCGCTCCTCAAGCGCATCATCAAGGAATTAAGCCTCAACGACAAGATTTACACGCCGCGCATGCTCTCCTCAAAGATCTCCGACGCAAAGAACCGCTCCGAGGACCCGGAGCAGTACCTGCGCGACGGGTACGAAACGCGCCAGGTCATCGACGCGTTCCGGCTGTATCAAAAGCAACTGCAAAAATGCAACGCGGTCGATTTTGACGACCTGCTGCTCCTCGTTCTCAAGCTGTTTGCCGCCTGTCCGGACGTGCTCGAAAGCTACCGCGCCCGCTTCCAGTATATTCTGGTCGACGAATACCAGGACACGAACCTCGCGCAGTACAACATCGTGCGCCTGCTCGCCGAGCGCCACAAGAACCTCTGCGTGGTCGGCGACGACGACCAGAGCATCTACGGCTGGCGCGGCGCTGACATCCGCAACATATTGGAGTTCGAGCGCGATTTCCCCGGCGCGAAGGTGATCCGGCTCGAGCAGAACTACCGCTCGACCGACGCGATCCTAAGCGCCGCAAACCTCGTAATTCAGAATAACCGCGGCAGGAAGCCCAAGAAGCTCTGGACCGACCGCGCGGGCGGCGAGCCCATCGCGCTGTTCACCGCGGCGGACGAGCGCGAGGAAGCGAGCCACATCTGCAACCGCATCCTCACGATGGCGCGCTACGGCGGACGGCGCTACGACGACATCGCGATTTTGTACCGCACGCACGCGCAGAGCCGCGTGCTTGAGATGTACTTAAAGAGCTACGACATCCCCTACCGCGTCTACGGCGGCACGTCGTTCTTCCAACGCGCCGAAGTTAAGGACGTGCTCGCGTACCTTGCTCTTATGAGTAACCCCGCCGATAACCTCGCGTTTCTGCGCGTCGTCAACGTGCCGCGGCGCGGCATCGGCGCGGCGGCCATCGACGCGCTCGAGGCGGAGGCTTCGGCAAGGGACGTTTCGCTGTTCACCGCCGCGATGACGGCCGAGCAGCTCCCGGTCAAGACCGCGGCCAAGCTTCGCGCGTTCTGCGACATCATCACGAGCGTGTACGCGCGCATCACCGGGCAGCCGCTCGCCGACACCGTCGAGACGCTGCTCGCCGCGATCGGCTACGACGCGTTTTTGCGCGAGGAGAAGAAAGAAAACTACGAATCGCGCGCCGAGGTCGTGGCCGAGCTCGTCGGCTACATCCGCGAGTTTGAGGCCGGCATCGACGCCTCCCAAACCGATCCGCTCGCCGCGTTCCTTGAGAACGTCGCGCTGTTCTTGCAGACGGACGTTATGGACGGGCAGGGCGGCAATGTGTCGCTCATGACGCTGCACTCGGCCAAGGGGCTCGAGTTCCCGGTCGTGTTTTTGACGGGGCTCGAGGACAACCTGTTCCCGTCGCAGCAGTCGCGCTACGACCCCGAGAAGCTCGAGGAGGAGCGCAGGCTGATGTACGTCGGCATCACGCGCGCCAAGGACGAGCTGTACCTCTCGCGCGCCACGCAGCGCATGCTGTACGGCAAGATCGCGTCCACGCTGCCGTCGATGTTTCTGTCCGAGCTGGCCGGGGCCCTGCCGGACCAAAAGCCGGCCGAACAGCCAACGCCGCGGCAACCGCACGCGCCGGCCGTCCCCTTTTCCCCCGCCGCGCACACGCTGTACGCGCAGCCGGCCCAGCAAAAAGGCCCCGTCGCGCGCATCGCGGTAAACGCCGCCCCGCCCGCGGGCAGGACACTCGACGTTTCCGTCGGCGCGCGCGTGCGCCACGCGTCGTACGGCGAGGGCACGGTTCTGTCCGTCAGCGGAAACGGGAACAATCAGATCGTGGAGATCGACTTTGACGCGGGAGCGACCAAAAAATTTGCGTCGTCCTACGCGCCGATTGAAAAGCTGGGGTGAGCGTACCATGGACCGACAGGAGGAGCTGACCAGGCTCCTGGCCGAATACGCGCGCGCTTATTATGAAAACGATGCGCCGCTCGTTTCCGACAAGGAGTACGACGCGCTCTACGACGAGCTTGCCGCGCTCGAGGCGGAAAGCGGAACCGTGCTGCCCGGCTCGCCGACGAAGAAGGTCGGCGGCGCGCCGACGGCTGCTTTTTTGCCGCACACGCATCTTGCCCGGCTCTGGAGCCTCGACAAGGTACGCACAAAGGAGGCTCTTCTCGACTGGGCGGAGCGCGTGCGCAGGCTCTCGGGCGAGGAAAAGCCGCTGTTTGCGCTCGAGTACAAGTTCGACGGGCTCACGGTCAACCTCACCTATGAGAACGGCCGCATGGCGCAGGGCGCGACGCGCGGCAACGGCGTCGTCGGCGAGAGCATACTGGCGCAACTGGCCACGATCGCGACGCTGCCGAAGAAGATTCCGTTCTCCGGCCGCATGGAGGTGCAGGGCGAATGCATTATGCGCCTCTCCGTGCTCGAGGAATACAACAAAACGAGCGTCGAACCGCTCAAAAACGCCAGAAACGCCGCGGCGGGCGCGCTGCGCAACATCGACCCCGCGGTCACGGCGGCAAGGAAGCTCGACTGCTTCTGCTACAACATAGGCTTCATTGAGGGGAGAGCTCTGCGCGACCAGCGCGAGATGCTGGCGTTTTTGCGCGAGAACGGCTTCCCCACGAGCAAGTATACGTTTTTCAGCGACTCCGTCGACGAGCTGTACCGCGAGATCGAGCGTGCGGAGAGCACGCGCGGCGCGCTCGACTGCCAGATCGACGGCATGGTCGTCAAGGTGGTCGACTTCCCCCTGCGCGAGACGCTCGGCCACACCGACAAGTTCCCGCGCTGGGCGATGGCGTTCAAGTTCGCCGCCGAGGAGACGACCTCGACGGTGCTCGACGTTACGTGGGAGGTCGGCCGCACCGGCAAGCTGACGCCGCTGGCGCACCTCGACCCCGTCGAGCTCTGCGGCGCGACGATCAAACGCGCGACGCTGAACAACTACGACGACATCCAGAGAAAGCGCGTCGGCGTCGGCTCGCGCGTGTTTTTGCGGCGCAGCAACGACGTGATCCCCGAGATTCTCGGCAGCGTGCCCGGCGACGAGCCGGAAGCCGCCGTCGAGAAACCC
>CAZIRB010000143.1:0-4717 GCA_964541695.1 uncultured Oscillospiraceae bacterium
GAAACCCCCTTTGGAAACCCGGGGAGCTGGCGGCGCGGCATGAAATGCCGGCCTTAGAATTTATCAAGGCTTGATCTTTGAGCGGGGAACCCCCCAGCGTTCCCTATTCCCGGGGTTTCCAAAGGGCCCTCGGCCCTTTAGCAGGTGTTTGAGAGGGCCGTAGCCGAGCGCCGCCTGTGGCGGATTAAGCGAAGCGCAGGCCCAGTGAACAAGGAAGCACAGGCCCAAAGGGGCGTGTGCACCATTGCGAACTGTGGGGAGCCCCAACGTTCCCTCCGTTCCCTACCGCTTCCCCTCTTGCCGTTTCCTTCGATATCTTTTTACAAAACGGCCTTAAAAAGCCGGTTTGCACAGCCCCTTTCGATGTGCTATGATACTGCCATGGCGACGAACAACCGGAATAAAAAGCAACTGGCGGGCATCCAGAAGCTGCGCACGGCGCGGCGCACGATGATGTATATCGTGCGCACGCTTTTGATCGTGACGATCGGCGGCATCGTGTGCATCGCGGCGTTCATGACGTCGGAGCGCATGAGCAACCTGTACATTCTCTCGACCGAGGGGATGGCGATGCGCGCTGACTGCATCTTAAAGAACGAGGTCGCAAACGACCTGCAGGAATACTTCACGATGTCGTACCTGGACCAAGACCAGGCGCTCAGGGGCGGCGCGTACGCCAACTACACGATCGCGAGCTACGACTACAGTCTGGAGATTGAGAAGATCTCCGTGCTGCCTTGGTCGATGTCCGCGTCGGTGACGGCCGTCGAGCGCGTGTCGCCGAAGGGCTCGATCAACGCCGACCGGCTTTCGGAGGGCGAGTCCGCGGCGAACTATCCGCTGCCGGAGTGGACGCCCGTCCGCTACAAGCTGCACTTCATCAACAGCGGCACGCGCTGGTATATATCGGAGCTCGAGGTGCTGGAGCAGAATCCCGCCGAGGCGGCGCTGAACACGCCGGACCCGAACATGTCGCCGATCCCGATGGCGACGCCCACGCCCGCGCCGACCGACGCCCCGGCCACCCCGTGACAAAAAACAGCCTCCCGCTTCCGCCGCGCCCCGTATTCCTCGCGCCGATGGCCGGGTTTACGGGCGCTTCGTTTCGCCTGCTCTGCCGCGAGCAGGGCGCGGACTTTGTCATGACCGAGATGGTTAGCGCCAAGAGCCTGCTGTTCGATCACGTGCGCACGTGGGAGCTGCTGGATACAGAGCCCGGCGAGGGCCCGGTCATCGTGCAGCTGTTCGGGAGCGAGCCGGACACGGTCGCGCGCGCGGCGCGGCGCGTGTATGCGCGCCTTGGCGAAAAGGCTGCGGCGATCGACCTGAACATGGGCTGCCCCGCGCCGAAGATCACCGGCAACGGTGAGGGCTCGGCGCTGATGCTCAACGTTCCGCTCGCCGCGGACATCGTGCGCGCGGCTGTGGAGGCAACCCCGCTGCCGGTGACGGTCAAGTTCCGCAAGGGCTGGGACGACGCGCGTGATAACGCGGTCGAGTTTGCGCAGAATATGGAGCGGGCCGGCGCGGCGCTTTTGACCGTGCACCCGCGCACGCGCGCCGAGATGTACGCGGGCAAGGCGGACTGGTCCGTGATCGCGCAGGTCAAGCGCGCGGTCGGCGTCCCCGTGATCGGCAACGGCGACGTAACTTCGGGCGCGGACGCGCTTGCCATGCTCGGGCAAACGGGCTGCGACGGCGTGATGGTCGGCCGCGCGGCGCTCGGCAACCCGTTCATATTTGCGGAGATCCGCGCGGCGCTCGACGGCAGGCCGTACGCGCGGCCCGCGCGCGAGGCGGTCGCCGAATTGGCTTTGCGCCACGCGGCGATGGAGGAGCAAAGAAAAGGCCGGCGCGGCCTTGTCGAAATGCGGAAGCACTTCGCGTTCTACGTGCGCGGTTTTCCGAACGCGGCGCGGCTCCGCGCGCGCGCGGTAAAGGCCGAAACCCTCGAGGATTTCAAGGAAATATTGACTTGACACCCGTTGCGACGGCACATATAATGATGAAACGGTATTCAGACACACGCGCGCGGACGGCGGTTTTTATTCGCCCCATGACAGTTTTTCGACATGGCGCCGCGCTGATATTTGTGCGAAGAAGGAGACAAGGGTATGGCAGAGATTTGGCTGACGCCGGATGAGATCAAGAAGCGCGAGGAGCGGCTCGATTACCTCAAGACCACGCGGAGGCTCGAGATTGCGGAGTTGCTCAAGACCGCGCGCGCGTTCGGCGACCTGAGCGAGAACGCGGAGTACGACGCGGCCAAAAACGAACAGGCCAAGAACGAGTACGACATCATCCAGCTTGAAACCGAGCTCAAAAACGCCAAGGTCATCGACGAGAGCGCGCTGGACTTAAACTTCGTCTCCGTCGGCGCGACGGTGCGGCTCAAGAACGCCGACAGCGGCGAGACGTACCGCTTCCAGATCGTCGGCTCCGCCGAGACCGATCCCGCGCAGGGCAGGATCAGCAACGAATCGCCGATCGGCAAGGGCGTGCTCGGCCACAAGGTCGGGGACGTCGTGGACGTGATCACGCCCGGCGGCCAGACGCGCCTGAAGATCGAGGGCATAGGGAAATAACGCGATGGAAGAGAATCTGACCGCGCAGCGGGAGCCGACGGGGGAGGAACTGACGGAGCTATTGCAGATCCGGCGGGACAAGCTCGCGGCATTACAGCAGGCGGGCCGCGACCCGTTTGCCGAGACGTCGTTTTCCGTTTCGCATGTAAGCGAGCAAATCAAAGGCAATTTTTCTGCGCTCGAGGGGCGGGAGGTTTCGATCGCCGGCCGCATGATGGCCAAGCGCATCATGGGCAAGGCGAGCTTTGCGCACCTGCTCGATGCCGGGGGCGACATCCAGTTCTACGTGCGCCGCGACGACGTCGGCGAGGACGATTACGCGCTGTTCAAGACCTACGACATCGGCGACATTGTCGGCGTTTCCGGCGCGGTGTTTATGACCAAGACCGGCGAGATCTCCGTGCACGCCAAGAGCGTCACGCTTCTGTCTAAGTCGCTGCGCCCGCTGCCGGAGAAGTTCCATGGGTTAAAGGACCCGGAGCTGCGCTACCGCCAGCGGTTCGTCGACCTGATCACGAACCCCGAGGTGCGCGGGATGTTTAAAAAGCGCAGCCTCATCGTCTCGACGATCCGCCGCCGCATGGATGCGATGGGCTTTATCGAGGTTGAGACGCCGGTGCTGAACACGACGGCGTCCGGCGCCGCCGCGCGGCCGTTTATCACGCACCACAAGGCGCTCGATCTGGACATGTACCTGCGCATCGCGACCGAGCTGCACTTAAAGCAATGCGTCGTGGGCGGCCTCGAGCGCGTCTATGAGATCGGGCGGCTGTTTCGCAACGAGGGCATGGACAGCACGCACAACCCGGAGTTTACGACCATCGAGGCCTACCAGGCCTACACGGACTACACCGGCATGATGCGCCTGGCCGAGGACCTGATTGCAAACTGCAGCCTCGCCGTCAACGGCACGACGAAGATCCGCTACCAGGGCGTCGACGTCGATTTAACGCCGCCGTACCGCCAGGTCACGATGAACGAGGCGGTGCTCGCGTGCACGGGCGCGGACTTTTTCGCCTGCGCCTCGGACGAGGAGGCGCGCGCGCTTGCGCGGTCGCTCGGCATGGAAGTTAAGGACAAGGCCGCGGCGCGCGGCAAGCTGCTCTCGGAGGCGTTCGACGCGTTCGCCGAGAAGACGCTCGTCCAGCCGACGTTCGTGATCGATTATCCGGTCGAGATTTCGCCGCTGAGCAAGCGCAAGGCGGGCAGCCCGCACATTGCCGAGCGGTTCGAGCTGTTCATCTGCGGCCACGAGTACGCCAACGCGTTCACCGAGTTGAACGACCCCATCGACCAGCGCGAGCGGTTCGTGCAGCAGGCGCTTGAGCGCGCCAAAGGCGACGACGAGGCCATGATGATCGACGAGGACTTCTGTCTCGCGCTCGAGTACGGCATGCCGCCGACGGGCGGCATCGGCATCGGCGTCGACCGGCTCGTGATGCTGCTCACCGACGCGTCGAGTATCCGCGACGTGCTGCTGTTCCCGACCATGAAGCCGGTGAAATAGGGAACGGGAAGAACGGGGACGTTGAGGGCTCCCCACAGTTCGCAATGGTCGCACATACCCCTTTGGGCCTGTGCTCCCTTGCTCACTGGGCCTGCGCTTCGCTTACTCCGCCACAGGCGGCGCTCGGCTACGGCCAACTTTGGAAACCCGTTCTGCTAGGCACGAGGCCCCATATCCGTTCCTTCAGGTTTCCAAAGGACCTTCGGTCCTTTGGTGGGGGGTCGGGGGTGAAACCCCCGACGCATCCCCTTGTAAGTTTATTCCTTGTTTCGTCTTTGGTTTACGCAAATCGGCGCGCGACACGCCGCTTTTCTTCGCGCAGGACGCCTCAAAACGGGGTGTCCTCACGTTTTTTTGGATAAAATAAAAGAAAGTAGAAATAAAACGAATTATGACGGATAACGACGTTTCCAAACAAATTAGTGTGCTATTTTTGTCTTATCGCTATACATCCGATTTAAACCGTATTTTTTCGCGATTTCGATGATAAAATAGCGTTGTTTTCAGGAGGAAGAATTGCTATTATATAAAAGCTGTCGCGCGAGGAACGAGCCTTGCAAACGCGGCAAGAGCGCACCTTGAGAACTATATAGTGGAAGAAGAAGCATTGAGCGCTGCTGGGGCA
>CAZIRB010000144.1:0-4564 GCA_964541695.1 uncultured Oscillospiraceae bacterium
AGCAGCGTATTGATGACCGGCAGGGGGCCCGCTCCGCCTGTGCTGGAGCTGGCGGTGATGTGCCGGTTGAAGTTGGAATAATAGTTGCAAGGCATTGTAGCAGCACTCCTTTCTTTAACATAATGGTCGGAATGTGTAATCGTCAAACGGCGCCCTCGCCATACGGAAGCCGCCGTCATAATTCGTATGCATTCCTGTCATTCGGCTTTCATGACATAGTATTCAAACCGGAAAATTGTGTGCATGCACCGCTCCGCGGCCCCGCCCGCGCGTCCGTTCGGCGTACAAAAAGCGCCCCCTGTAGGGCGCTGCGGGCGATAGCGCCGTTTGCGTTATCGTTACGCTTTTTTAATTCTGTACGTATAACTGCCGGTACGGGTTGCTGCTGTTCGGCGTGATCATAAAGAACGCCTTGCCGTCGTCGTCCGGCACCGGATTGCCGAACAGCGACACGTATTTCTTCAGGTACGGCTCGATCGAGCGCACGTCATCCTCGCCGGCCCGCTCGACGTGCACCTGCTCCGGCAGCGGCCGGTGCAACGCGCCTGCGCGGATGAAGATCCGCCCGCCGTGCATGCCCGTGCCGCAGAAGTAGCCGATCACGTCCTTGTCCGGCACATTGATGCCGAGCACAATGATCGTGCCGCCCGCCTGATATTCGCCCAGGAAGCTGCCGCACTTGCCGCCGATCACGATCACGGGGCTCTTTTTTTGGTACGCCTTCATGTGCACGCCCGCGCGGTAGCCCGCGTCGCCCTTTACGTACAGCTCGCCGCCGCGCATCGCGTAGCCCGCCGTGTCGCCAACCGAGCCGTGGATGACGATACGGCCCTCGTTCATCGTGTCCGCGACCGCGTCCTGCGCGTTGCCGTAGACGACGATGCGGCCGCCGTCGAGGTATGCGCCGAGCGCGTTGCCCGCCGTGCCGCGGACCACGATGGTCTTGTGCGAGACGCCCGCGCCGATGTAGCGCTGGCCCAGGCAGCCGTCGATGCAGACGTCGCCGGCGTGCGCGCGGATGGCCGCGTTCAGCGCGCGGTAGTCCATGTCCTGCGCGATCAGATTCATACCCTTAGCCTCCGTTCCCTATTCCCCCGCGTGCTTGACGCCGAGCACGCGCAGCTCCGTTTCGTTGAGACCGATCCCGCGCAGCATCAGGCGGTTCCCGCGCAGCGCCTCGATCGAGTTGATGCCCATGCCGCCCATCAGCTCCTTGATCTCGTGGTTCCACGCGGTCAGAAGATTGACGAGCCGCCGGCTCCCCTCCTCCGGGTCGAGCCGCGCGGTCAGGTCCGGCCGCTGCGTCGCGATGCCCCAGTTGCAGCGGCCCGTCTGGCACGCGCGGCACAGGTGGCAGCCGAGCGCGAGCAAAGCGCCGGTCGCGATGTACACCGCGTCCGCGCCCAGCGCAATCGCCTTGACCGCGTCCGCGCTGCTGCAGATGCTGCCGCCCGCGATGATTGAGACGCTGTTGCGGATGCCCTCCGCGCGCAGCCGTTCGTCGACGCTGGCAAGCGCAAGCTCGATCGGTATGCCGACGTTGTCGCGGATGCGCGTCGGCGCAGCGCCCGTGCCGCCGCGGAAGCCGTCGAGCGCGATGATGTCCGCGCCGCTGTGCGCGATCCCGCTCGCGATGGCGGCGATGTTGTGCACGCAGGCGACCTTGACGATGACGGGCTTTTTGTACCCCGTCGACTCCTTGAGCGAGTAGACGAGCTGGTGCAGGTCCTCGATCGAATAGATGTCGTGGTGCGGCGCAGGCGAGATGGCGTCCGTGCCCTCCGGAATCATGCGCGTGCGGCTGATGTCGCCGACGATCTTCTCGCCCGGCAGGTGCCCGCCGATGCCGGGCTTGGCGCCCTGCCCCATCTTGATCTCGATCGCCGCGACGCGGTTCAGGCAGTCCTTGTGAATGCCGAAGCGGCCCGAGGCGACCTGTATGATCGTGTGGTCGACATAGCCGTACAGCGACTCGTGCAGCCCGCCCTCGCCGGTGTTGTAATAGGTGCCGAGCTGCGCCGCCGCGCGCGCGAGGCTCTCGTGCGCGTTGTAGCTGATCGAGCCGTAGGACATGGCGGAGAACAGGATCGGCAGCTCCGCCACGAGCTGCGGCTGCAGATTGTCGAGCAGCGTTCCGTCGGGCGCGCGTTCGACGCGGTCCGGCTTTTTGCCGAGGAATATGCGCGTCTCCATCGGCTCGCGCAGCGGGTCGATCGAGGGGTTTGTGACCTGCGACGCGTTGAGCAGCAGCCGATCCCAATAGATCGGGTAGTCCGCGGGGTTGCCCATCGACGAGAGCAGCACCCCACCGCTCTCGGCCTGCAGGTATATCTCGCGGATGGAGGACTCGCTCCAGTTCCCGTTCTTGCGGAAGCGCCGCTCCGCCTCCGCGACCGAAAGCGCACGCGCCGGACAGAACGCGACGCAGCGGCCGCAGTCGATGCAGCGTGCGTCGTCGCTAAATAGCATCCCCGACGCCTCGTCGAAGCTGTGTACGCCGTTGGCGCACTGCTTTTCGCAGGCGCGGCAGCGCGTGCAGCGCGCGTTGTCGCGCAGTACGATAAACCTTGGGCCGATACCGTTCATGATGCCGCCCCGCCTTCCACCGGCACGATCAGCGGCTCGCCGCCGCGCGGCGCGAACACGTTGACCACGTCCGGCTCCATTGCGCGCACCGCGCACTCCTCGCTCGCCACATACACACGATCGCCTTTCTCCGCCGCGATCAGCGAGCGCAGCTTGAGCCTGTCGTTGAGCGCCATCATGCCGCCCTCGTACCCGAGCAGGATCGAGAACGGGCCCGTGACGAGCAGGCTCGAAAACGTGTTGCGCAGGTACGACAGCCGCGCGCGCTCCTCTTCGCTCTTTCGCGCAATCGTCGTCCAGAACGGCGCGGCGATCACGTTTGCGACCTCGGGCAGCGTCAAGCCCTGTTTGCGGCACAGGTAGTCGACGATGTACGTGATGACCTCCGTGTCCGTTAAAAGGCTGCACTTGTAGCCGTACATCTCGATAAAGCGCCGGTTCGCGTCGTAGGACGAGATCTCGCCGTTGTGTACGATCGAGTAGTCCAGCATCGCAAACGGATGCGCGCCGCCCCACCAGCCCGGCGTATTCGTCGGATACCGGCCGTGCCCCGTCCAGAGATACCCTTCGTACTCCTCGAGCCGATAGAACGAGCCGATGTCCTCCGGGTACCCGACGCCCTTGAACACGCCCATGTTCTTGCCGGATGAGAACACGTACGCGCCGTCGATCGCCGTGTTCATGCGGATCACCGCGCGCACGACGTATTCCTTCTCGTCCAATTGGCTGTCCGCCAGGCGGTTGTGGTGCGGCAGCACGAAATACCGCCAGATCAGCGGCTCGTCGGTCACGCGCTTCGTCTTGCGCGTCGGGATCTTCGAAAGGTTGGCAACCTCGAACATCTTGTCGAGGTACTGCTCCGTCTCCTGGCGCGATTCCAGGTTCTCGTAGAAGATATGCAGCGCGTACAGGTCCCGGTACTGCGGGTAGATGCCATACCCTGCGTACCCGCCGCCGAGCCCGTTCGACCGCTCGTGCATCGTCGCCATCGCACGAAGTATCGTTTCGCCGGAAAAGCGCTCCCCGGAGCGCGAGATCACGCCCGCGATCCCGCAGCCCGACGGAATCCGCACCTGGCCCTCGCGTTGCAGCATGCCCATCCCCCCCTTGCCTGCCGTACGGCCGCGTTTCGTTTGTCAGCGAATATGCGCGGCGCGTTTATTTTTTAGCAGTATAGGACGCAGCAAGCGCGTTGTCAACAATTTTGCATAATATATCATATAAAACTTCAAAATAAAGGATTCTATGCAAAATACGGATGATGTTAGCGGTATTTTTGCAGTATAGATTTCATATTCATGCAAATCGGGGTTTTAGCGCGGGGGTGGTTGGGGGCGTGGAATGCCGTCGGAACGGGGGAAGTAAGGAGCAACCCGCCTGTGCTGGAGGCCGCTCCTTGCGGCGAAGGGCCGACGAAAACGCCGGCCCCTCGCTTCGATGGAAGAAGAACAAGGAACGATTTTCTTTTCTTTCTGGAAAGAAAAGAAACAAAAGAAAGCCGGGAAGGGGGTTAATTGGTTTTGAGGGCGGAAGGCTCAGGCGGCTACTTCGTGATCGCCTCGCCGCCGGCGTAGACCGTAAAGCCGTTCGTCACGATGGTGGACACGTCTCCCGTGAACGAGCTGATGTAGCTGTCGCCGGTCAGGTCCCACCGGCAGCCGTCACATAGCGTGACCGCGACCTCGCCTGCCGTGCCGGACGCGTTGATCGTGCCCGAGAACGCGGAGCCGTCCGCGAGGATCAGCTTCAGCGACGAGATGGCGTCCACGCTGATCGCACCGGCAAGCCGCTGCGACGAGACGGTGAACGTGCACGTTCCGCCGTTTTTGCCCTGCTCGCCCCAGCCGCGCGCGCTCGTGTTGCCCGCCACGGTAAGCAGGTTCCCGTTGGCGAGCGTCAGCGCGACGTTTGTCAGCGAGATCGTGCAGGTCGTGTTGGTCACGTAGAACATGTCGCCCTGCTTTGCCGTGATGCTGCC
>CAZIRB010000145.1:0-4549 GCA_964541695.1 uncultured Oscillospiraceae bacterium
AGGGCCTTCGGCCCTTTGGCGGGTGTTTGAGAGGGCCGAAGCCGAGCGCCGCCTGTGGCGGATGAAGCGAGGCTTAGGCCCAGTAAGCAAGGGAACGGAAGGCAGCGGCTTTAGCCGCAACGCACCGCGACCTTTGCGAACTGTGGGAAGCCCTCAACGTTAGGAATCGAAAATCCGCTTACGGTTCGCTGGGTTTCCAAAGGGCCTTCGGCCCTTTGGCAGGAGCTTGAGGGCGGAGCCCTCAATATTCCCTGCGCAGGGGCAAAGCCCCTGCAAAAACCCTACTCCAACGACCGCAGATACGCGGCCCTTCCCGCCTCATAGAGATTGCCGCCGCGGGTGTCGAGCACGACGAGCGCGGGAAAATCGACGACGGTCAGCCGCATGACGGCCTCGGGTCCGAGCTCGGGGTAGGCGACGACCTCGGCCGCGCGCACGCAGGACGCGATCAGCGCGCCGGCGCCGCCGACGGCGGCGAAATAGACGGCTCCGCACTTTACGATGGCGGCGGCGACCGCGTCGGAGCGCCGGCCCTTGCCGATCATGCCGGTCAAGCCCAGTTCGAGCAGCTGTTCGGTGTACGCGTCCATGCGGTAGCTCGTCGTGGGACCCGCGGAGCCGATAGCGCGGCCGGGCTTGGCGGGGGTCGGGCCCGCGTAATAGACGATCGCGTCGCGCACGGGAAACGGCAGTTCGCCGCCCGCGGCCAGGTCTTCGAGCATGCGCTTATGCGCCGCGTCGCGCGCGGCGTAGATCGTGCCGGTGATCAATACCTCGTCGCCGGCAATCAAAGCTTTCGCGGCTTCCTTCGTAAACGGCGTCCCGATGCGCTGCATGCTCTAGAGCACCTCCGTTTTGTGCCGCGCGACGTGGCAGTTGATATTGACGGCGCAGGGCAGCCCCGCGATGTGCGTCGGCAGCACCTCGATCTGCACCGCAAGCGCGGTCGTGCGCCCGCCGAAGCCCTGCGGCCCGATGCCGAGCGCGTTGATCGTTTCAAGCAGCTCGCGTTCCAGCGCGGCGTAGTACGGCAAAAGTGACGGCTCGCCCGCGTCGCGCAACAGCGCTTTCTTGGCCAATAGCGCTGCCTTGTCGAACGTGCCGCCGATGCCCACGCCCACGATGATCGGCGGGCAGGGATTCGGCCCGGCCAATTCGACGGTCTCGACGACGAAGCGCTTGACGCCCTCGACGCCGTCGGACGGCTTGAGCATCGCGATGCGGCTCATGTTCTCGCTGCCAAAGCCCTTGGGCGCGACGGTGATTTTCACGTTTTCGCCCGGCGTCAGCTCCGTATACAGCATGGCGGGCGTGTTGTCGCCGGTGTTGACGCGCTCGAGCGGGTCGCGCACGACGGACTTACGCAGGTAGCCGCGCGCGTAGCCGCGGCGCACGCCCTCGTCGACGGCGAGGCGCAGGTCGCCCTCGATATGCACGTCCTGTCCGATCTCGAGGAACACGCACGCAAGGCCCGTGTCCTGGCAGATCGGGTCCATGCCGCGCTCCGCGGCAACGTAGTTTTGGGCAATGCGGTCGAGCACCGCTTGAGCCGTCGGCCAGGTCTCGGCCTTGCGGCTCTCCTCGATGCGCGTTCGCACGGAACAGGGCAGCACGCAGTTGGCCTCGATCGAGAGACGCTCGACCGCGGCCGTAATCTCGTCCGCGCGGATGTGTCTCATAAACGCAAACGTCCTCCGTCCGGGTTTCAGAACATCTTCTTCTTGGCAAAGTACACCGCGACGATCGCCGTCACCGCCACGGCGAACGTGACGATCGCAAAAAAGCCGTACGGACTGCCCGCGAGCGGCATCCCCTGCGTCGGGACGTTCATGCCGTAGGCCGCGAATATGATCGACGGCACCGACAGCACGATCGTGACGACCGCGAGGAATTTCATGACGATGTTGAGGTTGTTCGAGATGACCGACGCGAACGCGTCCATCATGCCGCTTAGAATGCCGCTGTAGATGTTCGCCATCTCGATGGCCTGCCGGTTCTCGACGATGACGTCCTCGAGCAGGTCGGTGTCCTCGGGGTATTTCTTGACGCGGTCGGACTTTAATAGCTTTTCGAGCACGACCTCGTTGGACCGAAGGGACGTGGTAAAATACACGAGGCTCTTCTCAAGCTCGAGCAGCTCGATGAGCTCGCGGTTCTTGGTCGAGTCGTGCAGCTTTTGCTCGACGTCGTCGCTCTTTTTGTTGATGATGCGCAGGTATTGCAGGTACAGCGACGCGTTGCGGTACAGGATCTGCAGCACGAAGCGCGTCTTCATGTGCGTGCGCAGCTCGTTTGCGCGCTTCTGCTTCATGGCGTGCAGCACGGGCGTCTCTTTGAGGCAGACGGTGATGATCGCGTCCTTGGCGAGTATGATGCCGAGCGGCTCGGTCACGTAGGCGTCCTTGTCGCCGTGCTTCTCGAGGGCGGGGATGTCGACGAGGATCAGCGTGTAGCAGTCCTCGGTCTCGATGCGCGACCGCTCCTCCTCGTCGAGCGCGGCGCGCAGGTCGTCCGGGTCGATGTTGTAGCGCGCGGACACGTCCGCAAGCTCGCGCTCCGTCGGCTTGACGAGCGAAATCCAGCAATCCTTCTCCGGAGCCGAAAGTTCGCGCATCTCGTCGTTTTCGGTCTTGAAGATCTTCATCATGGGCAGGCACTCCTTTCGTCGACCGCGCGGCGCGGGACGGCAAAAGGACCCCGAACGCGCGGTCAGTTTATCAACTGTTGTCTACTTCGTTCGGGAACGTTGTCCACGGAACAATCACTCTCCTTCCCCGATTCATCTATTATAGACGCATTTGCCCGCGCTGAAAAGGGTTTCCTCCCGCATAAAGCGAGATTTTCGCCGGATTGTGGTACAATATAGAAAAAAGAAGGAACAAGGGGGCAGATTTTATGTCCGTCGTCTGCGCCGTCGCCGTGCCGCACCCGCCGATCATCCGGCCCGAGGTCGGCCGCGGCGAGGAGAGAAAGATCCAAAAAACGATCGACGCGTACCGAAGCGCCATGCGGTTTCTCGCCGGGAAGCGGCCGGACACCGTCGTCGTGCTCAGCCCGCACTCGATCGCCTACGCCGACTATTTCCATATTTCGCCCGGCAAAGGCGCAAAGGGCGACCTCTCGCGCTTCCACGCGGGCTCGGTGCGTCAGGAGGTCCGCTACGACGAGGCGTTTATAAAGGAGCTTGCGGCCCTCGCCGAAAAAAGCGGCGTTTCCGCGGGCACGGACGGCGAGCGCGACGCGTCGCTCGACCACGGCACAGTTATCCCGCTCTCGTTCCTCACTGAACAATACGCGGACGGTTTTTCCATTGTGCGCATCGGCCTGTCCGGCCTGTCGCCGCTCGTCCACTACCGCCTCGGCATGTGCATCCGAGAAGCGTCGGAGAAGCTCGGCAGGCGCACGGCGATACTCGCGAGCGGCGACCTGTCGCACAAATTGACGAAGGACGGCCCGTACGGATTCGCGCCCGAAGGGCCGGAATTTGACAAACGCGTCGCGGCGGCGCTCGGCAAAGCGGACTTTCTGGACCTGTTGAGGCTCCCGCCGGAGCTGGTCGAGGCTGCCGCCGAGTGCGGGCTGCGCGCGTTTTTGATATTGGCGGGCGCGCTCGACAAAACGGCGGTCAACGCCAGCCTGCTCTCGTACGAGGGGCCGTTCGGCGTGGGCTACGCCGTGGCGACGTTCGACCCAAAGGGCGCGGACGACGCGCGCGATTTCGGCGAGCAGTACGAGCGCGCGATGCGCGAGGAGGCCGAAGCGCGGCATCAAAGCGAGGACGCGTACGTGCGGCTGGCTAGGCTCGGCGTGGAGACATACGTCAAAACGCGGCGCAAGGCCGCGCTGCCCAAGGGCGTGCCAGACGAGCTTCTGAACACCCGCGCCGGCGCGTTCGTGACGCTGCACGAGCACGGGCGGCTGCGCGGCTGCATCGGCACGATCGAGGCCACGCAGGACAGCGTCGCGGAGGAGATACTGCAAAACGCGGTGTCCGCCTCGTCGTACGATCCGCGCTTTGCGCCCGTGTCGGAAGACGAGCTTGCCGGGCTTGTTTACAGCGTGGACGTGCTCGGCCGGGCCGAGCCGGTCGAATCCGCCGCCGCGCTCGATCCCAAGCGCTACGGCGTGATCGTCGAGAGCGGAAATAAGCGCGGGCTGCTTTTGCCGGACCTCGACGGCATCGACACGGCCGACGAGCAGATCGCTGTCGCCAGGCAGAAGGCGGGCATCGGAAAATCGGAGCCGGTGCGCCTGTCCCGTTTCGAGGTGGTGAGGCACCATTGATCTGCCCGATCTGCCCGCACCGCTGCGACATACCCGAGGATGGGACCGGCTTTTGCCGCGCGCGCACGAACACGGGCGGCGTCATCTCGTGCAATAATTACGGCCAGTTGACCGCGCTCGCGCTCGACCCGATTGAGAAAAAGCCGCTGTACCGCTTCCACCCGCGCAGCTTCATCCTCTCCGCGGGCAGCTACGGCTGCAACCTCCGCTGCCCGTTTTGCCAGAACAGCGACATCTCCATGGCCGACGCGCGGATCCCCACGAC
>CAZIRB010000146.1:0-4510 GCA_964541695.1 uncultured Oscillospiraceae bacterium
TATCTCCATCCCGGTCACGACGGTGGGCGGCTTCAACGACCCGGCGCACATGGAGCGGCAGATCGCCGAGGGCAAGGCCGACATCATCGCGCTGGGCCGCGCGCTGATCGCCGACCCCATGCTGCCGGAGAAGGCGCGCACGGGGCGCGAGGACGACATCATCTACTGCATCCGCTGCAACCAGTGCATGAGCGCCGACTTCGTGCCGTACGTCAAATATGCCATGGGCGTGAGCCACTGCTCGGTCAACCCGTGGCACGGCCTCATCACCGAGCAGAAGCTTGAGAAAAAGCCCGCGGGCCGCCAGAAGGTGCTCGTCATCGGCGGCGGCCCCGCCGGCATGGAGGCCGCGCTCGGCGCCGCGGAATGCGGCCACTCCGTCACGCTCTGCGAAAAGAGCGGCACGTTGGGCGGCATGCTGCAGTACGCGTGGCTGCCCGACTACAAACGCGACATCAAGAACCACTTCGTCGACGTGCTCGAAAAGCGCATCCGCAGGGCCGAAAACATCGACCTGAGGCTGAACTGTACGGCCACGCCGGAGTTTATCCGCTCGTTCGCCCCGGACGCGCTGATCGTCGCCATCGGCGCCGAGCCCGTAGCCCCGCCGATCCCCGGCATCGCGGACGCGCGCGTGCTGCACGCGACGGAGGCGGCCGGCAGGACGCTCGCGGGCAAGAGCATTGTCATCATCGGCGGCGGCCTGATCGGCTGCGAGGCGGCGCTCGAGCTGGCCAAGGCGGACAAGGACCGGCAGATCACGATCGTCGAGATGACCGACACATTGATGCCCGGCGCGGCGTATGTGCATTACCTGGCGGTCGTCAACGAGTTCGAGCAGCACCCGAACATCCGGTTCGCGATGAAAAACCGCGTGACGGGCATCGAACCGGACGGCGTGCACACGATGGACGCGGACGGCAAAACGCACGTCTACCCCGCCGAGCATATCATCGTCGCCGTCGGCATGAAGCCCCGGCGCGCCGAGGCGGAGGCCTACCGCGGCCTCGCGCCGCAGGTGTGCATCGTGGGCGACTGCTACAAGGCGTCCCAGATGAACGAAGCGGTGCTCGCCGGCTATTTTGCGGGCTACAACCTCGAGCGCGCGTAACGCGCGCGACCAGGATTCCTTGCTTTTACGCGAACGTTGCAGTAAGATAGGAAAAGAGGTCGAAACGGTTTGACGAAGCGCATCCGCACCGTGCTGGGCGATATCGGGCCGGAATCGCTGGGCCTTACCTCCATGCACGATCATATCATGTTCGACGGCAGCGTGCTGGCCAAGCGTCTGCGCAAAAAGCTGCCGGAGCATTCGTTCCCCATCGATGAGCACGACAGGGTATCGCTCGAAAACGTCGGGATTTTGCAGCGCAACGCGATCCTCGCCTGGGACGCGCTGAATCAGGACGATGAGGAGCAGCTTGCGCTCGAGCTTGCGGAGTTTAAGGAAAACGGCGGCGACGCGATCCTCGAGCTCAGCGTGCCAGGCATCCGGCTCGATACGGCGGCCATCCGCCGCATCAGCGAAAAGACCGGCGTGCACGTGGTCGTGTCCACCGGCTTCTACACGGGCGATTCGTGGCCGGAACAGTTCCGCGGCGCAAGCTTGGAGCAGCTCCGCGCGCACATGCTCCACGAGATCGAGCACGGCGTGCAGGGCACGGACATCCTGCCCGGGCACCTCAAGATCGGCATCCAGAACCTCGACGCCGACGAGACAAACGCCCTGCGCGCGGCGGCGCAGGTCTGCCGCGACACGGGCCTTTCGCTGACGGTGCACCCGTCGCGCAAGGCGGGCGGCGACCGGCTCGCGATCCTGAAACTTCTCAAAGCCGAGGGCGCGCCGATGGAGCGCGTCGTCATGGCGCATACGACGTTTACGGACGTGCCGGACTTTGCCACGGCGATTCGGCACCCCGAGCAGTACCGCGTCAACACCGAGACGGCGCTAAGAATGCTCGACACCGGCTGCAATATCAGCAAGGGATTCTTAAACGACTTCAGCCTCGAGCTGCTCGGGGAGTACGACGCGGGCGACTGGGCGGAGATGTCCGGCCTCGTGTCCGTCATCAGCGCGGGCTACGCGGGCCAGATCGTGCTCGGCAACGACTGCTGCGGCAAGATCATGCTGCGGCGCACGGGCGGCGAGGGCTTCTGCCGCATGCTGTGGTACACGCTGCCGATGCTGCGGGACGTAGCCAATGTGTCCGACTATGCGCTGCGGAAAATGTTCTATCAAAACCCGGCGCGGATCCTGTCGGTGGAGGTGTGACGGCCATGAGCGAACAGAAGGCAAGGACCGTACTGGGCGATGTTTCGCCCGCCGAGCTCGGCTTTACGAGCATGCACGAGCACATCACGTTCCAGGGCGACGTTTTGGCGCGCCGCCTCAACAGCGGCATGCCGGAGACTGCCCTGCCGCTGCGCGCGGACGACAAGCTCTGCCTCGAGAACATCGGCATGATCCAGAAGAACTCCATCCTCTGCTGGGACGCCATGCGCCAGGACGACGAGGACGTCATGGTCGGCGAGGTCGAGGATTTCATGAGGACCGGCGGCAGGACGATCGTCGAGGTCAGCGCGCCCGGCATCCAGCTCGACACCGAGATGATCCGGCGCATCGCGAAGCGCTCCGGCGCGCACGTAATCGTGTCCACGG
This sequence comes from uncultured Oscillospiraceae bacterium, assembly GCA_964541695.1. Taxonomy (GTDB): domain Bacteria; phylum Bacillota; class Clostridia; order Christensenellales; family CAG-138; genus CAZKGE01. The sequence goes on from CAZIRB010000146.1 coordinate 2,660, forward strand.
GCTTCTACACGTGGGACTCGTGGCCGGAGCGGTTCCGCAACCTCGAGATTGCCGACTACCGCGCGCACATGAAGGATGAGATCGAGCACGGCGTGCAGGGCACGGACATATTGCCCGGCAGCATCAAGATCGCGCTCGAGGACCTCAACCAGATGGAGGAAAACGCGCTGCGCGCGGCGGCGCAGCTCTCGGCCGAGACCGGCATCCCGCTGACGATCCACCCGTGCAACAAGGCGGGCGGCCAGCGCATCGAGGTCATCGGCATCCTCAAGGAGGAGGGCGCTGACCTAGGTAAGATCGTGATGGCGCACACAAACGTCGAGGAGCGGCCAAGGTCGTTTCGGGAGCTGATCTACGCGCCGGAGCTGTACCGCGTCGATACGACGATGGCGCGGCGCATGCTTGACACGGGCGTCAATCTCTCGTTCGAGTTCTGCAATCCCCTGGGGTTTGAGACCATGGGGCGCTTCCGTATCGGCGACATGGGCCACATGGCTGGCCTGTGGGCGCTGATCAACGACGGCTACGCGGGCCAGATCGTGCTCGGCAACGACGTGTGCGGCCGCAACATGCTGCGCCGCGGCGGCGCTCTGGGCTACATGCGATTAACGACGTTCGTCATTCCGGCGCTGAAGACCTACGGCAGCGTGTCGGACTACGCGATCCGGCAGATGACGGTCGACAACCCCGCGAGAATCTTAGCGTTTTGAAAGGATCGTAAATATGGGCAAAATGTATCGCGTCAAGATCACGGTGCTGCGCCGGGCGATCTACCCGGACCTTGCAAAGGAATATCTCTCCGACCCGGACTCGCTGGACAAATGCGGTATGTTCACCGACGGGCAGGTGTTCGAGGCGGACGGCTTCCTCGCCTGCCCCAAGGGCTTCTGCGCCGAGGCGTGGCAGACCATATGGCCGAGCTGCCTCGCCATCAGCCGCGGCGGCACGTTCGCGCCGTATACAAAGGACGAGTACAAATGGGTCTGCTGCTGCCCGGACGGCCTGCGCCCGGTGACGTTTCTCATCGAACGCGGCGGCGAGATGCAGTTTTGAGCGCGCGTCCGGCAGGGCATCCCGTATGAACAGGACCATCGCAGCATCGGCATCGGAGGCAGCCATGGAGTCAGCCACATCGAAAAAGGATATGATTCTGCGCACGTCGATCCGGCTGTTTTTGGAGCAGGGGTATTACAAGACCTCCATGCGGCAGATCGCGGCCGAGGCGGACGTCAGCCTCGGCCTGGTCGAGTACCATTTCGGCAACAAGCGGAACCTCGCGTTTACGTATCTGCAGAACCTCCTGATGCAGCTTCCGCGCTACACAAACCAATACTTTGCCGAGAGCAGCGACCCCGTGCTGCACAGCTGCGTGATCATGCGCTTTTACAACCGGATCCTCTGCTCGCCCAACTACATCAATTTCTACAAGGACATGCTCGACGCCGACATCCTGCTCGAGTCCATCATGCAGTCCGGCACAAAGACGATCGACGCGATCATGAAGATCTACAATAACGGAATGAACGACGCCGACGCGCTCTTCTACGGCAACTGCCTGGGCCCGAGCGTCGAGCGCGCACTGATGCACTTCCCGCGGCTGCATGAGCTGTCCGACGACATCCCGGACATCATATTCAAGGCGTTCATCCAGTTTGTCGTGCCGGACCGCGCACATATCGAGCACGTGTGCGTGCGCGCCAGGCTGATCGTCGACCAGATTATGCGCGACCATCCGGATCTGCTGAAACTCGACTATCTCGTCAGCGTCTAGCGCCGCGCTTCCCGGCTCGATCCCTGCCCCGGACCAAGGGTACCGCGGACGCTTCCCGCGAGGCGCCCCGCCTGCAAACC
>CAZIRB010000147.1:0-4493 GCA_964541695.1 uncultured Oscillospiraceae bacterium
CAAACCTATGCGACACCGTAGCCGCAATCGCCGGCGTCCGCGCCGTCAAAAGGCGGCAGAGACGGTCGATTTCGGCGGAGTTTTGCCGCACGGCCTGCTGCGCGATGAGCTCCAGCCGCTTGATGTTCTCGGGGCTGGCGTCGTCCATGTCCGAGGCGCCGCTGCCCAGCTGTACCTGAAAGCGCGCATAGTTGACAGCGCCCACCAGCGCGCGCATCTGGTAGTTGACCGTCGCGCTCGAGGAGTTCAGCATCACGCCGCTGATCGGCACCGCCCAGCCCAGAATCCCCCAGCTCTCGACCTGCGAGCAGGGCCTGTCGTGCTCCTCCTGCCCGGTACCAAGAGAGACGACTAAAAACTCCTTTTCGTTTGGGTACATGTTCCGCGCCTGCGCGTAGGCGCACAGCGCCGGATTGCAGGCGAACACCCCGCCGTCGATCAGGCAGTGCTCCCCCATCGTCAGCGGCGGAAAATAGGTCGGCGCGGCGGTCGTCGCGCGGACAACCTGCGTCAAAAGCGGATCGTCCGCCGGCGAGCGGTGGCCGCGGGCAAACGAGGTCTTGAAGAACCACGGCGTGCTGCTGGACATGTCGTAGGCGGTGACAAGGATCTCCGTCAGCGTCACGTGCAGCCGCTCCTTGCCGAGATACTCCTCAAGCAGCCGGTCGAGCGCGCGCGGCGAGTATTTTGGCCCTGTCAGTCCGCCGAGCGTTTTTATGGCGCGCAGCGGACCGCGGCGAAATATCTCCCCGCCGTGCAAAAAATACGCGGCGCGCACCTGTTCCGCGGTATACTTGGGCCTGCCGCGAGCGTCCGGCACGGTCAATGTAGCGGCAAGGATGCCGCCCGTCGAGGTGCCCGCGATCAAATTGAACAGTTCGCAGATCGGTTTGCCGGTCCGCTTCCCAAACTCGACAAGAAATGCCGACGGGATGATACCCCGAATCCCCCCGCCGTCAATAGACAGAATCGTAACCATGCAGTCGCCGCCTTTCTCCCCCGTTCTTTACAGATTATTTGGCGGCCGAAAAATTGGTGCGCTTCAGAAAGCGGCGAATATAAAACGGCCGGGTGCCATCAAGCCCGACCGCTTTTTTTATGATGTTGAAGGAAGATGCGCAACAAAACGGGCGAACGCATCGCGCCCGCCTAAAACCGCAATACGCCCTCTTGCGTGACCGCCAGTCGCCACGCCCGCGGTTTCGTTGGAAACCGTCCTTTATGCTTTCCGGCGCCGCGCGGGCTCCTGCTCTTCCCGTTTAAACTGCAGGTTCGCCCAAAGGATGATGATCAGCTGCGCGGGAATCCCCAGCGAGAATACGATCCAGCTCTCGCCGTGCGAATAGGAAAGATAGATCGACAGCAGAATGCTCCAGACGAGTAGCGAGATAATCGCAAAGCTCCACGAGCGCCTGCCCCAGATCGAGTTGAACACCAGCAATATCACGAACGTGACGGGAATCGCGTACACGTAGCTCATCCAAAGGAACTTGCCCGGATCGACCGGGAACCACACGAGCACGACGAACGCGATCGTCGCGATCAGCCAGACCAGCGTCGCGGACAGGAGCGTGATGATCAGCCGGTTCGTATTGCGCCGCTTGATCAGCACCGAATGCTCGATCTCCGCCTTGTCGTGCTCGGCGTGCAGCAGGTAATCGACCTGAACGCCGAACATGTCCGCGATACCCTTAAGCACCGCGATGTCCGGCAGCGACTCGCCGCGCTCCCATTTGGAGACCGCTTTGTCGGTGTAGTTCAGCTGCCCGGCAAACTCGGCCTGCGTCAACCCCGCCGTCTTGCGTAGCGAAGCGATGTTTTTGGCGATGATCAGCCGCAACTCGTCCATTTGGAAAAACCAGCCTTGTTCTTTGCTTGGCCATAGTGTACCACAGTCCAGCGTATTGCGCAAACGCAACTCTACCCTTCGTAGAATCGCCCGCATACAAAGTAGAATCCGTCTTGTTTTCAGTAGAGTGACGGGACAAAACAGCCGCGGTATGATGGTCGTATAAAATAATGTTGGCGCATGCAGGAGGGTTTTTTATGTCATACGCAATCACATGCTGCTCGACGGCGGACCTGACCCGCGAACACTTTGCCGCGCGCAGCGTCCCATTCGTACACTTCCATTTTGTATTGGACGGCAAACAGTACGACGACGATCTCGGCGAGTCCATGTCGTTTGAAACGTTTTACAAGCTGATGGCGGAGGGCGCTTCGCCGACGACCGCGCAGCCCAACGTCGCGGAGTTCACCGCGTTTTTCGAACCGTTCCTGATTGCCGGGCAGGACGTTCTGCACGTCAGCCTCTCCTCCGGCCTCTCGGGCGCTTACAGCGCCGCAAGCATCGCGGCCGCGGAGCTTGCCGAAAAATACCCGGACCGCCGCATCACCGTCGTCGACTCCCTCGGCGCGTCCTCCGGATACGGGCTGCTTATCGACATGCTCGCCGACCGCCGCGACGCGGGCGCAAGCTATCGGGAAGTCTGCGAATACGCCGAGTCGAAGAAACTCCTCATCCACCACTGGTTCTTTTCGACCGACCTGTCCGCGTACATCCGCGGCGGCCGCATCTCGAAGGCGGCAGGTTTCTTTGGTTCGCTGCTCGGCGTCTGCCCGCTGCTGGACATGGACGACGAAGGCCACCTGATTCCGCGCGAGAAGATCCGCACCAAGCGCAAGGTCAAGGAGGCCATCGTTGCAAAGATGCTGGGGCACGCGGCAGGCGGCAGCAATTACGGCGGGAAATGCTACATCTCGCAGTCGAACTGCTACGAGGACGCCCGCGACGTGGCGGACATGGTCGAGGCAGCCTTCCCGAAGCTTAACGGCAAAGTCGAAATCAATTGGGTCGGCACGACGATCGGCTCGCACACGGGCTGCGGCACGGTCGCGCTGTTCTTCGAGGGCGACAAGCGCGGAAAGTAGACGTATGGATCGGGTGCGCGTGATGACTGGACGCGGCTCCCGGTCTTGACAACGGAATTGGGATAGGACAGCGAAGGCTCCCGGTATGCCGGGAGCCTTCGCTGCTGCAACAGCCCGTGTAAAACGCAGGCGGTCCGCTATTCCTCCGTAAGGCTTGCCAGCCGCTGCTCCAGTTTTTTGAGCATCTCGGCGGTTTCGGCCAGTTTTTCGCGCTCTTTTTCCACGAGCTCGGCGGGCGCTTTTGCGGTAAAGCCCGGGTTTTGCAGCTTGCTCTCCGTCCTTGCCATATCCGCGCGCAGCCGCTCGATCTCCTTTTCAAGCCGCTCGCGCTCCTTATCCAGATCGACCAGCGACGAAATCGGAATGAAGGCCTCCGCGTGCGCGGAAACGAGGTGCACGTCCGTCTTGCCCGGCACGGCGGCCTCGGTCACGATCTCGATCGAGCTCGCGCCAGCCAGCCGCGTCGCGGCGGGCATCACGCTCTCGAAACGCTCGCGGTCCGCCGGATCGACCAGCAGCTTCATGCTGATCTTCTGCTGGGCCGGTACCTTGCGCTCCGCACGCACGTTGCGCACGCTGCGCACGATCTCCATGACCGCCTCCATGCACGCGCAGTCCTCGGCAAAGTCGTAGGAGGGGTTCGTCTCGGGCCAGGCGGCGAGCATGATCGTCTCGTCCAAGCCGGGGAGCTTCGTGTAGATCTCCTCCGTGACGAACGGCATGAACGGATGCAGGAGCTTGAGCGCGCGCTTGAGCACGTGCACGAGCACGGCGGACACGGTCCCCTTCTCCGCGGCGCTCTCGCCGTACAGGCGCGGCTTGGCCAGCTCGATGTACCAGTCGCAGTACTCCGTCCAGATAAAATCGTACACCTTCTGCGCCGCGAGACCGAGCTCGAAGTGGTCGAGATTATCCGTCACCTCGCCGATCACGCGGTTTAAGCGGCTGAGTATCCATCTGTCCGCGATCTCAAGCCGGTTCTCGTCGAACGTGTCCGTCGCGGTTTCGTCAAGGTTCATCAGCACGAAGCGCGCGGCGTTGTAGATCTTGTTGCAGAAGTTGCCCGCGGACTCGACCTTCTCCCAGTAGAAGCGCATGTCGTTGCCGGCTGCATTGCCGGCAAGCAGCGAATAGCGCAGCGAGTCCGCGCCGTGCTTTTCGATCACCTCAAGCGGGTCGATGCCGTTGCCGAGCGACTTGGACATCTTGCGGCCCAGCGCGTCACGCACGATACCGTGCACGTACACGGTGTCGAACGGCTTCTTTTTCATGACCTCAAGCCCGAACACGATCATGCGCGCGATCCAAAAGAAGATGATGTCGTAGCCGGTCACGAGCGTGGACGTCGGATAAAAATACTTCAGCTCCTTGGTCTCGTCCGGGTAGCCGAGCGTCGAGAACGGCCACAAGCCCGACGAAAACCACGTGTCGAGCACGTCCTCATCCTGGCGCACAGGCCCGCCGCATTTTTCGCAGCGCTCCGGCGCGGCCGGTCGCACGACCATCTCGCCGCACGCGTCGCAGTAGTACGCCGGGATTCGGTGCCCCCACCAGAGCTGGCG
>CAZIRB010000148.1:0-4476 GCA_964541695.1 uncultured Oscillospiraceae bacterium
CAGCGGCTGTTCGGCCTGCCGCAGACCGGCGCGGTGTTCCCGTCCGAAACGCCGCTTGCCGCTTTATTGACAGTTTGACGCTTTGCGTGCGACAATGGGCTCGGAACAACTCGCTCGGAGGTGCAAAAACATGGACTATAAAGCGCTCCAAAACGGAAGCGATATCCGCGGCGTCGCGATGGAGGGCGTCGAGGGACAGGCCATCAACCTGACGGACCAGGCGGCGCGCGACATCGGCGCGGCGTTCGTCGCGTTCCTCAAGCGCAGGCTGGCAAAGGACAGGCTCTCGCTGTCCGTCGGCCGCGACCCGCGGCTCTCGGGCGAACGGCTGCTCGGGGCCTTTGCGGACGGCGTGCTGTCGCAGGGCGCGGACCTAACCGACTTCGGCCTGGCCAGCACGCCCGCGATGTTCCTCTCGACGGTCACGGACGGCTATGCGTTCGACGGGGCCGTCATGCTCACCGCGAGCCACCTGCCGTTCAACCGCAACGGGCTCAAGTTCTTCACGCGCGCGGGCGGCCTCGAAAAGCAGGACATTACGGAGATACTGTCGCTGGCCTCGCAGGGTATCCCGGCGGGCAAAACGCGCGGGCAGCTGGCGCGAACCGATTTTCTCTCCGTGTACGCCGGCACGCTCGTCGACTTTGTGCGCCGCTCGGTGAACGCCGCCGACTACGAGCGGCCGCTTAATGGCTTTTCCGTCGTCGTCGACGCGGGCAACGGCGCGGGCGGCTTCTACGCGGGCGAGGTGCTCGCCCCGCTCGGCGCGGACGTCTCCGGCAGCCAGTTCCTCGAGCCGGACGGCCGCTTTCCAAACCACGCCCCGAACCCCGAGGACGCGCGTGCGATGGAGTCGATTGCCGCGCGCGTGCGCGAGACGGGCGCGGACTTCGGCATCATATTCGACACGGACGTCGACCGCGCGGGCGCCGTCGCCGCCGACGGCACGGAGCTCAACCGTAACCGCCTGATCGCGCTGATCGCCGCCGCGGTGCTCGAGGAGCACCCCGGCACGACGATCGTGACGGACTCGATCACGTCGACGGGGCTGACGCGGTTTATTGCGGAGAAGGGCGGCGTGCACCACCGCTTCAAGCGCGGCTACCGCAACGTGATCAACGAGGCGATCCGCTTAAACAACGCGGGCCGGGACTGCCGGCTCGCGATCGAGACGTCCGGCCACGCGGCGCTGAAGGAAAACTACTTCCTCGACGACGGCGCGTATCTTGTGACCAAGCTGCTCGTCAAGATGGCAAAGCTCAAGAACGAGGGACGCACGCTCCTCTCGCTGATCGACACATTGCCCGAGCCGGCCGAGAGCGTCGAGGCGCGCATGGAGATTGCGGGCGGCGACGCGGCAGCGTACGGCGCGGAGGTGCTCGAGGCGCTCAAAACCCACGCCGCCGAACAGGGCTGGCAGCTTGCCGAGCCGAATTACGAGGGCGTGCGCGTCGAGTTCCCCAAGGGCGACGGCGACGGCTGGTTCCTGCTGCGGCTCTCGCTGCACGAGCCGCTGCTGCCGCTTAACATCGAGAGCGACGCGGAAGGCGGCGTCGCCGTCATCGCAAAAAAGCTCGCGGATTTTTTAGCCCGCTTCGACCGGCTCGATTCGTCCGCGCTTAGCGGGATGTGACGGGGGCAACAAAAAACAAGCCCGCAGGTTGTGCGCCTGCGGGCTGCTTTTTTTCGTTGATTCTCAGGACAGCCCTTCGCCGACCTTGACCACGAGCGTGTCGTCGATCAGCCGGACGCTGCCGTCATACGGATAGCACGGCATTTCGATCACGCGCGGATCCAGCTCAATCGCCCGGATCGTCCCCTTGTCCAGCTGTCCGAACACGACGCCGATGTAGTTACGCACAAAGTCCTTGAACTGCTCGTCGTCGGGGATGAAATTGTACTCAAATTCGCTCCTAAATCCCGCGGAATCCCCGATATCGTCCAGCTTCTCCTTTTTCGACGGCGGATAGTTGCCCGCGACATAGTACCCCGCGATCGCGACGCGCATACCGGTCCGATAGTTCGGGTCCTGTTCAACCCGGTCCACGATCCGGAGCGCCATGGCGTAGGAATTCTCATACTTCAGCTGCATGGAGAGGTAGCCCTGGTTGGTATACACCGTCCAGCATACGGTCGAAAACGCGAGGGCAAGCAGCAGGCACCAGCTCATCAGCGCCGAAAACCACGCTTTTCGGCCGGCATGCGCCCCCTCCGGCAGCGCGCGGTACCGCTCGAACAGGATGACGAACAGGACATAGAACAGCACCAGCGAATAGATCATGAGGATGTGCACGTTCGTGTCCGAAATCAGATAGATGCCCATTAAAACGGCGGGCATCAGCGCGAGGCAAGCCGCCGCGAGAACCGTCTGCAGCGCCGGCCGCTTCCCGCGGATCAGCACAAGCAGCGCCAAAAGGGCCTCGGCCAGCAGGATGCAGCCGTGCATCGCGGAGAGCGCGAGCGTGGTGTACGACCGCGTGGTAGTGAAAAGAAACCGGAAGAACTCCCGATACGCGCGCAAAAACCTTCCCGGCAGCGCGAACGCGTCGACGGCGCCCATGCTCGATAGTCCGCGGTAGTCGTCCAGCGCGATGCCCGTGACCGCGACGGCAACTTTCGTCCCAATCAAATAGAGAGCTACGGCAAGCGCCAGCACCAGCAGATATTTAAGCAGCCTGCGGACAAGCGCGCGGTTATTAAGCGCGCCCGAAAGCAGCAGCTGCAGCATCCGGATCGCCAGCAATGCGGCAAAATAGCACAGGTTGGACTGGTACGAGGCGATCGACAGCGTCATTAGCAGGACGGCGGGTATCCAGCCCCATTTGTTCCGCTCGAGCAGATACACGCCGATCGCGCCGATGCCGAGGCCGAGGCAGTACCCGTCCACGGTGAACATGTAGGCGAACATGTTGCCGACCGTCGGGAAGCACACGAGCAGCGCCGATACCAGCGCGATCTGCAGCGGTTTTTTAATCCCGAGGACCGTCACCGTCGCCGCCGCCGTGACGGAAACGCCGAGTATGGCGAGGAGCCCGTTGATCCACGGGAGCGAGAACTCCGAGCTGACGGCCGACAGGATCCCCAAAAACCAGCGCCCGAGCCAGATGGTCGCGTTTTTCGTAAACAGCATCTGGATCTCGTCGTGGTTCGGGAATTTGTTCGTCATCATGTACATGTGCGCGACGAGCCCGAACAAAAACGCGGTTTTGAACGCGGCTTTAAACTCCACCGGAATCTTTGCATACCAGTTTTTCAGGCAATCATCACTTTCGAGAAGCGGCACCGTCAACATAAAAGCCTCCTATTCGCTGAACTTGACCACAAGCACGCCGTCCACAAACTGCATCGACCCGGCGTCCGGATATATGGGCATCGCGGCGACAACGGGGCTGTCCTCGAGCGCCGCGAGCGTACCCTCGTCGACCTCGGCGAAGTTTACGCCCAAATAATAGCGGATGAAGTACCGGATGTGCTTGTCGTCGTCGACAAAGCCGAAATCATCCGCGTTGCCAAAGCCCATGTCCGAGGTAAAGTCGCCGAGGTACTCCGCTTTCGACGGCGGGTAGCCGCCCTTCGACGGCGAGCCGATGAACGCGACCGGCACATCCGCCGCGTAGCCGGGCTGCTGTTCGACGCGGTCGACCACGCGGTTTAACAGCGAATAGCTGTTCTCGTACTTGAGCTGGAGCACAAGATAGCCCTTGTTCGCGTACAGGCCCCACAAAAAACCACAGTACGCGACGAGGAGCAAAACGCCCCAGCCCGCGGCGCGAACCGCCGAAAGCAAGGGTTGCGCATCGTCCGCCGGACCCGGCGCCCGCGTTTCAAGCAGCGCAAACGGCAGCAGGTAGGTAAAGACGACGGAATAGACCATCAGCACGTGCACCGTCTTCGGATCGAACAGCACCACGCTGTAATACGCAGCCGGAAGCAGCAGAAACAGCGCGGCGGAAAGCGCCGCCTGCGGCTTCGACGTCCGAAACCGCAGCAAAGCAAGGCGCAAAAACAGCACGACGGCGGTAAGCAGCAGCGCCGCATGCAAAAACGGCATCGCGCGCACGCTCATCGTGCGCGACGCGTCGGTCAGGAATCCAAAGTAGCCGGAAAACGCGTCCGCTATACGCGCGGGCAGCTCGTGCGCCCCCGCAAGCTTTGCGTCGGCCAGGCCCATGTAGTCCGACAGTTCGCGCCCCTGCGCCGTCAGCACCAGGCGGCTCGTGAGCGCGTACAGCGCCGCGCCCGCGCCGAACGCGAATACGTATTTACCAAGCAGCGCAAGAACCCCGCGGCCGTCGCGCTCGCCGGAGAGCAGCACGATGAGCCCGCGCGTCGCCATCAGCGCGCCGATAAAGCAGATGTTGGTCTGATAGACGCCGATCGACAGCGCAAACAGCGCGGCGGCCGGAAGAAAGCCGAGCCGATACCGGTCGAGGAGGAACGCGCCGAACACGCCCAGCAGCAGCCCGAGCATGTTCG
>CAZIRB010000149.1:0-4341 GCA_964541695.1 uncultured Oscillospiraceae bacterium
TCGAAGGGCCTGAAGGAGAGCGTCGTGATATTCAAGCACGCGCTAAGGAACGCGCTCATCCCCGTCGTGTCGTATTTCGGGCCGATGATGGCCTACATCCTGACCGGCAGCCTCGTGGTCGAGACCGTGTTCACAATCGGGGGCTTGGGCACGAAATTCGTGACCGGCATTACGAACCGCGACTATCCCATGATCATGGCCACGACGATATTCGAGGCCACGCTCATGGTCGTTATGACGCTCCTCTCGGACCTCGCCTATAAGGCGATCGATCCGCAGATCAGCTTTGATTGAGGAGGGCGAACGGCATGGAATACAACGCGAACCAGGTCCCCAAGAGGCGCCTGCTCAGCCTGCAGCTCGACCCGGCCCTGTTCGAGCCGGCGACCGACGAGGAGAAGCGGCAGCACGAGCAGATGCGCGAGTCGACGACGTTCTTCCGCGACGGCATGCGCAAGCTGTTTAAAAACCCGCTCGCCATCGGCTCGCTTTGCGCGCTGCTTCTGATCGTGCTCATCATCACGTTCGCGCCGAGGATCTGCCCGTACGGCTACGAGTACATGGTCACAATCGGCGGCGTGCGCGACATATCGGCCAAGAACATGAAGCCCGGCGAGTTCTCCGAGCTCGAGCAGCAGAAGATCGCCCAGGGCGAGAAGATATTCCCGCACATATTCGGCACGGACGAGCTGTGCCGCGACTACTTCATCCGCGTCATCTACGGCACGCGCGTGTCGCTCCTCGTCGGGCTGTTTGCGAGCCTGATCGTGCTCGTGATCGGCCTTCTGTACGGTTCGATCTCTGGCTACGCCGGCGGACGGACCGACCTGATCATGATGCGCGTGGTCGACATCATCTATTCGCTGCCGGACATGCTGATGATCATCCTGCTCTCGGTCGTACTGGATGCGGTGCTCGGCACGGCGCTCTCCGGCACGGTGTTTGAGAAGATCGGCGTCAACATGATCTCGCTGTTCATCGTGTTCGGCCTTCTGTACTGGGTCGGTATGGCGCGGCTCGTGCGCGGCCAGATCCTGCTGATCAAAAAAAGCGAGTACGTCCTCGCGGCGCGCGCGCTCGGCGCAAAGCCGGCGCGCATCATCCGCAAGCATGTGCTGCCGAACTGCATGAGCGTGATCTTTATCTCGACCGCGCTGCAGATCCCGAACGCGATCTTCACGGAGAGCTTCCTCTCGTTCGTCGGCCTCGGCGTGCAGGCGCCGATGCCGAGCCTCGGGTCGCTGGCCAACGCCGCGCGCGGCGGCTTGCAGAGCTACCCGTTCAAACTCGTGTTCCCGGCCATTACGATCTGCCTGATCGTGCTCTCGTTCAACCTGCTTGGCGACGGCCTGCGGGACGCGTTCGATCCCAAGCTGCGGAGGTGAGCCCATGGAAAAAACATTGTTGCAGGTAAAACATCTCGAGACGTCGTTCTTCACCGATTCCGGCGAGGTCAAGGCCGTCAACGGCGTTTCGTTCAATTTGGAGAAGGGCAAGGTGCTCGGCATCGTCGGCGAGTCCGGCTCCGGCAAGAGCGTGACGGCCTACTCGGTCCTGCGGCTCCTCGTCGAGCCCGGCAAGGTCGTCGGCGGCGAGGTGCTCTTCGACGGCAAAAACGTGCTCGATTTTTCAAAGCAGCAGATCCGCTCGTTCCGCGGCGACAAGATCAGCATCATATTCCAGGACCCGATGACGTCGCTCAACCCGGTGTATACCATCGGCGACCAGATCGAGGAGGCGGTCATGCTGCACACGGACCGCACGCGGGCCCAGGCGCACGAGCGCGCGATCGAGATGCTCACGCTCGTGGGCGTCAACGAGCCGAAAAAGCGCGTCAACCAGTACGCCTTCGAGCTCTCCGGCGGCATGCGGCAGCGCGTGATGATCGCCATGGCCCTGGCCTGCGAGCCGGACATCCTGATCGCGGACGAGCCGACCACGGCGCTCGACGTCACGATCCAGGCGCAGATTCTGGAGCTGATGCAGGACCTGCAGAAGAAGCTCGGCATGGCGATCATACTCATCACGCACGACCTCGGCGTCATCGCCGAGATGTGCGACGAGATCATCGTCATGTACGCCGGCCAGGTCTGCGAGCGCGGCACGGCCGACGAGATATTCTATAACCCCAAGCATGAATACACGAAGGGCCTCTTACGGTCCATTCCGTCGCTTATCGGCAAGCGCGAGCGGCTCATCCCGATCGCCGGCTCGCCGATCGACCTGCTCAACCTGCCCAAGGGCTGCGCGTTCGCGTCGCGCTGCGACAAGGCGATGAAGGTCTGCCTGTCCCAGCGGCCCGAGGAGATCTGGGTCGGCAAGGATCATCTGGCGGCATGCTGGATGAACGTCAAACAGGTCTACGACGAGAACGCGGGAAAGGGCGGCGACGAACAATGAGCGATGTGCTTCTCGAGGTCAAAAACCTCAAGGAATACTTTCCCATACGGACCGGCTGGTTTAAGACCAAGCCGCTCAAGGCGGTCGACGACGTGTCGTTCTCGATCAACCGCGGCGAGACGCTCGGCCTTGTCGGCGAATCCGGCTGCGGCAAAACGACCGTCGGCCGCACGATTTTGCACCTGTACAAGCCCACCGCGGGCGAGATCGTCTACGACGGCGTGCGCATCACGGAGGACAACATCGCAAAGTACCGCAAGGACATGCAGATCGTGTTCCAGGACCCGTACAGTTCGCTCAACCCGCGCATGACCGTCGGCGACATCATCGGCGAGCCGCTCGACATCCACAAGCTCTATAAAACCTCGCAGGAGCGCGCGGACCGCGTCGCGGAGCTGATGGAGCTCGTGGGCCTTAACTCCGAGCATATGCGCCGATACGCGCACGAATTCTCCGGCGGTCAGCGCCAGCGCATCGGCATCGCGCGCGCGCTCGCGGTCAGCCCGAAGTTCATCGTCTGCGACGAGCCGGTGTCCGCGCTCGACGTGTCGATCCAGGCGCAGATCATCAATACGTTCGAGGATCTGCAAAATAAGCTCGGCATCACGTACCTGTTCATCGCGCACGATCTTGTGGTGGTCCACCACATGTCCAAGCGCATCGCGGTCATGTACCTCGGCAAGATCGTCGAGATCGCGGACGCGGACGAGCTGCACGACAGCCCGAAGCACCCGTACTCGATCTCGCTCCTCTCGGCCGTGCCGCTGCCGGACCCCAAGTCCGCGCGCGAGCGCAGGCGCATCGTGCTCGAGGGCGACGTGCCGAGCCCGCTCAATATGCCCACGGGCTGCGCGTTCCGCACGCGCTGCCGGTACGCCACGGAGCAGTGCGCCAAGGAAAGCCCGCCGCTGACCGACCGCGGGAACGGGCACTTCGTTTCGTGCTGGAACGTGCAGTAACGGCGGGCCGCGGATGCGCCCGGCGGCCTGTGCCGCGGCCGGGATATATTGACAAGGGAATATATACTTGATAAGATGGGATGCGGATTTGTCGGGGGGGACGGGGTGTTTTCCGCCCGGCAAAGAAAAAAATAGAGGAGGAAACACAATGAATTTTAAAAAGTTGTTCGCGCTGCTGATGGCCGTCGGCATGATCGCCGCCTGCTTCGTCGGCTGCAAAAAGACCCCCAAAGTGGAGGAGGGCCCGACGCTGCGCATCAACCTGGCGAGCGAGCCGGACCGCCTTGACCCCGCCCTGAACAGCTCCGTGGACGGCGCGTGCCTCGCGGCCAACTCGTTCGGCGGCCTGTACGCTTACGACGCAAACGGCCAGGTGGTTCCGAACTTCGCCGAGGGCTACGAGCTCAGCGAAGACGGCCTGACCTACACGTTCACCCTCAAGAAGGACCTCAAGTGGTCCGACGGCTCCCCGCTGACCGCCGCCGACTTCGTGTATTCGTGGAAGCGCGCCGCGGCGACCGAGACCGCCGCCGACTACTCCTACATGCTCAACGGTATCGAGGGCTACCCGGACAACCTGAACGTCACCGCGGACGGCGACAGCAAGATCAAGGTCGTGCTCGCCTCGCCCTGCGCGTACATGCTCGACCTGATGGCGTTCCCGACGTTCTTCCCGGTCAAGCAGTCCGTCGTGGAGGCCGCCGAGGGCTATAAGGATGCCAACGGCGCCATCATCGACGCGGGCGCCTGGGCGACCGAGGCGGGCTTCGTCTCCTGCGGCGCGTATACGCTTGAGAGCTGGACGCACAACGAGAGCATGGTCTACGTCAAGAACCCCTATTGGTATGACGCGGCCAACGTGAAGGTCACCAAGCTCGAGTTCATGCTCTCCGCCGACGACACCGCGATCTACTCGGCCTATCAGGCGGGCAACCTGGACTTCATCGACACGGTCCCGACCGACGAGATCAAGAACCTCAAG
>CAZIRB010000150.1:0-2251 GCA_964541695.1 uncultured Oscillospiraceae bacterium
CCGCTCTCGGATATTACGGTGCTGTACCGCGCGCATTTCGTCACGCGCACGCTCGAGGAGACCTTCCTTCGGCGCAAGCTGCCGTACGCCATCCACAGCGGCGTGCAGTTTTTCTCGCGCCGCGAGATCAAGGACGCGCTCTCCTACCTGCGGCTCATCGTCTTCCGCGACGACCTGTCGTTTCTGCGCGTGGCGAACGTGCCGAAGCGCAACCTCGGCGAGCGGCGCATGCGCTTCCTCAAGGCCTACGCCGAAACGAACGGCTGCACGCTCTACGAGGCTTTGCGGCGCTCGCTCGATAACGCGGAGCTCGCCGGCACCAAGGCACGGCAGTTTGTTCAGCTCGTCGAGCGCTTCTCGTCCGACGCGGCGCAGAACAAGCCGATCTCGGAGCTACTATCCGCGCTCCTCGACGAGAGCGGTTACGAGGAGTGGCTGCGCACCGAGGGCAGCCAGGAGCGGCTCGATAACCTCGCCGAGCTCAAGCAGTCCGTCTACGAGTACGAGACGACCTGCGGCGAGGAGCGCTCGCTCGAAAACTACCTCGCGCACGTCGCCCTCTTTACAAACGCCGACGCCGAAAGCGGCAAAAACGCGGTGCGGTTCATGACCGTGCACGCCGCCAAGGGGCTGGAGTTTCCGCACGCCTTCCTCTGCTCGCTCGAGGAGGGCGTGTTCCCGTCCAAGAAGGTCAATACCGCCGAGGGCATGGAGGAGGAGCGGCGCCTCGCGTTCGTTGCCGTCACGCGCGCCAAGTCCAGCCTGTACCTCTCCGACGCCGAGGGCCGCAACCACGACGGCTCGTTCCGCTACCCGTCGCGCTTCATCTTCGATATCGACCCCGCGCTCCTCGACTGCGCAAACGAGCCCGAGGAAACGCTCGTGCGCGAGGCCAAGCGCCACATCGCCGTAAGCGAGCGGCTGCTCGACGACGAGACCGCGCCGCGCTTTGCGCCCGGCACGCGCGTCCGCCACCCTGTGATGGGCACGGGCACCGTGCTCGGGCTCGACCCCGGCAAGGGCGCGTACCTCGTCCAGTTCGACGAATTGCCCACCCCGCGCCGGATCAGCGTCCGCGTAAAGATGGAGGGGCTGGGGTAAGAGGGGGTACGTTGAGGTCTCGGCTCTGCCGCATTCACTTGCAGGGCTCCGCCCCTGCACCCCGCCAAAGGGGGAAACCCCCTTTGGAAATCCATGGAAGACCCGACGAACAATTCGGGTTTCCAAAGGGCCTTTGGCCCTTTGGCGGGTGTTTGAGGGCAGCGCCCTCAACGCACCCTCGTCCCCCCGTTCCCCGCTCCCGTCTCCCCCGCTCTCTCTCAACCAAGCGCGGGGTGCCGGTGAAACCGGCACCCCGCGCGTCTTTCGTCCGTTTTCCGTGCCCTTACCCCGCGTACATCAGCTCGCCGAACCAGTCCTGTTCCGGCGTGCCGTCGATATACCAAATCCAGTCGTTCTCGGGCCGGGTAATCTGCACGCGGTACTGCACGCCGTCCTGCGTCTCGAGCAGCGCGTAGCTCTTTTCGTCGGTCTCGGCAAGTACGAGCCGGGTGCCGGCGGGCAGCTTGACGGCGGCGGCATTGGCCAGGTCGTCGGCGGGCAGACCGTCCTTCTGCAGGGTCAGCACGCGGTCGTCGAAGAACCCGTCGTAGCGCGTGATCGAATAATCCGACGCGCGCGCGTACGAGAAGGCGGCGCTGTCGAGGCGGTAATCGCAGGTCGCACCGTAGGTGCCGAGCACATCGACGACGGTGCTGACGCGCACAAACCCGTTGCCCTCGGCAAGCAGCACGGTGCCGGATATCTCGGTGCGCGACAGCTGTCCGTCCTTGACGCGGTAGACCTCGGTCAGATAATCGTCGGAGCCGACGTCGCCCGAAAGGTACAGCTCCACGCTGCCGTCGTCGAGCGATGCATCGCCTATATGCCCGTCGGGATAGAAGAATGCCTCGTCGAGCTTATCGGTATACGTCTTGCCGCCGTCCACGATCGTGACGGTCGTCGTCCAGGCGTTCTCGTCGACCTGCACGGTCAGCGTCTCGGTCTCGCCGTCGCCGTCGAGGTCAACATCGGCCGGCTCGCTGACGTCGATCGGCCGCCAAGTCGCGGTGGGCTCCTCGACGAGGGCCGCGTCCATCACGACATAGGGGAACGCGGGCGCCGCGCCGTCCTCGGCCGGCTCCGCTTCGACGAGCTGGAACTGAATGGCCCCGAGCCGCGTGCCGTCGGGCCGGTACAGGCCGACCGTCGC
>CAZIRB010000150.1:2351-4331 GCA_964541695.1 uncultured Oscillospiraceae bacterium
TCCGTGCCCTCCTCGTCGACGATGAGCTTGACCTTCTGGAACACGCTCGAAATGTACAGCGGCGCGCCTGCGCCCGTGCCCATCTTCGATAGATCCGCGTCGGCGGGGTCGAACACGCTCGTGATGCCCATATCCATCAGCACGGCGTTGAGGTTCTGCGAGTACTCGACCGTAAACTTCGGCATCGACAGGTTGACGGCCGTGCGCTTGGCCGATGCGATGCACGCGGCAATCTGCTCGGCGGTCAGGCTCTCCGCAAACGCGCGGATGTCGCCGCCATCCGTGGGCCGCAGCGCGACAAACGCCGTCTTCCCGTCGTCGTAGGGCAAAAGCACGCCCTCCGCGCCGGCCGCGTTGATATAGTCGCGCTCACCCTCCGCGGCGTGCATGAACGGCACGGTCACGGCAGTTCCGTCGGCCTTTGTGAACGTCCCGTCGAACGTCGAGCCGCCTAAGAATGGCTCGGCCCACTTCGCCTTGAAGTACAGCGAGTTGAGCAGCACCAGCACGGTGTCGGCCGGGTAGTTCTCGTCGTGCAGCGTCGGGATCAGGCCGTTTGTCTTCTCGTTGACCCAAGCGTTGATCGCGGAAAGCGCCGCGTCGGACGGCAGGTCGGCGCTGAACACGTCCGCGCCGTAGTAGTCCACAATCGCCTGCAGGTAGCTCTTTTCGAGCTCGGCCAGGTCGTCGTCCGCCCAAGCGGAGTTCGCAATCGCCAGCTTCGTGCTGCCTGCGGTCTTCGTCAGCTCGGCAATCAGCGCGCGGCAGAGCGCGTTGAGCGTTTCGGTGTCCGCGCCGAGCGCCTCGGCAAATTCCGCGAGCGTCTGCTTGTCCGCGCCGTTTTGCACCATCGCCAGGCACAGATAGGCCGACGCGGGCGAGAGCACCGGGTTCTCCTTGGCGGACTTCATGGATTCCGCAAACAGGCGGAGCGCGAACGCCATGGCCGGGCTATAGTCGGACACGGCCGCGACGGGCGCCTTGCCCGCCTCCGACGGGGCCACGTCTTTGGTCAAAAGCACGGGGCTAGCCGCGCCGCGCGCGCAGCCGGAAAAAAGCAGCGCGGCTGCAAGAAACAGGACTAAGAATTTTCTCATGCATGTGTACCTCCGAAAAGTGGTTTCATGCAAAACACCACCCAACCAGCAAAAAGGTTGCCGCACCCTCTAAAATTTTTTGTCGATTTCGCCGTCTTTATCCGCCGCGCCGAGCGATTCCCCGCTTTCCGTGCCCATCTCGCGCCGCTCCCGCTCCGCGCGGACAGCCTCGCGCCTGCCGCGCTCGCTCCGGTCGAGCATGGTTCCAATCGCGAGCCCGATGGCCAGTCCGACCGGCATCGACACGGGCAGGCTCCCGAGCGCGGCCCCGAAGCACACGCCGACCGAGAGCCCGAGCGCGAGATAGATACCCGTCCAGCTGATCTGCGGCCGCTCCAGCTCGTAGCGGCCGCCCTCCGCGCCCCGGCCCGCCGACACAAAGCCGAGTTTTTGCAGCACGGCCCGCGACGCGGCGTTGCCGTCCTCCGTCTCGGCCGTGATGTAGTACAGCTCCGCCGACGAGTAGAACGCCCAGTTGACCGCGGCCCTGACCGCCTCCGTCGCGTACCCTTGGCCGCGGTGCGCTTCGTCGACGCCGTAGCCGATCTCGACCTCGCCGTTCTCGGGCGGGCCTTTAAAGCACAGGCTCCCGACCGGAACGCCGTCGCGCCGCGCCATTTGCCACTCGGTGCAAAAAAGCCGCGCCGCGGGATATTCCCGGCACAGCGCGAGCATCTCGGCAAGCGCCCCTTGCATATGCGCGTCGGGCTCCTCCGCGATCCGCCGCTCGAGCTCTGTATCCGACAGCGCGGTCAGTTCGAGCCGCCTTGTCTTCAGCCGTGAAGCCAGTTTCATGCCCATCCCCCCGTCCGCCGCGGCCCCCGCGCTAAAAAATCCGTTCGGACCCAATCATACCATTTCCCGCCAGCCGGTGTCCACTGGC
>CAZIRB010000151.1:0-4236 GCA_964541695.1 uncultured Oscillospiraceae bacterium
TTGGTGGAGCATGGGGGATTCGAACCCCCGACCTCAACATTGCGAACGTTGCGCGCTACCAACTGTGCTAATGCCCCAAGCCGCTCAATTATGATACAACATCATTTTCAAAAAAGCAAGATCAAAATTGCATTTTCACGCGCACCATTTTCATGCCTTAGCGCGGGCGGATGCGGACCTCGCCGGCGTTTAATCGCCGCACCTTGCCGTCGTCCGTCCGCACGATCAGGCATGCGTCAATGTCGATGTCGAGCGCCAGCGCGGGGTAGACGGAGTCCGCGCATACGACGTCGATTCGCTTGCCGAGCACGAAGCAGCGACGCCGGTACTCGGCAAGAAACGTCCGGTCCGGCAGCGCGGCGTACAGGGCCAATAGCTCCGCGAGGAACGCGCCGGCGAGTATTTCACGCGCAAGGGGCGGCGCTTTTGCCGCGCCGAACAGCGAGCCCGCCGCATCGGCAAGCTCGGGCGGAAAGCCGTCCTCCGGGTCGCGGACGTTGAAGCCCGCGCCGATCACGACGTAGGCCGGCCCGGCCGGCTCCGCGCCCGCGGTCGCGGCCTCCGCGAGTATGCCGGCGACCTTTCTGCCGCCGACGAATAGATCGTTGATCCACTTGATGCGCGCGTCTTTTTGGCAGATCGCTTCCGCGGCGCGGGCCGCGGCCACGCCCGCGGCGGCGGTCAGCAGCGCGGCCTCGGCCGCGCCGACGCGCGGATGCAGCAGTGCGCTGACGTATACGCCCGTGTCGGCGGGGGAGTGGAACGAGCGCCCCATGCGGCCGCGCCCGGCCGTCTGCGCGCACGCGACCAGCGCGCAGTCCCGCGTTTCCCCGGCCTGCGCGCGCGCTTTCAGCAGCGTATTGGTCGACGGCACTTCCAGGGCCGTTTCGATCTTGAGCGTCCGGAACGGTTCCGGCAATCTTTTTTGAATCGCGGCTGTGTCGAGCGCGTCGATGGGGCTCACCTCAAATTCCATAAAACGCGCGGTTAGCGCGCTTTCTTTTCCGCGCCGCGGCGGATATAATAATATGCGGATATAATAATATAGACTATACGCGGCGGGCCCGCGAATTTTCATCCTTGGAGGAACCATCGCATGCACTATCGCATCTTCGGCGGGAATCTGCCGGCCGTCACGCTGACGCTCGACGCCGGCGAGAGCATCTATACGCAGTCCGGCGGCATGGCCTGGATGACGGACGGCTTTAGCATGGACACGAACCTCAAGGGCGGCCTGATGAAGGGTCTGGGGCGCATGTTGACCGGCGAGTCGCCGTTCCTCGTGACGTATACGTCCGGGCGCGCGGGCACCCAGATCACGCTCGCGTCGACGTTCCCGGGCAGCATCCTCGCCTTTGAGCTTGATGGTACAAAGGAGCTGATCTGCCAGCGCAGCGCGTTCTTGTGCGCCACGTCCGGCGTCGCGCTGTCCGTCGCGGTCCCTCGGGCGAAGGCGGGTTTTTTCGGCGGCGAGGGGTTCTTTTTGCAGCGCGCCGCGGGCCGCGGCACCGTGTTCCTCGAGGTGGACGGTACCGCGGTCGAGCAGGAGCTGGCGAGCGGGGAGACGGTCCGCGTGTCCACGGGCAACATCGCGGCCTACGAGGGCACGGTCGCCTATTCCGCGGAGATGGTCCGCGGCTTCCAGAACGTCGTGTTCGGCGGGCAGGGGCTGTTTTTGTCCACGCTGACGGGGCCCGGCCGCGTCTATCTGCAGACGATCAACATGCACGGCTTCGTCGGCAAAATCCTGCCGTACCTGCCGGTGCAGAAGGATTCCTGAGCAGGGGCGCTACTCCATATCGCTCCAGTACGCCGCGCCGATGATGCCCGCGTCGTTGCCGAGCGTGGCCGCGATGACGGGCGGCGCGCCGATGTGCTTGTAGGAGAGCACATAGGCGGGCAGTTTTTCGTTGATCGGCCGCAGCAGGTATTCGCCCTCGTTCGAGATGCCGCCGCCGATGAGCACGATGTCCGGGCGGAATATGTTGATGAAGCCGCCGATGCCGTGCGCGACGTAGTCGATGTACGTGTCCACGACCTGCTGCGCCGTTTCGTCGCCCTGCCTGGCGCAGTCGAACGCCGTGCGGCCGGTGACGCGGCCGTTCTTTGCTTCCGTATATTCGATCATCAGAGACTCGGGATGCTCCGCCATGGCCGCCTTGGTCTGGCGGATCAGCGCCGACACGGACGCGTACGCCTCGAAGCAGCCGTACATGCCGCAGGTGCAGGCCTCGCCGCCGATTCGAAACGGCGTGTGCCCCAGCTCCGCGCCCATCGAGTCCGCGCCGGCGAACAGCTTCCGGTTGAGGATGACGCCGCCGCCGACGCCGGTGCCGAGCGTGAGCAGCACCACGTTGTCGTATTTCTTGGCCGCGCCCGCGATCGCCTCGCCGATGATCGCGCAGTTGGCGTCGTTGCCGACGCTGATCGGCCGCGGAATGTGCTTTCTCAATTCGTCGAACAGCGGCACGTTGACCCAGCCCGTATTGTTGGAGAACACGAGGCGCTTGGTGACGGGGTGCACATAGCTCGGCGTGCCGATGCCGATGCACGTAATCTCGTCGAACGGGATGCCCGCTTTGTCGGCCACGTCGTAGGCAAGCCTGGCCATGTCCGCGACGACCTTTTCAAAATCGTGGTCCGGGCGCGTGGGCACGCTGCCCTTGCATATGATCTCGAAGTTTTCGTTTACGACGCCGGCCTTGATGTCCGTGCCGCCGAAATCAATCCCAAGTCGGTACCCCATGGTCCTGCCCTCCCAAATTCTATGATATATAATAGGTATTATATCGCATCGCGCGGGCAAGCACAAGAAAGCGGTGGCCCGATTTTGCCGGGGCCGCCGCGCGTTTTCCCTATCTATTTACCGATCCTGAGCGGGCCGGAACGCGTCCTCGATTCCAGGTACGCGCCGCGCTGGGACTTGATGTCGCTCGTCGAGATCACGGCGCCGGGACAGTTGTCCTGTATGAACGCGATCGCCTCGGACGAGCGGTTGCGCTTCATGGTCATCATCAGCATGTAGTGGTCCTCGTTGCGGCCGTGCACGTCGAGCGAGGTGACGCCAAAACCGCGCGCGCGCAGCGCCTCGGAAATGATCTTTGCGTGCTGTTCGTCCGGGATGATGACCTGCACGGAGCTGAGCCCGAACGCGAGCCATTCGTCCAGCCAGGAGCCGATGTAGTTGCCGAGCGCAAACGCCGCGGCGTACACGACGCCCTTGAAGAAGTCCTGCTGGAAGCCGACGAGCACGGAACTGGCGATGATGAGCCACAGCATGATCTCGATGAACGCGATCAGCGAGCCGATCGTGCGCACGCCGCGGTTGATCAGCACGATGCGCAGCGTGCCCAGCGAGACCTCCGCGACCTTGCCGAGCAAAATGAACAGATACACCCAGACGCTCGTGCCCATGGAAAAATCCGAGATCGCCTGCATGAATTCGGTCATTGCATTTCCTCCTTAAAAAATTGGCGCAATGCGCGCATTATACCCGATCCGCCGCGGGATGTAAACCCTTTTTCTGCCAAAGCCAAGCCCGGTTTGCACGAAGTTCACGGATCGGATACAATCATATGCAGGGGGAGGACCGGATATGGACGCTGGCGTATCCTGGAATCCGTGGCACGGCTGCCATAAACTGTCCGCCGGCTGCGCGAACTGCTACGTCTACCGCACGGACGCGCGGTACGGCGGCGACGCGTCCGTCGTGCGCCGGACGAACGACTTTCTATTGCCGGTCGCGCACGCGCGCGGCGGCGGATACAAGTATCCGCCCGGCACGTTCTTTTGGACGTGTTTTACGTCCGATTTCCTCGTGCCGGACGCGGACGCGTGGCGCGAGGAGGCCTGGCGCGTCATGCTCGCGCGCTCCGACTGCACGTTTTTCTTCATCACCAAGCGCATCCTGCGGCTCTCGGAGTGTCTGCCGCCGGATTGGGGCGCGGGTTATCCGAACGTGCGCATCAGCTGCACGGTCGAGAACCAGGCGATGGCCTCCGAGCGGCTGCCGGTATTTTTGGCCGCGCCGATCGCGTACAAAACGATCGTGTGCGAGCCGCTGCTTTCGGCGATCGACCTCTCCCCGTATCTGACCGCCGGCATCCGCCAGGTCGTCGCGGGCGGGGAATCGGGCGAGAACGCGCGCGTCTGCCGCTACGAATGGGTGCTTGGCCTGCGCGGCCAGTGCCAAAGCGCGGGCGTGCCGTTCTACTTTAAGCAGACGGGCGCGAACTT
>CAZIRB010000152.1:0-4226 GCA_964541695.1 uncultured Oscillospiraceae bacterium
CCCTGGCCGTGGACGAGTATCGACCCTCGATTTCAATGAAGAATCGTTTCATAACGCAAATTGCCACCGCATTTTAATCCCCTTTTAATGCGGGGCAAAGGACATCTTTATCGGGCGGACGTACGATAGGGATACCGAAATCAAACGCATTTTGCGAAAAAGGGGAGAGGATAAAAATGGCGACGATGGAACATGTGGAAAAGCTTCGGGAAAAAGCAAACGTAAGCTACGCCGAGGCAAAAGCCGCCTTGGACGCCTGCGGCGACGACTTGCTCGAGGCTCTGCTCTATCTCGAGAAGCAAGGGAAGACAAACCCGCCCGAACACGGCGGCTACTACTCCTCCAAGAGCGAGCGGAAGGAAAAACGCAGCGATACGGCTGAATCCGCCCGGCAGAGTGAGCCCAAAGGGGAATCCTTCTCGGAGATGATGCGCCGCTTCTTTTACTGGGTCCGCGGTCTCTTTGTCAAGGGCTGCGAAAACATGTTTGAGGTGCGGCGCGGCGACAGCCAAATCATCACCATGCCGATTCTTGTGCTGATTCTGCTGCTGATCTGCTGCTTCTGGCTCGTGATTCCGCTGCTGATCATCGGCCTCTTTTTTGGGTGCCGGTATCGTTTCCGCGGCAAGGATGTGGAAAAGACCGCCGTCAACAAGGTGATGGAGTCGGCTGAAAACGCGGCGGAGACCCTCAAGTCGGATATCAAAGAAGCGGCGGACAGGAACAGGGAACGCGCCGAATAGCAGGGTAAGATCACGGGAGGACCGGTGCCGATGAAGGAACGCATCCTGGTTGTGGAGGACGAAGAAAAACTTGCCCGGTTTGTGGAACTGGAGCTCTCCTACGAGGGCTATGCGGTTGAGAAGGCCGCCGATGGTCGGATCGGCCTGGAGCTGGCCGAGTCGGGAAACTTTGACCTGGTTCTCCTGGATGTGATGCTGCCCGGGTTGAACGGGCTGGAGGTGCTTCGCCGCTTGCGGCGAAGCTCTTCCGTACCCGTTATTCTATTGACCGCCCGGGGTGAAGTTGTGGACAAGGTGACGGGATTGGACGGAGGCGCGGACGATTACGTCACCAAACCTTTTGCCATCGAGGAGCTGCTGGCCCGCATCCGCGTCACGCTGCGCAAAAACCGGTTGGAGCAGGGCGTGATGAAGATCGGGCGGCTGTGCCTCGATCCGGCCCGGCATATCGTCCGCGTGGACGATGCGGAGCTGGGCCTGACCAAGCGGGAGTTCGATCTGCTGCATCTGCTCATGGAGAACAAAGGCATCGTCCTCACGCGGGACGTGCTGCTGCAGCGGGTGTGGGGGTACGACTATCAGGGCGAGACCAATACCGTGGACGTGTATATCCGCTTTCTGCGGCAAAAAATAGACGAAGCCTTCGACGTAAAATACATTCACACGGTTCGCGGCGTAGGCTATGTGCTGCGCGAACAGTAGAAAAGACGCAGAGGAGGGGGCGTGGAACACAACACGGCGCAAGTAAAGCAAAAGAAGTGGGGCGCTTCCCTCACCTGGCGGCTTACCGGCAATCAGTTTCTGCACGCCGTTAAGCACACGTTCTGGCTGGATGTGCTGCTTATGTTCCTTTTTTTGCTCGGCCTGGCCGTTTGGACCGAGTGGCAAGCCATGGAGCTGATCCCGAAGCTGCCAAAGCAGCCCGGTGCGGGAACGGAGCTTCTTCTTTCGGACTGGACGTATCGATATGGGCAGGGAGAAACGCATGGTCTCGGCCTGCCCGATTTTCTCGAGAAGGAGTTGCTCAGACGCGATCCGTCGTTTCCAACGGGTACCACGAGAACACTCCGCTTCCCCGGCGGCCCGACGCTCCTTGCCCGGCTGAATTCGGCCGCATATACGATCACCGTCCCAGAGCCGGGATCCGACCGGTTGCTGCTGCTCACCTATCATTGGGTTCGTCCGATACGCATCTTCCTTGTGTGCTTTGCCGCGCTTTTGATCTTGCAATTGCTCAGCCTCCTCGGCAGCATTTCAACGGTGAGCCGCTCGGTCAGCCGCACGCTGGAGCCCATCTATGAGCTGACCCGGACGGCCGCACGCACGATCGGTAACGAGCAGAGCCGCCAGCGCGCGGACCATCCGTCGTTGGACGGCGCGATCCGGACGCTGAACACGATCACGGAAAACCGCCTGAATACGCGTATTGTCATTGCGGACGAACAGCAGGAGCTAAAGGGACTTGCCGACGCCATCAACGAGATGCTGGACCGGCTGGACGCCGCTTACCGGTCCCAGCTGCGCTTTGTGTCGGATGCGTCCCACGAGCTGCGCACACCCATCGCGGTGATCCAGGGCTATGCCAACATGCTGGACCGCTGGGGGAAGCAGGATGAAAAAACCCTGCAGGAATCGATCGACGCCATCAAAAGCGAGGCGGCCGGCATGCAGGATCTGGTGGAGCAGTTGCTGTTTTTAGCCCGCAGCGACAACGATTCCATTGTGCTCAAAGCCGGTCTCGTGGACGTTTCCGCCCTCGCGGAGGAGGTGCTGTCGGAAACCAGGATGATCGACGGGACGCACGCCTACGAGCCCTCCATTGCCCCGGCGCTCACGGTATACGGCGACGCGCAGCTCATCAAACAGGCGCTGCGCATATTTGTGGACAACGCCATCAAGTATACCCCCGCCGGGGAGCGCATCCGCATTGCCGTCAAACGGGACGGCGGCAATGTCGCGCTGTCGGTGTCGGACAACGGCATCGGCATTCCCGAACAGGACCTCCCGCATGTATTCGACCGTTTCTTCCGCTCGGACCAGTCCCGCGCCCGCAAAACGGGAGGGACCGGGCTGGGGCTGTCCATCGCCAAGTGGATTGTGGACCGCCACGGCGGCCATGTGGAGCTGCTCAGCCGCAAGGAGATCGGCACGCGCATCGTCCTGGTGCTGCCCTATTGCAGCGAGGCCGCGGACGCATCGCTTTAAGGGAAACGGATATAATTTCGGCGGATTACCTTCTGGCACACAGGAAGATGACGGGCAGGGCGAGGATATTGAGCAGGAAGAATATGCCCAGGAAAGCGATCAGCCCGCCGCCAAACAAAAAGCCCAGCAGAACGATCACGCCCTGCACCACCCAAAAGGCCACCTGAAAAACCGATTTCACAGCGCAGAACAAAAGCTTGAAGACCAGCCAAACCGGTCCGGTCACCAATAACAGCGCCAATGAAAGCCCGAACAATCCTACCATAGCACCCTGCCGCCTCTCACAAATTCTTTTTTGAGCATAGCATAGGAATCTCGCAGCAAAATGCAAAACAGATGAAAATTGGATTAAACTTGGATCGGGCGGGGATCTGATCAATTCGATTGGGCCGCTCATCGTTGGCGCTTTCGCGCTTTTCCAAATTTATACGGCGCATAAGACGGCGGCCCTTTTTGCACAAGCCATTTTCGATTTTTGTCGCACAGTTGACGCATGGGGGTCGCGCAAATTCGTGATACAGGCAAATCTGGCCGGTTGCATAATTGCGCCCGTTCCCGAAAACAGTCGACTTAATCTTTCCTTAATGCGACGTCCGTATGATATATTCTATGTATTCCATTGACTGTTTCGGGGGTGGCGCATGCGCATTCTGGTGGTCGAGGACGAGCCCGATCTGAACGACGTGATCGCGAGGAAACTGGAATCCGAGCATTACACCGTGGACCGCTGCCTGGACGGCCGCGCGGCGATCGACTATATCAACTGCGCCCAATATGACGCGATTCTTCTGGACATCATGCTGCCGGGGATCGACGGGCTTCGGGTGCTCGAGACCATGCGCAGCCGAAACGACAAAACGCCGGTCCTGCTGCTGACGGCCCGGGACAGCGTCGAGGACCGCGTAACCGGGCTGGACAGGGGTGCGGACGACTATCTGGTCAAGCCGTTTTCGTTCGACGAGCTGCTGGCGCGGGTCCGCGCCCTGATCCGGCGCGCCTACGACCATGCGAGCAACATCCTTGCGGTCGCGGACCTGACGGTGAACTGCGACACCAGGGATGTGACGCGCGCGGGCGTTCCCATCCCCCTTTCGAGCAAAGAGTTTGCCGTACTTGAATATTTAATTCGCAACGAGGGCGTCGTTCTGACCCGGGACAGGATATCGCAGCACATCTGGAACTACGACTACGAGGGCGGCTCGAACGTGATCGACGTGTATATCCGATACCTGCGCAAAAAGATGGACGAGGGCTTCCCGCAGAAGCTGATCCACACGG
>CAZIRB010000153.1:0-4131 GCA_964541695.1 uncultured Oscillospiraceae bacterium
TGAAGAAGTTTTTGCGGGAAAACTGGAGAATTCTCGTCTGCACGGTCCTGGCGCTGATCGCCGGCATGGTCATCGGCGTCGGTATCGGGCTGTCGCTGCAAAAGCCGGAGCAGGCGGCCGAGGTGTCGTACATGGCCCTCGTCAGCATCGGTCCGGACACCGCGATCCGCTCCCGGCTGATATTTACCGAGTGCACGCACCAGTATGAGACGCAGATCGCCGCCGCGCCGTACGTAGGCTTTACGCGCGCGCAGCTTGCCGACGCGTTCCCGCTGTGCAAAATCTCCCGGTTTTCCGCAGAGGAGGTGCTGCTCGAGCGCACGGTGGACGGCTACTGCGGCAAGCATCTGCTGCTGCGCAGCGAGCAGGAGGGGAAGCTCTCGGTCCTCCAGATGAATCAGGACACGCTCGCGCTGGAAAATAAGTTCAGCGTCGAGTTCAACGCCGAGCTGCTCGACGCTGCCACGCTCGCGGAGCTTCAGAGCGGCGTCGCTTTCGACACCATGGACGACCTGAACGCATATCTTGAGAGCGTGGAAAGCTAGTCAAAAACCCTATACATTTTTGCGCATCTATTATATAATGCCATAAATTCAACCGAATCGGTTCCGGGGGGAGCATATGCATATTCTCGAGCAGGCAAAGGCCGCAAAGGCGGCGGCGTATCCGCTCATGACGCTGGACACGTCCACAAAGAACAAAGCGCTGCACGCCATGGCCGACGGGCTTCTTGCCGCATGCGAAGATATCCTCGCCGCAAACGCGGAGGACGTGCGAACAGCATGCCAAGCCGGCCGCGCCCAGGCGTTTTTAGACCGGCTTTCGCTGTCCGGCGAGCGCATCGCCGCCATGGCGGACGGGCTGCGCAAGGTTGCCGCGCTTCCGGACCCGGTCGGCGGCGCGGACACCGTAATCCGCCGCCCGAACGGGCTCGCGATTGAGAAGCGGCGCGTGCCGCTCGGCGTCGTGGGCATCATCTACGAGGCGCGGCCGAACGTGACGTCCGACGCGATCGGGCTCTGCCTCAAGTCCGGCAACGCCTGCATGCTGCGCGGCGGCTCCGAAGCGGTCCGCTCGAATACGGCCATAGCCGGCTGTCTGGCCAAAGCGGCCTACGGCTGCGGCGTTCCCGAGGGCGCAATCCAGTTCGTGTCCGATACGGACCGCGAGACCGCGGCCGAGATGATGCGGCTTGTCGGCTATCTGGACGTGCTGATTCCGCGCGGCGGCGCGGGGCTGATCCGCTCGGTCGTGGAGAACGCGAAGGTGCCCGTGATCGAAACGGGCGTCGGCGTCTGCCACGCGTTTGTCGACGCGTCGGCCGACCTTGATATGGCGGCCAACATCGTGTTCAACGGCAAGTGTACGCGCCCCTCCGTCTGCAACGCGCTCGAGACGCTGCTCGTGCACGCGGACATCGCCGCCAGCGCGCTGCCGGAAATCAAGCGCCTGCTCGACGGGAAGCACACGGAGCTGCGCTGCTGCGAACGCGCGCGCGCGATTCTGCCGGACACAAAGCCCGCGACGGAGGAGGATTGGTCGACCGAATACGGCGACTACATCCTGTCCGTGCGCGTCGTGGACGGCCTCGACGAGGCGATTGCCCACATCAACCGCTACGGCACGCGCCACAGCGAGGTCATCGTGACGAACGATTACAAAAATGCGGAGCGTTTCCTGAACGAGGTCGACGCGGCAGCGGTGTACGTCAACGCGTCCACACGGTTTACGGACGGCGAGGAATTCGGCCTCGGCGCGGAGATCGGCATCAGCACGCAGAAGCTCCACGCGCGCGGGCCCATGGGACTTTTTGAGCTGACCAGCGTCAAGTACGTCGTGCGCGGCAGCGGCCAGATTCGATAGCAGGGGGACGGGGAAGTTGCCGATTCGTTTGATCGCGCTCGACGTGGACGGGACATTGATCGACCATTCTAAAATTATCAGCGAGCGGAACCTTGCGGCCATCCGCGCGGCGCAAGATAGCGGCGTATTCGTGACCGTCGCCACAGGCAGGGGGTACCTGGCCAGCCGCGACATCTGGGCGCAGCTAAACATATTGGGGCCCGTGATCACCTACGGCGGCGCGCTGGTGAAGGATACGCGGACAGAGGAATGCGTGTCGCTCGCGGCCATACCGCCGGACGTCGTGACCGACACGCTTGAATATGCCAAATCCATCGGCGAGCACGCGCAGATCTACCAGGGGGACCTCGTCATCGCGGAACACGACCACCCGTTCTTTGCGCGGTACCGGGAGTTTCTCGGCATACCGAGCCGGATCGACCCCGACGTGCGTCAAAAGCGCTGGGAGAACGTCCCCAAGATACTCGTATACACGGACCCCGCCGCCGAGGACGAGGTGCGCGGCAAAATCGCGGCGTTCTTAGGCGGCCGCGCGGCGGTCTCCAAGTCCCAGCCGGGCTATATCGAGATCAATTCGCCGAGCGCAACGAAGGCGAACGCGCTGTCGGCCATGGCAAGCTACATGGGCATCGCCCGCTCGGACGTGGCCGCCGTCGGCGACAGCTATCTCGACATCCCGATGATCGAGTGGGCGGGGATCGGCGTCTGCGTTGAAAACGGACTGCCGGAGGTGAAGGCGGTCTCGGACCTGATCGTTCCGGCATGCGACCGGGACGGCGTGGCCGTGTTCATCGAGCAATACGTGTTAAGCTGATTAAATTGAAACACAAACAAAAAAAGCGGGAGCCGACCATCGGCTCCCGATCATTTCCCGTTCATACTGCCTTTCTTGTGGCGCCCTTTCCACTCGAAAGCTTGGATAATGTACAGAGTAGTTCGTTTACGCGGTTTTAAGGAGGAAATCGGTAATGAAAAAACTGTTACAGCATGAACGGAAACTGTAGGTCTTTTCTTGAGGATAGTATAGCATCGGTCCAAGGGAAATGCAAGTCGAAATATCGAGCACTTTGTGTCTTTTTTATTGCGAATGTGTGAATGATGGCGTAAAGGCCAGGCTGGCCGACGCGCGGTCCTGGATGAGCACGTTCGTAAAGCCGAGGGACAGCGCGTATTGCAGCGCGCGCTCGTATTCGCGGTCCGTCAGCGTCCGGTTCAGCGGCGGCAGCGTGCAGCGTTCGGTCGGCGCGTATTGCCTCATGAGCGAGAGGTGGAGCTCCGTCCCGAAAAGTTTAACGAGCTTGTCCAGCACCGCGCGCGTGTCGAACACGCAGTTCGGCAGCACGAGATGCCGCACGAACAGGCCGCGCCTGGCCATACCGTTTTCGTCCAGCGCAAGGTGTCCGACCTGCCGGAACATTTCGGCAACCGCCTCCTCCGCGACGGCGGCGTAGTCCCGCGTGCGGGAGAACCGCTCGGCAAGGTCGGGGGAGACGTACTTAAAATCCGGCAGATACACGTCCACAAGCCCCTCGAGCGTCCGCAGCGCGTCCGCGCGCTCGTACGCGTTCGTGTTGTACACGACGGGGATCGCCAACCCGCGAGATTTGGCAAGTTGAAGCGAGCGCGCGACGGCCTCTATGTGCGGCGCGGGCGTGACGAGGTTGATGTTGTGCGCGCCGCGCGCAGCGAGCGTGAGATACATGTCCGCAAGCTCCGCGTCGGAGCAGGGCCGGCCGATCCGGCCGGAGCGCAGCACATGGTTCTGGCAAAACACGCACGCCATGTTGCAGCCGGAGAAAAACACCGTGCCGGAGCCGCGCTCACCGCTGATGCACGGCTCCTCGTAAGCGTGCAGATCGGCGCGCGCAACAAGCGGCGCCGGACCGGCGCCGCAGAATCCTCCGGCAAGCGCGCGGTCGACGCCGCAGTTACGCGGACACAGCGTGCAGGGCATCAGAACACGCGCCTGCCGTTGACGAAGTTGCGGACCCAGTAGCTGGTCGAAATGTTGCTCGTGATCACCTTGCCGGCGCTGGACGACGCGTGGATGAATTTGCCGCCGCCGATATAGATGCCGGTGTGGTTGACGCTCGACGACGAGTCGCTCTTGAAGAACAGCAGGTCGCCCTTTTGCAGGTCGTCCATATCGCTGATTTTCGTCCAGCTGTCGACCCGGCTGAAGCTGATGGCGTTGTAGCGGCTGGCCTTGACGCCGCAGGTCTTGAGACAGTAGTACACGAGGCCGGAGCAGTCGAACGCGTTCGGCCC
>CAZIRB010000154.1:0-4087 GCA_964541695.1 uncultured Oscillospiraceae bacterium
GGTCGCCCAAACACACGACGTTGCCGTGGTGGTCGGCCAAAACCTGCATCTCGATGTGCTTGACGGCGCTTAAGTATTTTTCCAAATACAGCGAACCGTCGCCGAACGCCGCGAGCGCTTCGGCCGAGGCGGCGGCAAACTGCTTTTCAAAATCCTTCGCCTCCGTAACGAGACGGATGCCGCGCCCGCCGCCGCCCGCGCAGGCCTTGATCAAAAGCGGAAACCCGATTTTCCCGGCTTCCGCCTGCGCCTGCGTGACGCTCTCCACGAGGTCGCAGCCGGGGATCACGGGCACGCCGGCGCTTTTCATGGTCTGCTTGGCCATGTTCTTGTCGCCCATTTTCGCGATGGTCTCGGGCGTCGGGCCGATGAACGCGATGCCGTGCTCGCGGCAGAGCGCGGCAAACGCCGGATTCTCCGCGAGGAAGCCGTAGCCCGGATGGATCGCCTCGGCCTTGGCCGCGATGGCCGCCGAAAGCACCGCGTTCATATTGAGATAGCTCTCCTTCGCCTGCGGGCCGCCGATGCAGTAGCTCTCGTCGGCGAGGCTCACATGCAGCGCCTGCTTGTCCGCCTCGGAAAACACCGCGACCGTGGAAATGCCCATTTCGCGGCACGCGCGGATCACCCGCACCGCGATCTCGCCGCGGTTGGCGATGAGTATCTTCGTAAACATGTCCCTATTCCCCCATCACGGCAAACGACAGCTCCGCGCTCACGCAGAGCTTATCGCCGACATACCCGCAGCTCCGGACGAAATAGAACGGGTGCTTCTGCCGCAGCAGCTCGCTCCTCAGCACGATCGTGTCGCCCGGCAGGACCTTGTGCCGGAATTTCACGCGCTCCATGCCCGTAAAGTACGGCGTAAATTTCCCGTCAACCGGCTTGATCAGAAGGCACGCGGACTGCCCCAGCATCTCGCAGAGGATCACGCCCGGCACGACCGGGTTGCCGGGGAAATGCCCCTGCAAAAAGAACTCGTCGCCGCGGACGGTGTACGACCCCACGGACGCGCCGTCCTCGAGCGCCACCTCGTCGAGCAGCAGCATATGTTCGCGGTGCGGGAGTATGCGCATGATGTCGGCCCTGTTCATAAATATTGCACCTCAGTACATCTTGAAGAGTACCTGCCCGAACTCGGCGATCTCGCCGTTCCGGATGCAGACGTCCACGATCTCGCCGTCCGCCTCGGCGGTGATCTCGTTCAATAGCTTCATCGACTCGATGATGCAGAGCGTGTCGCCCTTTTTGATCTTGCTGCCTATGGCCACAAACGGCGTGCTGTCCGGCGACGGCGCGGAATAGAACACGCCCACCATCGGGGACTTAATCTCGATCAAATGGTTGAAATTAACGGTGCGCGCGTCGCCGGCGGGCGATGCCGCGCCGGTCGCATCGGGGACGGCGGGCGGGGTCGGAAGCGGGGCCGCTACCTGCGCCGCCGCCGCCTCGAGCCGGACCGTCTCGCCGCCCTGGCAGACCTCCACGCGCGACAGGCCGAACTGCTGCAAAATCTGGGCGAGCGCCCGCACGTTTTCGATGTTCATGCGATTCCCTCCATCTTTCTGAGCAATATGCCCGCGTTGTGCCCGCCGAAGCCCAGCGAGAGCGAGAGAGCCTTGTCGATGCGGCAGCGCCTGGCGGCGTTTACCACATAGTCGAGGTCGCAGTCCGGATCGGGCTCTCGGTAGCCGATCGTGGGCGGCGCGACGCCGGTCTCAAGCGCCTTGGCCGATATGATCGCCTCGACGCCGCCGGCCGCGCCGAGCATGTGCCCCGTCATGGATTTTGTGGAGCTGACGGGAATCTTGTAGGCAAGCTCGCCGAGCGCCTTTTTCAGCGCCAGCGTCTCGGCCTTGTCGTTGAGCGGCGTGGACGTCCCGTGCAGGTTGCA
This sequence comes from uncultured Oscillospiraceae bacterium, assembly GCA_964541695.1. Taxonomy (GTDB): domain Bacteria; phylum Bacillota; class Clostridia; order Christensenellales; family CAG-138; genus CAZKGE01. The sequence goes on from CAZIRB010000154.1 coordinate 1,895, forward strand.
GTAGAGCCCCTCGTCGGGGACGACGCCCGCCTCCTCGAGCGCGAGGGAGATCATCCTCGCGCTGCCCGCGGCCTCGGGGTGCGGCGCGGTCATGTGGTATGCGTCGCAGGTGTTGCCGTAGCCCGCGATCTCGCAGTAGATCCTCGCGCCGCGCGCCCTGGCGCGCTCATATTCCTCGAGCACGATCACGCCCGCGCCCTCGCCCATGACGAAGCCGTTCCTGCGGCGGTCGAAGGGGATCGAGCAGCTGTCCGGATCCGCTGTCGCGGACAGCGCCATGCAGTTTGTAAACCCGCCGATGGCGAGCCGGCACACCGTGGCCTCGGCCCCGCCCGCGATAATTGCGTCGGCATAGCCGTGCTTGATCGCCCGGAACGCCTCGCCGATGGCGTGCGTCGACGTGGCGCAGGCGGTGACGACGGGCAGGTTGACGCCGCGCGCGTCAACCCGCATGGCGATGAGCGCGGAGGCCATGTTGCCGATCATCATCGGGATGAAGAAGGGCGATATGCGGTTTGCGCCCTTTGTAAGCATCTTCTCGGCCTCGTCGACGAACGTGTTCATGCCGCCGATGCCGGAGCCGATGTATACGCCGAGCCGCTCCGGCTCGACCGTGCCGACGACGCCGCTTTCCTCAATGGCCTGCGCGGCCGCCGCGATGGCGTACTGCGCGTACAGGTCCGTCTTGCGGGCCTCGCTTTTCTCCATGTACCGCGCGGGATCGAAGCCCTTCACTTCGGCGGCCAGCTTGACCTTCATGTCGCTTGCGTCGAATTTCGTGATCGGCCCGAAGCCGTGCCGGCCGTGTATGAGGCTGTCCCAAAGCGCGGGAACATCGTTGCCGACCGGGGTGATGCACCCAAGCCCCGTGATGACGACCCGTTTCATAGCTCTCGTTCTCCCAAATAAAAATCTCTTAAAATACCGATACCGGCGCGGCCTACATCGCCATACCGCCGTCGATGCGGACGACCTCGCCGGTGATGTACGCGGCCCGGTCCGAGGCAAGGAACAGAGCAAGCTCCGCCACCTCGTCCGCCGCGCCCGCGCGGCCGAGCGGGATGCGCTCTTTCAGCCGTTCCGCGGCCTCGGCGGGCAGCGCCCCGGTCATGTCCGTGTCGATAAAGCCCGGCGCGATCGCGTTGCAGGTGACGTTCCGCGCGGCAAGCTCGCGGGCGACGGTCTTGGTCAGCCCGACGAGGCCCGCCTTCGACGCGGCGTAGTTGGCCTGCCCGGCGTTGCCCATAAGCCCCGTCACGGAGGAGATGTTGACGACGCGCCCCGCGGGCGACCGCATCAGGTACCGCGCAAGGTGCCTGGTGAAGTTGAACGCGCCCTTGAGGTTGACGCCCAGCACGCGGTCAAAGTCCTCCTCGGACATGCGCAAAAGAAGCCCGTCCCGCGTGATGCCCGCGTTGTTTATGAGGATGTCGACCCTGCCGAAGTCCGCAACGATGCGTGCGCAGACGTCCTGCACGTCCAAAAAGCGCTCCGCGTCGCAGCGGTAGGCAAGCGCCCTTACCCCAAGCGCCGCCGCGGCGGCGCAGACGGACTCCGCGGCGTCGGCATTGCCCGAGTAGATGACGGCGACATTCGCGCCGTTTTGCGCAAATTTAAGCGCGATCGCCCGGCCGATGCCGCGCGAGCCGCCGGTGACGACCGTCGTTTTGCCCTTTAACATGTTTTGACCTCCGAAACCGTGCGTGCAAGCGACACGCAGTCGCCCGCGTTGAATACGAATGCGCTTGGGTCGATCTTTTTGATCAGTCCGGACAGCACCTGCCCCGGTCCGACCTCGACGAAGCGGTCGAAGCCGTCCAGGCGCATGCGCTCGATCGTTTTCTGCCACAGCACGGGGCTTGCGACCTGCCGCGGGATGAGCGCTTCCGGGTCGGCGTACACTTCGCCCGTCGCGTTCGCGTAGAGCGGAATCCGCATCTGGCTAAAGCTTCTGCCGGCCACAAAACCGGTAAGCGCCTCCCGCGCGCCCCGCATGAACGGGCTGTGGAACGCGCCGCCGACCGCAAGCCGCAGCGCCCTGCCGCGAAGCTCCGAGATGCGTGAAATCAGCGTTTCCACCGTCTGTTCCGCGCACGCGACGACCGTCTGGCCCGGCGCGTTGAAGTTGACGGCGTAAGCGCCAGGAAGCTCGTCGCAGACCGCCTGAACCTGTTCGGCGGGCAGCCGCAGCAC
>CAZIRB010000155.1:0-3798 GCA_964541695.1 uncultured Oscillospiraceae bacterium
CGCGCGACGCGAACGTCGGCCTCAAGCTCATCGAGGCGCGGCGGCAGTCGCCCGATCATCCGACGCTCATGAGCGTGCCGGAGACGGATTATCTCAAGTTTTATCTGTTTCAAATCGTGTAGTGGGATAAGGGATGCGGAGGCGCCCGTAAACATGGAACGTTGATGGCTCTCCACAGTTCGCAATGGTCACGGTGCGTTGCGGCTAAAGCCGCTGCCTTCCGTTCCCTTGCTTACTGGGGCCTGCGCTTCGCTTCACCCGCCACAGGCGGCGCTCAGCTCCGGCCCTCTCAAACACCCGCCAAAGGACCTTAGGCCCTTTGGAAACCCAATATGTTCGCCAAATTTTCCACGGGATTCCCATTTGGCCCGTAAGCTTTCCTGAGGGTTCCAAGGGCCTCAGGCCCTTGATGGGGTGTAGGGGCAAAGCCCCTGCGAAAGACCCCCGCGGTAACTCCTCTGTGAAAAAAACGCCCCCGCTCCCCTCACACCGCCCGATTCAAACTCGACTGCAGCAACCCAAGCCCAATTGGGACGCAGAGCAGCGACCACAGGAATACAGCCAGCGTCTTCCGATACGGCGGCCTCCCCTGCTCCTCGGCCCGGCGGTTCAGCGCGTCCGCCAACGAAGCCACGCACATGGGGATGAGGAAGGGCACGAAGATACCGATCAGCACGGCGGCGCGGGGGGACAGAATCGCGCGCGAGGGCGCGGCGGACGCAACCTCCCCGTGGAGCCGGTAGATCCAATACAGATAGAGGAACGGAACCAGGCACGTAAACGCGGTGGACACCGGCCCGCGGCGCCGGGGCGTCAACGCGTATCCGCGCTGCGGCGGCGGGTCCCGAAACATCGGCGCCTTCACAAAAATGAGAAAAATCATCGGCAAAACGGCGAACGCAACGACCAACCCGCCCGCCGCAGGATGACTGTATAGAACGCCAAACACCGTCGAACACAGCATGTCGCCGATCTTCGAGAACACATATAGGGCGCCGAACGCCACGGCGAACGCCGTTCCGTCGCTTCTGCCGTTGGCCACGATGATCGGCACCGACAGCCCGATTGCGCCGGCGCCGAGGCCGAGCAGGAACGCACCCGCGATCAGCAGCGGCCCGGCCTCGGAAGCGGCCGGACCCATGATGAGCACCGTCCCGGCCAGCTGCAGCGCGGCCTCGACGAACAAAGCGGCCTTCGAGTTGTATCTGGCCGCGATCCAGGCCGGATAGATCGCAAACACCGCGCCGCCCAGGAGCGCTATCATACAAACGGCGGTATACTGCGCCGCGGCCGCAATTGTTCTTAACAGAAACGCATTCGTCAGCGCGTACGCGACCAGCGACAGGAAATAGAAGGCCGCCAGCCCCCAGAATCGATAGGTGCTCAGTTGGTCCGCCCACGTCCAATGGGACGCGGCCGGCAGGAAGACGCCTCGGCCGCCCTGTCCGCTTCTTCTGTCAACATGGAATTCCACCCCTTCTGCGATTTTAAATTTTAAGAGAACCCATCCGTCATCCGATGTGCAACGCCGGGAAAAGCGATCCATCCCGTATATGAAATATATTGTAATACCCGGATAAAAGCGTTGCAAGCGCCCCCGCCGCCTGTTTCCGGCCTTTTTTCAGCGCGCCGCGCGTTCGCCCGAAAGCCGCGCGCCGGAACGATGTTCTTGCATTTTTTTGACCCTTTCAGTATGATAAATATGGAAGGTTTCGCGCCGCGCGCGGTTCTTTGACAGTCCGCGCCGGCCTTTTCCGGCAACAAGGATTCCATTCTTTCGTATACTGGAGGTGGGAGCAAACCGGCGCTTACGCTCGGCGGCCGGGCCGCCGGACGGATGCCGGTACGAGGTTTTGACGCAGGCGTTTTTACACTGTTGTTTTTTGCGCCGCGGCCGAATCGGTGCGAGGGGGAAACCGTCCGGCGGCAGCGGCAACGAACCGTTCAGGATTGTGAAGGGAGTTTCTATGAAATCGATGAAACGGATGCTGTGCGTCCTTGCAGCGGCCGCGCTTTTTGTCATGGCCGCCGGCTGCGGAAAAACCGTCACCACGGCGCATGTTGAAAACGCGATCGCGACCGCTGAGATCGACAGCGAGGGCAAGCCCGGCGCAGCGGTCGCGAGCTTCGCCCCCGACGCGCCGGTCATCTACGCGTCGGCCGAGCTGCGCAACGCGCCCGACCATACGGCCATCCGCGTCGTCTGGACGTATGACACGGCGGGCCAGAGCATCGGCGAAACGACGCTCGACAGCGGCGACATCGCGGACCGGTACATCTACTCGAACCTCGATCCCACAGAAGCGCTGCCCGAGGGCGATTACCGCGTCGACTTCTATGTCGAGGACCGCGACGAGCCGGACGCGACGGTGCGCTTTACCGTCGCGGCGGCGGTCGGCGCCGAGAAGGACGTTGCGGCCGCGCCGGACGCGGGCGGCGTCTATGTCGAGGACGTGCACTTAACGAGCGGCTTCGACGAGGCGGGACAGCCGCTCGACACATTGACGCAGGTCGGGCCCGAGGGGCCGTGGCTCGTGTCCGCCGTGCTGCGCAACACGCAGCCGGATACGCTGATCCGCTTCGTCTGGTTCACGCCGGAGGAGGAGAAGATCTCCGAATACACGCTGGACCCGGGCGGCCAGGCGGACGTCTACATCTCCGGCTCGCTGGAGCCGTACGAACCCATGCCGGCCGGCACGTACTACGTCGCGCTCTACGCCGAGGGCGCGGACGATCCGCTGGCGGTGCTCGACTTTACGGTCGGCGGCGCGGCCGCCGAAACCTCCGCCGACATCGGCGAGCTGCTGTCCTACACGCAGGAGTCCGCCGGGTTTACGATCGGCTATCCGGAAGGCTGGGAGGTCCTCCCGCTTGAGGATCAGAACGCCGTTGTGTTCTATCCGCTGGAGTTCGTCGACGAGGAACACTCCGAGCTCAACGCCGTGTTCTGCTATACGGTGTCGGACCTGGGTGAAGCGCCGACGCTCCAGGCGTACCTCGATTATACCGTCTCCTCCACCGAGGAGAAGCCGCCCGAAAACTACAAATTGATCGGCTCCTCGATCCGCTCGTTCGACGGCCTCGATATGGCCCAGTACGCCTACTCCTACACGGAGTACGGAATGAGTCTGACGCGCATCGAGTACACCGCGGTCGACGAGGACACGATCTACGTCATCGAGCTCACCGCGACGGACGAAGCGCTCGACGCCATGCTGGACCAGGCGGAGGCCATGGCGCAGTCGCTCACGATCACCTGAGCGGCGCTTTTGCCGTAAAAGAGCCGCGGCGGGACCATCCCGCCGCGGCTCTTTGCTGCGCTTCGATTTTTTCGCGCCCGTTACTCCGTCTCAATCGCGTTAACCGGGCAGTTATCGCGCGCTTCCGCCGCGAGCTCCTCCATTCCCTCCGGCACCTCGCCGACAGCCTCCGCGAGGCCTTCGTCGTTCATGTGGAACACGTCCGGGCAGATGCTCGCGCAAAGGCCGCAGCCGATGCAATCCTCGTTGACATGCGCTTTCATCGCTTTTCGCTCTCCTTTCGCGTTACAGGCCGGGCGGCGTTTTTCTCCGCCCCGCGGTTTATCCTTCCCCGTTTTACCCTGCGTTGTTCACTGCGGCGCGGGCGCCTTTACCACGAGCAGCTCAAGCGTGTCCCCGCCGCCGTTCTGCGCGTCCATCTCCACGCCCTTTGGGATCTTGAGCACCGTGCGCGCGGGCACCGTCATCGGCTGTTCGTCCGCGAGCCGCAGCGTCAGCGTGCCGGACAGCACGGTCATGTAGACGTTGCCGTTCGTCA
>CAZIRB010000156.1:0-3788 GCA_964541695.1 uncultured Oscillospiraceae bacterium
TTCGCATCTTTTGCTTCTTTTCTTTAAGAAAAGAAGTAGGGGTATGGGGGCAAAGCCCCCATGTGAATAACCCTTAAGTCCTCACACCTCGCAGAGCCGCTTCAGTTCCCGTTCGAGCCGCACGCCGGTCTCGTCGAACACGCGCTTCTGGATGAGCGCGATGAGCTCGAGCACGTCGTGCTCGGTGGCGGCGCCGCGGTTGATGATGAAGCCCGCGTGCTGGCAGCTGACCTCGGCGTCGCCGACGCGCACGCCTTTGAGCCGGCAGCGCTCGATCAGCCCGCCGGCGTAGTGGCCTTCGGGCCGCTTGAACACGCTGCCCGCCGACGGGAAGGCGAGCGGCTGCTTTTCGCAGCGCATGGCGGTGCATTCGTCGAGGCGCTTGCGCGCGGTGCCGTCGTCGCGCGGCAGCGCGAACGTGGCCGAGAGCACGACGACGTCCGGCGCGGCAAAGCGGCTGCGGCGCTGGCCGAAATCGGAGGGTCTCGTTTTCTCCTCATAGACGCGCCCGCCGCAGAGGATGCGCACGCACTTAATATGGTCCGAAATCAGCGCGCCGTACGCGCCGGCGTTCATCGCGACCGCGCCGCCGACCGTGCCGGGGATGCCGCAGAGCGACTCAAGGCCCATCAGCCCCGCGTCGAGGACGGCGTCGACGAGGCGCGAGAGGCGCATGCCGGCGTCGGCGGTCACAAGGGCGCCGCAAAAGCGCGGCGCGGCCCACTCCCGGTCGATGCGCACAATCGCGCCGGCAAAGCCCTCGTCGGGCGCGAGCACGTTCGTGCCGTTGCCGAGCACGTGGTACGGGCAGCGCTCGGCGCGCATGGCGGAGAGCGCAAAGAGCAGCGCCTCCTCGCTTTGCGGGCGCACGACGAGCGCGGCGTTGCCGCCGATGTGGAAGCTGGTCAGCATGGAGAGCGGAACGTCCTGTTCGACGCCCTCGTTTTTCAGCGCCGAAGCGACGCGCGTAATGGCGGATTCCATACCTTGTATCATATCAAGATTCTCCCCCAAGCACAACCTCCATTCGGCCGGAAAACGCGATTTGCGCGGCCGCGTCGCCGGAAAGAGCCGCGCGCGCCTCGGCAAGAAGCGCGTCCTTTTCGGCGTGGTAGAGCAGCGGGTCGGGCGCCGCGATACCGCTCGCCGCGGCGTAGAAGTCCGCGAGCAGGTCGTCGGAGAACACGATGCCGGGCACGTCGCGCGCCGCGGGCATCGCGCCGAGCTGCGGCAGGCGGCGCTGGATATCCTCCGAGAGAAGATACGCGGCAAAATCCGCCACGATGCCGCGCCGCGTCTCGTCCGCGCCCGCGTCCGCGCCGACATACTGCACAAGGTCCGTAAACGCAGCGTACGGCAGCGTCTCGATCAGGATGGTAATCGTGTCGCTGCGGCCGATCGCGCCGTAGGTGTACAGGTCGATCAGGCCCGCGAGCGACTTGCCCTCGAGGAACTGCTCGCGCGTGGCGAGGCTCCCGCGGACGTCGAACATTGCCGCGGCGAGCTCGGGCGCGTACAGCTGCGGCGTCTTTTTCTCGAGCGACAGCACCTGCTGCAGAAACGCCGCGTCCACCGTTTCCGGCGCGGTCAGGCCCGCCGGGTAGAGCAGCTGCGGATTGACCGCGAGCGCGTAGCCGGAGAAGAAGTACGGCGCGGCGTACAGCGTCCCCCGGCTCTTGGCCGCGGGGATGCCGAAGGCGAGCGCCGGCAGATCCACGCTGAGCGGGGCGAGGTCCTCCGTGCCGATAAAGCCCGACGCGAACGAGTACGCGTCCGGCCGCTCGCCGCGCGCGGTTCGCTCGAAGAATTTCTTCTCCGTCATGCCCGTGACCTTGATGTGCACGCCCGGGTGCTTCTTGTTGTAGGCCGTGGCGCACGTCTCGAGGAAGCTCGTCGCGCTGCCCTGGTAGGGCTTGAAGGACGCGATGTGCCACAGCTCGACGACGCCGTACCAGCCGGGCGCGTCCTTTTCAAACACCGCGCGGCGGGGGTCCTTGGCGAGGCCGTTTTTGATGATCGGCGGGGAAACGATCAGAAAGACGGCGAGAAAGCACGACAAAAGGAAGCGGAATACACGCATGCGCACACCCCCATGTATGGAATCATATGTTCGCGTACATACTTAGTATGTATACGACAAACGACCATGCGTTTCGATGCAGGGCGCAAAAAACGCCTGCCGAAAATTATAGTTCACAAGATAACACGCCAAATGGAGGAACACCGGGTATGGACATCAGTGCCGTTCGAAGGGGGCAGCGCGTGATCGTGCGGCTTTCCGGGGAGCTCGACCATCACAGCGCGGCCGAGGTCAAGGCCGCCCTCGACAGCGTCCTGCGCGACGTGACCGTGCGTGAACTGCAGCTCGACATGACCAATACGACGTTCATGGACAGCGCGGGCCTTGGCGTCGTGCTGGGCCGCTACCGCACGCTGGCCGCGCGCGGCGGCAAGCTGATCGTGTCGGGCGTGCGCGCGTCGATCGACCGCATATTCCGCATGTCGGGGCTGTACGCGCTCGTCGAACGGTGCTAGGGGAGGGGAGAAGCAATGGATAATCGGATGGTTATGGAGTTTTTGAGCCTGTCTCAGAACGAGGGGCTCGCGCGCTCGTGCGCCGCGTCGTTCGTGTCGCAGCTAAATCCCACGATCGAGGAGCTGTCGGACATCCGCACCGCCGTCTCCGAGGCCGTGACGAACGCGATCATACACGGCTACGAGCAAAAGAGCGGCACGATCCGCATGGAGTGCACGCTGACCGGCCCCGAGATCACCGTCGTCGTCTCCGACAGCGGCGTCGGCATACCGAACATCGAGTTGGCGCGGCAGCCGTTCTATACGACGCGGCCGGAGCTCGAGCGCTCGGGCATGGGCTTTACCGTGATGGAGGCGTTCATGGACGAGGTACTCGTCGACTCCGAGCCGGGCAAGGGCACGGTCGTCACGATGAAGAAGCGCGTCGGCGCGGAGGAAAAATGAGCTCCGGCGCGATGTTCTCCCACGAGGAGACAATCGAGCTGATCGGCCGCGCGCAAAAGGGCGACGAGACCGCTAAGGATAGGCTGGTCGAGGGCAACCTCGCATTGGTCAAGTCCGTGGTGAAGCGTTACCTCTGCCGCGGCGTGGAGTACGACGACCTGATGCAGCTCGGCAGCATGGGCCTCGCCAAGGCGATCCAGCGCTTCGACATCTCGCTCGGGCTGCGCTTTTCGACGTACGCGGTGCCGATGATCGCGGGCGAGATCAAGCGCTTTTTGCGCGACGACGGCGCGGTCAAGGTGGCCAGAAGCGTTAAGGAGCTCGCCATGCGCGCCACCGCCGCCGCGGCCAGTCTCGCGGAGCGCACCGGCCGCGAGGCCGGCGTCGTCGAGATCGCCCTTGAGATCGGCGAGAGCGCCGAGGACGTGGCCATGGCGCTCGACGCGCTGCGGCCGACCGTGTCGCTCAACGAGACGCTCAGCGACGAGAAGCAGGGCGCGTCGATTCAGGATTTTGTGACCGACGAGGTCAACGAGGAGCAGTTTGTCGACAGGCTCCTGATCAAGGACATGCTCAGCCGTCTCGACATGCGCGAGCGGCAGATCATCGTGATGCGGTTCTTTATGGACAGGACGCAGGCGGAGATCGCCGAAAAGCTCGGCGTGTCGCAGGTGCAGATATCGCGGCTGATCGCGCGGATACTCGTCAAGATGCGCGAGATCGCCGACGGCGGACAGGAGTGAGGGGAGGGGATTTGAATTTGAGGGAGCTGCCCTCAACGGCCTTTTTGCAGGGGCTCCGCCCCTGCA
>CAZIRB010000157.1:0-3757 GCA_964541695.1 uncultured Oscillospiraceae bacterium
TCCAGTATGATCTTTTTCTGGTTGACGACGCTCAGGCTCTCATCGTTCCCGTCGTCCCGGGACAGGCGGATGTACACGGCGACGGCCCAGACGGGCGGCTTCCCTGCCGCGCCGGCCGCTTCCGGCGGTCTGCGAACGCGCGCTATGGAATCCCCTCCCCCTGTTTCAGCCCGATGAAATAGCTTTTTAATAGGCGTTCGAGCTCCGGGCCGTCCGGATTAAAGCAGAGCTGCACCGGCTTTTTACCGCACACGAAACAATACGGGTCTACGGCCGCGCCCGGACCGTTTTGCGGCTGCTCAATCGACGGGCGCGCGGTGTCGGCCGGCACGGCCAAAACATCCGCAGGGCCGCTTCTGTCCTCCTCGTTCGCCGATACACCGCCCATCCCGTCCGGCGCTTTTCTGTCCGGCATGGCCGCCCCTCCCCGCAAAAACCGCTATGGTTCAGCGTATGCGGGACAGCTATGGGGTGTGCCGGCGCGCGTTTTATCCGCGAAACATAAGAAAAGGGCGCGGGGGAAACGCCCCGCGTCCTTTTTCTAAATCCGGTCCGGCGGACGGCCTATTCTTCGGCGATGTAGGAAAGCGCGATGACCCGGAGCCCGAGGTGCACGCCCAGCACTGGGCCCATCCGCAGGAGCTTGACGGGCAGAAGCGGAAACTTTTCCCTTACGATCGAATAGAGCTGCACGGCGGTGCGGCTGTTCTCGATATAGTTGATGACCGCGGCCGCGGCGTTAGTTGGGAGCATCTCGGCGAGCCTGCGGAGCAGCTCCGAGCTGCCGCGCGTCATGCGCTCGAACACGACCGCGCCGTCCTTGCACAGGAGTATGGGCTTGATGTTGAGGATCGTGGTCACGCCCATGCGCACAAAGCCGATCCGCCCGCTTCGGCGGAGCGGCTCCATGTCGTCGACCGAGAACGCGACGGTAATGCGGCTGCGGACGCCCTCGAGCCGCTCGAGGATCTCGGAGAGCGGCCTGCCCGCGTCGGCGAGCTTCTTGGCCTCGAGCAGCAGAAGATACAGCCCGCCCGCCGTCACCTGGCTGTCGAACACCGCGACGCGCCCGCCGGTCACCTGGCTCGCCGCCGCATGCGCGGCGCTGTACGTGCCGCTTAGCCGCGACGAGAGGACGATGCAGAGCACCTCCACGTTCTCGCCCTGCGAAAGCAGCTCCTCAAAGCAGCTTAGAAAGGCCGAGACGTTGGGCTGGGAGGTGGTCAGGCGCGCGCCGTTCTGTTCGAAAAGGCGCGTGAAATCCCCGTTGCAGTCCGAATACGACTCGTGATAGACCTGGCTGCCCGAGGCGTAGCTGATCGGCACGACGCGCACGCCGAGGTCTTGCGCCTCCTGCTTTTTTAGGTACGCGCTGGAGTCGGTCACAATCCTGATCATGGGTTCGCTCCTATCTTCCGGAATCGTTCGTACCGCCGCCCGGCGAGCGCCTCGCCGGACAGCTTCGCCCGGGCCGATATAAACTCGCTCAAGTCGGCGCGCAGCCGCTCGAACAGGCCGTCGCCCTCCGCGACGATGCGCTCGACGACGCCGAGCCCGTAGAGGTCCTCGGCGGTGAGTTTGAGCGCCTCGCTGGCCTGGGCTACCTTCGTGCTGTCCTTCCATAGGATGCTCGCGCAGCCCTCCGGCGAGATGACGGAGTAGACGGCGTTTTGCAGCATCCACACCTCGTCGGCGACGCAGAGCGCGAGCGCGCCCCCGCTCTCGCCCTCGCCGATTAAGATCGACACGATCGGCACGCGGAGCGCCATCATCTCCATCAGATTCTCGGAGATCGCCTGCCCCTGGCCGCGCTCCTCCGCGCCGATGCCGCAGTACGCGCCCGCCGTGTCGACGAGGCAGATCACCGGGCGATTAAACTTCTCGGCCAGCTTCATCTGGCGGAGCGCCTTGCGGTAGCCCTCGGGGTGCGCGGAGCCGAAGTTGCGCGACGTCTTGTCCTTGACGTCGTGGCCGCGCTCGATGCCGATCACCGTGACCGGCGTGCCGTTAAGGCGCGCGACGCCCGCCACGACCGCCCGGTCGTCCGCAAAGCGGCGGTCGCCGTGCATCTCGAAAAAATCCGTGAATATGCCGCCGATAAAATCCACCGCGGTGGCGCGGTCCTTGGCGCGCGCGGCGGCGACGCGGTCGAAGGCCTTGCTTGTAACCGCGCTCATACCGCCGCCTCCTTTTTATGCAGCTCGAGCAATTGCGCGATCGCGTGCTTTTGCCGCCTGCGGTCGACGATGCTGTCGACAAAGCCGCGCTCGAGCAGAAACTCCGCGCGCTGGAAGCCGTCCGGCAGCTTCTTGCGGATGGTCTGCTCGATCACGCGCGGGCCCGCAAAGCCGATCAGCGCGAACGGCTCGGCTAGGATGATGTCCGCCGCCATGGCAAAGCTCGCGGTCACGCCGCCGGTCGTCGGGTCGGTCAGCACGCAGACGTAGAGGTTGCCCGCGTCGCCGTGCCGCTTGACCGCGCCGTCCGTTTTAGCCATCTGCATGAGGGAAAGAATTCCTTCCTGCATCCTAGCCCCGCCCGAGACCGCAAAGCCCACGACGGGAAGGTTTTGAGCCGCCGCAAGCTCGAACAGGCGCGTGATCTTCTCCCCGACCACGCTGCCCATGCTGCCCATCATAAAGCCCGGTTCCATGACGAATATCGCCGCGGGGACGCCGCCGATGCTGCAGGTGCCGCAGACCACGGCCTCGTTTTCCCCGCTCTCGAGCATGGCGCTTTTCAGCTTCTTGTCGTACTCCGGAAAGCCCAGCACGTTGCGCGAGGTCAACTGCGCGTCGGTTTCGGTAAACGTCCCCTCGTCGCAGACGATGCGCAGGCGCTTCCGCGCGCTGATGCGGAAGTGGTAGCGGCAGTATGGGCAGGTGTTCAGCGTGTCGGAAAGCTCGCCGGACGAGAGCTGCTTTTTGCACCTTGGGCATGCCACGGCCGGCTCCTCGGCAACGGCGTCGGCAAGCGCTTTCGGCATCCTTGCCTGTCCCTCGAGCGGGTTCTTCGGTGTTTTGAATCGCATGGCGTTCCCCCGTTACGGCAACAGAGCCGAAAGATAGTCCGTCGTGTACGCGCCGCTTGCAAACTCCTCGCTCGAGAGGATCTCGATCTGAAAATCGGCGTTGTGCTCCACGCCTTCGAGGATGAACTCGCAGAGCGCGGCCTTCATCTTGCGGATGGCCTCGTCGCGCGTCTTGGCGTGCACGATGAGCTTGCCGATGAGCGAATCGTAGAACGGCGAGATCGTGTAGCCGTCGTAGACCGCCGTGTCGAAGCGCACCCAGGGTCCGCCGGGGATGTGCAGCACTCCGATCTTGCCCGCCGACGGCCGGAAGTTTTGGTACGGGTCCTCGGCGTTGATGCGGCACTCGATCGCGTGGCCCTTGCAGACGATGTCGCTCTGGCTAAATTCGAGCGGCAGCCCTGCGGCGATGCGGATCTGCCACTTGACAAGGTCTACCCAGGTCACCATCTCCGTGACCGGGTGCTCGACCTGCAGCCGCGTGTTCATCTCCATAAAATAGAACTGGCCCTTGTTGTCGTACAGGTACTCCACGGTGCCCGCGCCGCGGTAGTCGGCGGCCTTGGCGGCCGCGATCGTGGCGTCGATCATGCGCGAGCGCACGCGTTCCGGCAGCGCCGCGGGGCTTTCCTCGATGAGCTTCTGGTTCTTGCGCTGCGTCGAGCAGTCCCGGTCGCCCAAACACACGACGTTGCCGTGGTGGTCGGCCAAAACCTGCATCTCGAT
>CAZIRB010000158.1:0-3677 GCA_964541695.1 uncultured Oscillospiraceae bacterium
TGGTCGAGGTGACTGGATTTGAACCAGCGGCCTTTTGGTCCCGAACCAAACGCGCTACCAAACTGCGCTACACCTCGGTCTGGAGCCAATGGCAGGATTCGAACCTGTGACCTGCTGATTACGAATCAGCTGCTCTACCGGCTGAGCTACATTGGCACGCGCGAATCCGAAAAATCCGCGCTGACCTATTTATTATAGGCATGCGGGAAAACGCTGTCAAGCGGTATTTTCCCCAAAAAACATCCCACCGCCTACCGCCTGCGCTGGACGCTCCGGCGCCGCTGGCTGCGCTTGCGGCGCTTCTTCTCGTTGATCGCAAACACCACGATGAGCGCGATTAAGAGCACGATCAGCACGGCGATGAGCAGGCCGAACACGGTCGAAGGCTCGATCGGCGGCCGCGACAAAAGCGGCGTGTCCGCGGGCGACACGGCGGGCTGCGCGGGCGTTTCCGGCGCGACGACCTGTATCTGCGTCGCGGCGCGCACTTGCTTTGGCGCGATCAGGTCCGCCGAATACAGCACCGTCCCGTCCAGCTCGTAGTCCACCGCGCCAAGGTACGTGCCCGGCTCGATCGGCGCGGCCAGGTCGCCGACCAGCCGCACGTTCGCCCGTATCTCGGCCGAGCGCGCGCGGTAGCTGTTCATCTGCGCCTCGGTCACGCGCAGCGCCGCGCCCGATGTGTCGACCGTTACCGGCAGCTTGCCACCGGTCAGGTCCTCGGGGTTTGCGCCGGACACGTCGAGGTCGAACTGGCTCTGAAGGTTTAAGTCCGTGCCGGACATGGGCTGGTATTTTGTATCAAACAGGTCGTTCCAGATGTTGATCGCGTTCTGGAAGCGCGCAAGGTTCGTCTTGGCGGCGTCGCCGCCGTACAGCTCCGCCGTGTCGCCGTAGAGAACGACGATCGCGCGCGCGCCGTCGCGCTCCGCCGCGCCGACGAGGCACTTGCCGGCCGCCGTCGTGTCGCCGGTTTTAAGGCCGATCGCGTACGGGTACACGCAGCTGAACGCGTCGCCCTCCGTCGTACGGATCAGGCGGTTCGAGTTGTTGAGCACGAGCGGGTTTGCGCGCAGGTTGCTGGCGGGAACGGTGTACGTGACCGCCTTGGCGATCTCGACGAACGCGGGGTTCTTGATCGCGTAAGCGGCCAGCTTGCCCATGTCGCGCGCCGTCGTATAGTGGTTCTCGTCATGCACGCCGTGCGGATTCATAAAGTGCGTGTTCGTCATGCCGAGAGATTGGGCCTTCTGGTTCATCAGGTCGACGAAGCCGTCGATCGAGCCGCCGAGGTGTACGGCGATGGCTTCCGCGGCGTCGTTGCCCGAGACGAGCATGAGCCCGTACACAAGGTCCCGCAGCGTCACCTGCTCGCCGCTGACTAGGCCCATCAGCGAGCTGTACTGCGTGAACTTGATCTTTGTGCCGAGCACCTCGTCGCCCACCGTGATCGCGTCGTCGAGGTTGCCGTTCTCGAGCGCCAGGATGCAGGTCATGATCTTGGTCGTGCTTGCCGGGAACGCACGCGCGTCCGCGTCGCGCTCAAAGAAGACCGTGCCGTCCTTGGCGTCCATGACCAGCACCTTCGGCGTCGGTATGGACGTATAATCAAAGTCCGCGCGCGCCGTTTTGGGCGCGCAAAAAAACGCCGCCGCCACGAGCGCGGCAAGCATCAGGACCGCAGTCGTTCTCTGCATCACACGGTTCATCGATCCACCCCACCCTTTTTCATACGAAGTATTTTAGCACCCTTTCAGCCAAATTGGGATGGGTTTTGCATTGAATTTACGATTTGTACACGATATACTGTAGGGGAGCCGAACGGTTCCTACAAGTTTCGTCACAATGCGCGAAGGGGTGCCAAAATATGAGAAAATTCCGCTGCACGGTGTGCGGCTACGTCCACGAGGGCGAGAACCCGCCCGCCTGCTGCCCCACCTGCCGCATGCCGGCGCTCAAGTTCGTCGAGGTCAACGCCGAGAAGCGGGTGTTCGCCGCCGAGCACGTCGTCGGCGTCGCCGCGGGCGTCGATCCGGAGGTCCTGATTGGGCTGCGGGCCAATTTTGAGAGCGAATGCGCCGACGCCGGCGTCTATCTTGCCATGTCCCGCGCGGCCGAGCGCGAGGGGTACCCGGAGATTGCCGACGTGCTGCGCCGCTTCGCGTTTGAGGAGGCCGAGCACGCGGCCAGATTCGCCGAACTGATCGGCGACTCGGTCTCGCCGTCCACCAAGCGCAATCTCGAGACGCGCGCCACGGCGGAGTTCTCCGCGACCGAGGGCAAGGCGGCCCTGGCCAAGCTCGCCAAGGACCAGGATCTGGACGCCATTCACGACCTCGTGCACGAGATCGCGCGCGACGAGGCGCGCCACGGCAAGGCCGTCGAGGGGCTTTTGAGGAGGTATTTCTAAGGCATGAGCGATAAGCCGCTGAACAAGTACATCGACCACACGATCCTTGCTCCGAGTTCCTCGCGCGACGACGTATTGCGCACCGTCGACGAGGGCATCCGCTACAACGTCGCGTCCGTCTGCGTCAACCCGTGCTGGGTGGAGCTCGTCGCGGAGCGGCTCCGCGGCACCGGCATCGGCACCTGCGCGGCCGTCGGTTTTCCGCTCGGCGCGACGCTGACCTCCGTCAAAGCGTTCGAGGCCGCCGAGAGCGTCGAAAAGGGCGCGACCGAGGTCGATATGGTGCTCAACGTCGGCTTCGTCAAGTCCGGCGACTGGGAGGCCGCCATGCGCGACATCGAAGCCGTCGTCAAGGCCGTCCGCGGCCGCGCGCTCGTCAAGGTCATACTCGAGACCTGCCTGCTCACCGACGAGGAGAAGGTGCGCGCGTGCGAAATCGCCGAGGCCGCCTGCGCGGACTATGTCAAGACGTCCACGGGCTTCTCCACCGGCGGCGCGACCGAGGCCGACGTTTCCCTCATGCGCCGCTCCGTCGGCGCGAAGATGGGCGTCAAGGCCAGCGGCGGCGTGCGCACGCGCGAGCAGGCCGAGGCCATGATCAAAGCCGGCGCCACGCGCATCGGCGCGAGCGCGACGGCGAAGATCCTGAGCTGAGTTTTTAGCGCGTCGGAGCCCGCCGGCAGCCGGCGCGGCTCCTTTTTGGTGTGCGGCAGGCTGCGGACCGAATGCAAAAGGTGGGGGAAACCGTGCGGTTTTACAGGCGGAATCGAGCAGATTTGGCCGCGATTTCCATGAAAACTACGCGCGTTGCGCAAAAACCGCATTTTCTCACATCATTAACAAATTATCCATACAATTTTCACAAAATATGTGGGAATCCACCCCCGGCTGCTGTGATACACTAGAGTCGCAGTTGATATGGGGGGAAAGCTAGCCGTTCACGCCGTTTTTTGCGCCAAACCGCGCAAAGGACGAAACGCGCCGTCCCCACCGGAGGAGGGAAATGCATGGAATATGATCGCCTCGACCGACCGCCACGCCCCAAGAAAAAAAAGCGCGGCTTTCGGCGCGTTATGCGCGGGCTGGGGAGATATTTGGCGTCCCTGCCGTCGAAAGCATTGATATTGGTCGGCGGGCTTGTCATCGTCGGCCTGATCGCCGTTATTCTGCTCGTTGTATTATTGCCCAAGAACACGAAGGTCGAGCCCATTGAGGATCAGCTCGCCATCGAAAACGCCGCAACGCCCACGCCGACGCTGCCGCCGAT
>CAZIRB010000159.1:0-3623 GCA_964541695.1 uncultured Oscillospiraceae bacterium
GGCCCCTGCTGCTGAAGGAAATCTCCGACTCGCTCGTCGGCAAGGTCATGACGCGGCAGCTCCTCGAGGAAACCGCGGCCGAAATTGCGGCGTTTATTCGCCCCATCGACGACAACCGCACGACCGCCGAATACCGCTCCGACGTGACGCGCGTGATCGCGCGCGATACGATCGAGGAAGCCTGGAAGCGCACGGGAGGTGACATTTAAGTGAGCATGCATGAGATTACGTTGACCGTCAACGGCACGAAGCGTACGCTTCTGGTCAAGAGCAACGAGCTGTTGCTCAACGTCCTGCGCGACCGGCTGTACCTCACCGGCGCGAAGTACGGCTGCGGCATCGCGGAGTGCGGCGCCTGCACGATTCTGCACGGCGATAAGAGCGTGATGAGCTGCCTCATCCCCGCGGTCGCCGCCGACGGCTGGGAGATCACGACGCCGGAGGGCCTCGCCGACGGCGACAAGCTCTCCCCCGTCCAGCAGCAGTTCGTCGACAAGGCGGCCATCCAGTGCGGCTTCTGCACGCCCGGCATGGTCATGGCGTCGACCGCGCTGCTTCGGGAAAATCCCGATCCGGACGAGGACTTCGTCAAGGACTACCTGCGCGGGAACTACTGCCGCTGCACGGGATATGTCGCGATTGTCAGCGCCGTTCTCGCCGCCGCAGAACAGATGAAGGAGGAGAAGAAATGAAGAACTTTTCGTTTATCAACGCCCCGACGCTGCCCGAAGCTCTGGACGCGTTGGACCGCCTCCGCGAAAAGGCCTGGCTCGTCGCGGGCGGCACGAACGTGATGGTGTTCATCCGCTCCGGCAAGCGCAACGACCGCACGCTGGTCAACATCCGCGACATCGCCGAGCTCTCCGGCATCTCGGAAAAAGACGGCGTCGTGACGATAGGCGCGGGTACGACGCTCTCGGCCATCGCGAGCTCCGAGATCCTGAAAAAGAGCGCGCCCGGCCTCTACGCCGTGGCCAGCCAGTTCGCCGACCCGACCACGCGCAACAGCGCCACGATCGGCGGCAACGTCGCCAACGCCACCGCAGGCGGCGACACGATCCCCTCGCTGCTCGTGCTCGACGCCGTCGCGCACGTCGTGAGCAAGGCAAACGGCAGGCGCGAGATCAGGCTGTCCGAGATCTTCACCGGCCCGGGCAAGACCTGCATCGCGCCGAACGAGATTCTGACGCACTTTACGTTTAACGCAACGCCCCACCAGGGCGCCATCAAGCTCGGCGCGCGCAAGTCCATGTCGATCGCCATCGCCACCGTCGCGGCCTATGTCGAGATGAGCGGCGACACGATCAAGGACTGCCGCATCGCGCTCGGCGCGGTCTCGGCCATGCCTGAGCGCGCCTACAACGCGGAGAAGGTCGTCATCGGCAAAAAGCTCGGCGCGGATACGTTTGCCCTGCTTGCCGAGGAGATCCAGAAGGATATGAGCCCGCGCGACCCGTCCGTGCGCTCAACAGCCAGCTATCGCCGCGCCGTCGTGCCGGTGCTCGTCAAGCGGGCGATGCTGCTTGCCGCGACCGGCGAATGCATGTAAGGAGGTCCTGAGCATGAGTGAAAAGATTCTGTTTTCCTGCAAGGTCAACGGCGAGCCCGTCAACTGGGAGATCGAGGCGCACCAGAGCCTGCTGCGCGTGCTGCGCGACCACTACGTCTACGACGTCAAGTGCGGCTGCGAGGAGGGCGACTGCGGCACCTGCTCCGTATTGATCGACGGCGTCGCGACGAAGAGCTGCATCACATTGGCGGCCGCGTGCAACGGCCACGAGGTCTGGACATGCAAGGGCCTTGGATACCACGACAGGCTCGTGCGCAGGCTCCAGGACGCGTTCGTCGAGTGCGGCAGCGTCCAGTGCGGCTTCTGCACGCCCGGCATGATCATCGCCGGCACGGAGTACTTAACGCACGGCGGCAAGGCCGACCGCGCGGCCATCAAGGTGGCGATCTCCGGCAACCTGTGCCGCTGCACGGGCTATGTCAAGATCGTCGACGCAATCTATAAGGTTGCAAAAGAGATCGAAGAGGGGGTGCTGGCATGAAGCACAACTTAAAGCTCGTCGGAAACGCCGTTCCGCGCCACGACGCCATCGCCAAGGCGCGCGGCGAACAGCTCTACAGCGACGACTGGGTCATGCCAAACATGCTGTACGGCAAGGTGCTGCGGAGCAAGTATCCCGCGGCCATCCTCAAGGGCATCGACACGAGCAAGGCCAAGGCCCTGCCCGGCGTGCGCGCGGTGCTGACCGCGGAGGACGTACCGCATAACGTGGACATCACGAAGTTCGGCCAGATGCGCGACGTCGGCGGCGGCTTCGAGGGCCTGTACAAGGTGCTCGCCTCCGGCAAGATCCGCAGCAAGAGCGAGCCCATCGCGCTCGTCGCCGCCGAGACCGAGGAGATCGCCGAGGAGGCGCTCAAGCTCATCGAGGTCGACTACGAAGTGACCCCCGGCGTCTTCGACCCGCGCGACTCGCTCAAGGAGGGCGCGTACGTCGTGTCCAGCGAGGACAAGGACAACGTCATCATGCGCACGCAGATCAACGACGGCGAGATCGATAAAGCGTGGGCCATGTGCGACGTGATCGTCGAAAACGACTATCAGACCACGCCGCACGAGCACGCCTACCTCGAGACCGAGGGCGGCATGGGCTGGCTCGACGAGAACGGCGTCATCACGCTGCGCGTCGGCGTGCAGGTGCTCGAGCACTACCGCACGATCGCCAAGATTATGGGCCTGCCGCACACGAAGGTGCGCAACATGTCCGTGCCCATGGGCGGCGGCTTCGGCGGCAAGGAGGACATCACGGTCGAGACGTACCTCGCGCTGCTCGTCACCGCGACGCGCCGCCCGGTCAAGATGGTCTGGAGCCGCGAGGAGTCCATGGAGACGCACGCCAAACGGCACGCGGAATACATCCACTACAAGACCGGCGCGACCAAGGACGGCAAGATCCTGGCGCAGGAGGTCTCCATCGTCATGGACAGCGGCAGCTACACGTACCTGACTCCTTGGGTGCAGATGTACTCGACGCACGCCGCCGCCGGCCCGTACGTGATCCCGAACGTGCACATCGAGTCGGTCTCCGCCGCCACGAACAACACGTTCGCCAGCGCAAACCGCGGCTTCGGCGGCCCGCAGGTCAACTTCGGCTACGAGCGCCAGATGGACCTCCTGGCCGAGAAGCTCGGCATCTCCCCCGTCGAGATCCGCCGCCGCAACATCATGCACAACGGCGACAAACTCCCGACCGGCTTCATCCCGCAGGGCCACATCGCGCTCGAGGAGCTGATCGGGAAGGTCGATAAAAGCCTCAACGCCACGCCCAAGCCGGACCGCCTGCCGGACGGGCGCCGGGTCGGCCGCGGCCTCGCGATCGGCCACATGGTTTACGGCCGCATGACGTTCTTGCACGACTCCTCGCGCGTGTCCATCCGCCTCGAGCTTGACGGTAGCGTGACGCTGCGCGCCGGTGTGCCGGACCTTGGCGGCGGCCAGGCGAGCGTGCTGGCGCAGATCGTCGCGGAGGAGCTCGGTCTCGACATCACGGACGTGCAACCGTTCATCATGGACACGCACTTAACGCCGCTCTGCGGCACGACGACGGCCACGC
>CAZIRB010000160.1:0-3600 GCA_964541695.1 uncultured Oscillospiraceae bacterium
TCGGCTGCTCCCGCCGCGGACCACATCCGGCGGCTGCCGGGCGTGCGCGCCGCCTACGACCGCGCGCTCTCCGGGGCGCTGGACCCGTACCGGCTCCTGACGCTCGCCGCGGACGGGTACGCCTGGGTCTGCGTTGAGATCGAGCGCGGCGTGAGTTGGTTCTACGACAGCTTCTGCACGCGGACCGTGAGGGGGCTAGCGGAGCTGCTCAGCCGAATTGACAACGGAAACCTTGCCAGATACATCGGCCTGGCGCTGCTGGGCGTGCTGTGCCTTGCCGCCGCGTTCATCGCGGCGAGGCCGTGAGGGGAGGCGCCTTGATGGATATGATGAATGTTCTGGCCCTGTCGTTCGCCGGCCTGCCCGTGCTGGGCATCGTCGTGTCGAACCTGCTCCATGGCGAGCGCCGCAGGGTCAACCGAAAGTATGTCGACGGCGTGGTCGCCGCCCTGTACGCCGCTTGCGCTGCCGCGGAATTTTTCCTGCTCAACGCGAGGGGCCTTTCCAGCTACAACCTGAACTTCTTCTCGTCGCTTCCGGGCGGGCCGGGCGCGGAGTATTTCGCGCTGACGCGCTTCGGGCTCGTGGTCATGTTCTGCATGGGCGTCGTCGCGCTTTCGAGCGTGCTGATTGCCACGCGCACGATCCGAATTAAGACGAACTCCTACTCCAACCTCCTCATGATCCTGCTGCTCGGCATGACGGGGCTCATCATCGCGACGGACCTGTTCACGCTCTACGCGTTCATGGAGATCACGGGCATCGCGAGCTTTATCATGATCGGCATGTACAAGGAGGACGAGAGCCTCGAGGGGGCGTTTAAATACCTGGTCATGTCGTCCGTGGCGGGCGTGCTGATACTTTGCGGCATCGCGGTCCTGTTCATGTTCACGGGTTCGCTGCGCTTTGCCAATCTTGTGCCGATCGACGTCTCGCTCGTGACCGGCACGGGGCGCGTCGTGCTGAGCGTCTCGGTTATTCTGATGCTCTCGGGCTTTTGCATCAAGGCGGGCGCCGCGCCGTTCCACAACTGGCTGCCGGACGCGCACCAGAGCGCGGACACGGCCATATCCGTGCTGCTCAGCGGCATCGTGATCAAGGTTGCGGGCATCTACGGCATCATGACGCTGGCAAAGCTCTTCCGCGCGCTGCACGAGATCAGCCTGGCGCTCGCGGCGATCGGTCTGCTTTCGATTCTGGCCGGCGCGCTGCTGGCGCTAAGGCAAACCCACTTCAAGCGCATCGCCGCGTACTCGAGCGTCAGCCAGATGGGTTATATCCTCCTGGGCCTGAGCGCCGGGACCACGCTGGGCTTTGTCGCCGCCGCGGCGCACATATTCAGCCACGCGGTGTTTAAAAGCACGATGTGTGCCAACGCCGCGGCTTTGCACGAGCGGGCCGACACGCTCAACATCGACGAGTTGGGCGGCCTCGAAAGCCGTATGCCCGTCACGGGGCTGTCGTCCGTGATCGCGTTCTTCTCCACGGCTGGCATTCCGCCGTTTGCCGGGTTCTGGAGCAAGCTTTTGATCATTCTGTCGCTGTGGCTGTCCGGCAGCGAGGTTCTGGCCGCGGCCGCGCTGTTTGCCAGTATCTTCACCGGCGCGTACTTTTTGCGGCTGCAGCGCCGCGTGTTCTTTGGCAAGCCGAACAAGCGCTTTGAAAACCTGCGGGAGATCGACGGCGGCATACTCGCCGCGGAGATCATGCTCACGGCGTTCACGGTTGCGGGCGGGCTGCTGTTTCCGCTGCTGCTGAAGTATTTGTCGGCCATCGGCATACTGGGATAAGGGGGCTGGGAATATGAACGATATAATTGTGACGGGTTGCCTTGCCGCAATGCTTGTCGCCGCGGTCATGGCGGTGTCGTCGCGTACGACGCTGCGCAGCGCGGTCGCCCTTGCGATCGTCAGCGTCGCGCTGTCGGTCATCATGTACGTGCTGGGCAGCGTGTGGGCGGGTCTGTTCGAGGTTTCGGTCTGTTCCGGCTTTGTGACGGTCATATTCGTCTGCGCCGTGTCGATGACCTCGGACGCCAAGGAGGAGGAGGAGTTTGCCGGCCAGCGCGAGACCACGCCGCTGCTGCCGATCCTGCTCATCGTCGCCGGCGTTTCGCTGCTTGCGTTGCTGCAGAGCCCCGCGTTCCAGCTGTCCGCGCCGCTATTGCGGCAGACGGTGGACACGGACTTCCGTAGCGCGCTGTGGACGCAGCACAAGGGGCTTTTGTGGGCGCAGGTGATCGTGCTGCTGGCCGGCGCGTTCGCCGTGATCGTGCTGTTCAAGGAGGAGAAGTGACATGGACGTGTATCAGAGCCTCATATTCGTCGCCGCGATCCTGATGATCATAACCGGCTGCTACTGCCTGATCCGCTCGCACCATCTGCTGCGCATCCTGATCGGCATCGAGATCGGCATGAAGGCCGTTTCGCTGCTCGTGATATTCGCGGGCTACATGAACGGGCAGTACGCGCTAGCGGAGGCCATCGTCGTGACGGTCATCGTCATCGAGGTGGTCATGATGGTCACGGCGGCGGGGCTTGCGATCAACCTGTTCCGGACCTACGGCAGCATGGACATTCGGAACCTGAAGAAGCTGAAAGGATAAGCCATGGAGGACATACTGTTTTCGCCGCCCGTTGTGGCCATTCTGTTCTTTTTCTTGCTGTACGGCGCGTCGGAGTTTTTCGGCCGGTACGCGCACCGCGGCGTCGTGTCGGAGCGCGAGGCGGACGCCTACGCCTGCGGCCAGCGCGGCGTGGACGGCTGCGTCAGCCCCGATTACAGCGAGTTTTATCCGTTTGCGGCGCTGTTTACGGTCCTGCACGTGCTCGTGCTCACCGTGGCCAGCGCGCCGAACGACGAGATTCTGCTGCCCGCGGCATATATTTTGATGGTGCTCGGCGCGCTGATCGTCATATTCCGGAAGGTGAGATAGCTATGGGACTGATTCAAAAGGCGATCGAGTGGGGCGAGCGCAAGAGCCCCTGGATCATCCATTTCAACGCCGGCGCGTGCAACGGCTGCGACATCGAGACGATCGACGCGCTCACGCCGCGCTTCGATCTCGAGCGGCTCGGCATCCTGCAGGAGGGCAGCCCGCGCCACGCGGATATCCTGATCTGCACGGGCGCGGTCACGCTGCAGACGCGCGACCGGCTGATCCAGATCTACGAGCAGATGCTGATCTAGCCCCCGAAAACCGGACCAGCTACAATGTTAGGAAAAAGAGAAAAAGACTAACAAAGGAGCTGAAAGAAGATGGCAAGAAAGAATTACACAGTCGAGCAGATTATCGTCAAGCTACGGGAAGTAGAACTGCATTGCAACCAGGGTAAAACTGTATCAGAAGCCTGTAGGGGGCTCGGAATCACGGAGCAGACATATTATCGCTGGCGAAAAGAATATGGTGGAATGAACACCAGCGATGCCCGGCGAATGAAGGAGCTAGAGAAAGAAAACGCTCGTTTGAAAAAGCTGGTAGCCGAGCAGGCGCTAGATAATGCGATACTGCGAGATGTGAACTCAAAAAACTTCTAAGCCCTGCCAAGCGCTTAGCGGCCGTCAAGTATGCCGTAGTCAAACATCATGTTACAGAAAGAC
>CAZIRB010000161.1:0-3551 GCA_964541695.1 uncultured Oscillospiraceae bacterium
GGGGACACGTCGATCGCGGCGGTGGGGCTGGCGGGGCAGATCTCGTTCTTTGTGGAGCTGGTCGTGTTCGGACTGGGGTCGGGCTCGGCGGTGTTCATCGCGCAGTACCACGGCGCAAAGAACAGGGACGGCATATTGCGCGCGTTCGGCGCGACGCTCGTGTTCGCAATTCCGTGCGGGCTCCTGTTCACGGCGGTGGCGACGCTGTTCCCCGCGCACGTGATGAGCATCATGACCAACGATCCGGCGCTGATTGCGGAGGGCGCGAACTATATCCGCTACGCGTGCGTGTCGTACCTAGGCACGGCGCTGTACCAGCCGCTCGCGGTCGTGCTGCGCTCGACGGAGAACGTCCGCATCCCGATGGTGACGAGTATGTGCGCCGCGGTGGCAAACGCCGTGCTCAACTACGTGCTGATCTTCGGCAAGCTCGGCTTTGCGGCGTACGGCGTCGCGGGCGCGGGCATCGCGACGGCGATCTCGTCGATGCTCAACCCGGTGCTGATCTTTATCATCTCGTTTGCGCAAAAGAACGTCGTCGCCGCGCCGCTTAGGAAGCTGTTCGACATCCGCGGCTTTTTGGGCGAATACTGGCGGCGCGTGCTGCCGGTATTATGCAACGAGATGTTCTGGTCGCTCGCGTCGGTCGGCGTCAACATGGTTTACGGCCGCATGGGCGCGGACAACTACGCCGCCGTGACGGTGTTCCGCACGGTGGAGAACATCCTGTTCGTGTTCTTCATCGGCATCTGCAACGCGTGCAACATCCTCGTCGGCAAGCGCATCGGCGCAAACGATATCGCGGGCGCGAAGGCGTACGCGAACCGGTTTTTATTGTTCGTGCCGCTGTTCGGCTTCGTGCTCGGCGCGCTCGTGCTGCTTGTGCGCGCGCCCGTGATCGGGCTGTTCGACGTCTCGGCGACGGCGGCGCGCACGGCGCAGATCATGCTTTTCATCTACGCGTTCGAAATCACGCTGCGCAACATCCCGTTCCTCAGCGTCGTGGGCATATTCCGCGCGGGCGGGGACACGAAGGCGGGGCTGCGCATCGACGTGGGCGTGCAGTACCTGCTCGTGCTGCCGATGGCTGTTGTCTGCGGCCTCGTGCTGAAGCTGCCGTTTCTGACCACCTATTTGCTCGTGATGCTGGTCGAGGACCTGGCCAAGGTGTCGCTCTCGCTGATCCATTATTTCCGCATGACCTGGATCCGGCCCGTCGCGGGGCTCTACGAGGCGGAGGCGGGCTATTTCGAGTCGTGCAAATAATAAAAACCTAATTTCGCACGCGCAGCAGCATGTCCACGCCGTTCTCGAGGTCGGTCTGTATGATCTCGACGGACATGCCCGCGTCGCGCAGCTGTTCCGCGCCGGCCTTGACACTGTTTAAAAACAGCCGATAATCGCGCAGCAGCCGCACAAGCTTGGGCCGCGGCGCGGGGGACACGCGGTCGAGCGTCTTCTCGACGAGCCGCTCGGTCTCCTTGACGGTCAGGCCCTTCTCTTGGATCCGCTCGACCAATTCCAACTGCATCTTGTCGTCGCGCAGCCTCAGCAGCGCGCGCGCGTGCCGCTCGGTCAGCCCCGCGGCCGTCATCGCGCGGCGCACGTGCGGCGAAAGCTGCAGCAGCCGCAGCTTGTTCGCCAGGAACGACTGGCTCTTGCCGAGCCGCGCGGCAAGCTGCTCCTGCGTGAGCGAGTACGTGCGCAAGAGCGCGCGGTAGCACTCCGCCTCCTCCAGAAAATGCAGGTCCTGCCGCTGCAGGTTCTCGGTCAGCGCGAGCACGGCGCTGGTCTCCTCCGCCGCGCTGCGTACGACGCAGGGCACCTCGAGCATGCCGAGTTGCTTGCACGCGCGCAGCCGCCGTTCGCCGGCGATGAGCTCGTACTCGCCGCAGCTTCTGCGCACGACGAGCGGCTGGATCAGGCCGGACTGCGCGATCGACGCGGAGAGCTCGGCAAGCGCCGCTTCGTCGAACTGCTTTCGCGGCTGGTACGGATTGGGACGGATGCTGTCGACCGGCAGCATCACGAGCTGCCGCTCCGGCTTGGCCGCAAGCGGCGCGTTCCCGCCCGAAAGCACGAATGGCGACATAACTGTTTTCCCCCGCCCGATTTTTGTGCATATGGATTCGCCGCGGATACGTCCGGTTCCTGCGAGGCTGACAAACGTCGTATCGATTCGGGCAAAAAACAGGAGAAGAACGCGCGGCGGCTTCCCGGCGAAAAAAACGCCGCGGACCAGGCGCCCCGCCGCCCCCGTTTTTCAACAGGAAGAATGCAACAAAGATGTTGAAAAAAGGACGATTTCCCGTAACAATCGTTGTGTAATATAATAGGGTAACGGGATATTATCGGCAGGAGCGGTGATCATGCGCAGAATCTATATCATTACGGGGATCGGCGGGCATCTGGGAAACACGGTGGCGCGCATGCTGCTCGACGCCGGCGCGACGGTGCGCGGCCTTGCTTTGCCGCATGAGGACGTGACGATGCTCTACGGCGACAACATCTCGATCGTGCGCGGCGACGTGCGCGACAGCGCCTCGATGGAGCCGCTGTTCTACGGGCTCTCACCCGAAGACGAGGTGTATTTCATCCACACCGCCGGCATCGTGTCGATCAAGAGCCGGTTCGACCAGCGCGTCGTCGACGTCAACGTGCGCGGCACCGAGAACGTCGTTGCGCTCTGCCGCTTGCACAGCGTCAAAAAGCTCGTGTACGTTTCCTCCGTGCACGCGCTGCCCGAGAAGCCGCGCGGCGTGATCATGGCGGAGGTCGACGCGTTCTCGCCCGACGAGGTCGAGGGGCTCTACGCCAAGACCAAGGCGAAAGCCACGCAGATCGTGCTCGACGCTGCGAAAAACGGCCTCGACGCCACGATCGTGCACCCGTCGGGCATCATCGGCCCGAACGACTACGGCAAGGGGCACATGACGCAGATGATCAAGAGCTATCTCGACGGCACGCTGACCGCCTGCGTCGAGGGCGGTTTCGACTTTGTCGACGTGCGCGACGTGTCCGCCGGCGTGATCGCCGCCTGCGACAAGGGCAAGCGCGGCGAGTGCTATATCCTTTCGAACCGCTATTACGACGTGCGCGAGCTCATGGCGAAGCTGTACGCCGTGACCGGCCTGCGCAAGATCCGCACCGTGCTGCCGATGTGGTTTGCCAAGTTCACCGCGCCGCTTGCGGAGCTGTATTATAAAATCCGCCGCGAGGCGCCGCTGTTTACGCGGTATTCGCTGTATACGCTGACCTCGAACGCGAAGTTCTCCTGCGCAAAAGCCAGGCGCGAGCTCGGCTATTGCCCGCGCGACATCCAGCAGACCCTGCGCGATACCGTTGAGTTCCTCACGCGCAACCGCAAGTGCAAGGTCAAAAAAGTGAATTTTAAGCGCGCGCCCGCGCGCGTGTAGCGCCGGGAAACGCGGCGGAACGCGGGATTTCGTTTATAAAGAACCCCGGGGGCGAGAAACGCGCCCCGGGGGGTTTTGTTTTGGAGGGGATGCGGGGGAACGTTGGAGGCTCCGCCTCCAAGCCTCCGCCAAAGG
>CAZIRB010000162.1:0-3544 GCA_964541695.1 uncultured Oscillospiraceae bacterium
CGCGCGGCGGCTTCCCGATCCTGCACCGCGGCGACGGCGTCATCGGCGCCGGGCTGGGGCTTATCCACGGCGTGCTGCTCGTGTTCGTGCTGTTCATGCTCGTGCCCATCGCGCTGACCGTGCTGCCCAAGCTGTATGTGTTTTTGCAGGAATCATTCTTCGGCGAGTTCTTCTATAAGGAAAACTTTTTGATCCGGCTGATCCCGGCGACGTAAGGGGTCGGGGGAATTTGGCGGGGCGTGAGCCCCGCGTTTTTGTTTGCAGGAGCGAAGCTCCTGCGCCTTTTTGCAGGGGTTTTACCCCTGCGCCCCACCAAAGGGCCAACGGCCCTTTGGAAACCCGACGAGTCGGCATTCGGGTTGCGTTACCGGCAGAATGGGTTGAGGGCGGAGCCCTCAATACCAAAATCTACGGCGGCCGAACCGGCCGCCGTTCTTGTTTACTTATAAAGCAATCTCTGTTCTCATGGACTCAATCGCGGTCATACCACCGTTTTAAAATATTGCAGCACAAATAGGTTATCCATGGTGAAGGTTCTCTTTTATTACCGAAATCCCACTCCTTATATGACAGAAAAACGGATGTTGCCTTAAACCGTCCCTGCGCATCCTGACAGGATTCAATCCATTCTATAAGGTCTTTTACCAGGTCATTGTCTTTTAAAAAATTAAATCGTGTTAAAACATCCGCAAGATACAATGCATTGTACCAAACGAAGGGATACTTCATTGTCCAAAATTTTTTCGAGCGTCCGAAATAGTAGAGTGTTTTTCCATAGTTGCGATGAAAAAGGATAGGTTCAAATGCATTCCTTGCATATATCGATTCCTTTAGTTCCGGTATAAGAGAAAACACATCCAGGGCCATAATTCCCGCCATGGGGCATCCTGCCTGCAGCTTTTTATATTGACCCTCGACGAAGAAGAAATGACAGAACCAGCCTTGTGGCGTATCCCATTTTTCGCAAAGCGAATGAACTGCGTGAATAACCTCTTCATTTATATATCCTAGTTTTGCAAGGGAATATGTTATAACAGGAGAATTGCACGGGGAAATGTGCCATATATCGGCATAAGGATCGGATGCAACATATTCTTTCCTTTGTAGCTGCATGTCAGGCGTGCGCCCTCTTACAGCGAACATTCCATCTATGTTATGAGATACGGCTTTTTTAATGATCCGCTCGATTCCTGCGTCATTCATGAACAGTCCGAAATCCGCTAGCATCCGCAGCTTAAAATAACTGATAGTTGGGTCATTATTTCTGGTAGCAGCTTGAGTTAGCCATTGTTCCGTTTCCTTAATTTTGTTAACAACCAATGGGTGTTCAAGCAATTCCTTTTTAGCGTCCGTTGCCTTAACGGAAGCGGGCGAAATATCTAGCAGGTTAATTATTGACGCATATCGTGCCCATGGATTACTTAAGAGCAACCACGGAACAGGGTCGCCGTTTAATCGCTTTTTCCAAACATCCATTGCTCTTCCGCCTTTATTCACTTGTAAAATAGTTATCGAATATATGGCGTTGCGATTCTTGTCATGGTTTTATCAAACGGAATGAATAACCTTTCCGATCATCTGGCAGAAATTCATCAGGCGGCATTGGATCGTCGAAAAGCGCAAATACGCCTATTCCGCAACTCACACCTTAACGTAATCCAGCACCAAAATCCGGTCCTCGCCGAGCGAGGCGGGCGTGAGCGTCACGTCGCTGCCGTTGACGCGGTGGATGCTGCAGTCGACCGCGTTGTGGATGAGCGGCTCGATCGGCGCGAGCACGTCGATCGTACAGGCTTTCGTGCGGTAGTGCATGGGAATGAACACGCGCGGGCCGAGGAGGTTTGCGGTTTTGCGGGCCTCGTCGGCGTCGATCGTGTAATAGCCGCCGATGGGGCAGAGCAGCACGTCGACGCGGCCGATCGCTTCGGCGGCGGCATCGTCCGGCACGTCGCCGAGATCGCCGAGGTGCGAGACGCGCAGGCCGTCGATCTCGAAGACGAACACGAGGTTCGGGCCGCGCTTTTTGCCCTGCTCGCGGTCATGCCATGTCGGCACGCCGGTGACGCGGCAGCCGCGCACGTCGAAGGTGCCGGCGCTGTCGATCACGGCAGGCTGCCCCGCGGCGGCGGCGAGGTAATTATGGTCGTGATGCGCGTGGCTGACGGTGACGGCGTCGGCCTCGATGTCGTGCAGCTTGTATCCGGTCGGCGGATCGCAAGGGTCCGTCAGGATGCGGACCCCGTCCGCGCCTGTCAACAGAAAACACGAATGTCCGTACCAGCGAAGCTTCATAGCAAGGCTCTCTTTTCGGATTCCATATAGTCGAAGAATATGCGCGCGATCGCGTCGCAGACCGCGCCGCTTGCCTCAATGACGGCCGCGCGGCCGCGCGGGGGTATGCCGTGAAACATCGTGAGCGCGGCGCGCTCGGCGGCGCGCAGACCGACGCTGCCGAAGTGCAGGCAAAGGGCCAGGAGCAGCGCGCGCTGTACGGAGGCGGCATCGGGGCAGCCGCGACCCGTATGCCGCGCGTACGCGCGCATCCGGTTGAGCGCGTAGCTGCCGAGATCACTCCCCGGGGGTGGTAGAACCGCCAGAATTTGCGCGGCAGCGGCGGCGTAGAACGCGCGGTCCAGGGTAAACAGCAGCCAGCCGTTCCGGGCGCGAACGGCCGAGACGCTCGGCGCGCCGAGCACGCGCGGGAACGGGTTTGTGCGCGTCAATTCCGCCGCAAGCGTGCCCGCGTCAAGCGGCGGCGGCGCATATGCGGCCGCGGCGGCATCGCGCGCCGGCAGGCGCACGCCGCGCGCGGAAAACGGCGCGCCCAGCCCCTCCGCAATCGCCGTTTTTATGGCCAGCGGAAGATCGGGTATCATGCATGCAGTCTATCCGAACGGCGCGGCCGTGTCAATCCTGCCCGCGGTCCGCCGCGCGAATTCCCCGAAATTTCTGTTTCGCCGGGCCATGCTATGTGATATACTGTGCGTAGAAAACGGCCTTGGCGGGGCGTATTTTGACGCGGAGGACGGCCATGGAACAGAAGAAGCTGCATTTTACGATCACGATCCGCGTTTACGGCGAGGAGAAATGCTTCGGGCCCGGCATCGCGGAGCTGCTGGAGCGCATCGAGCGGCTCCGGTCGCTGCGCAAGGCGACGATCGAGATGAACATGGCGTACAGCAAGGCCTGGAAGATCATCAAAACCGCCGAGGAGAACCTGGGCTTTCCGCTTCTGATCTCCAGCACCGGCGGCCGCGGCGGCGGCGGCGCGCGGCTCACGCCCGACGCGGAGCGGTTTTTGCAGTCGTACCGCAGGTTTGAGGAGGCTGTGCGCGGCTACGCGGACGAGGCCTTCCTCGAGATCATCGGCTAGGAGGCCGACTCCTGCGCGACCCTGCGCAATTTGTCACGCTGCGGATACGCGGCGGCCATATTTGACCTTGACACAAAACCGGCCGCGTGTTATAGTACTCTTTGCCGCATTGATGCGGCGCGTCGCGGGGTAGAGCAGTTGGTAGCTCGTCGGGCTCATAACCCGGAGGTC
>CAZIRB010000163.1:0-3444 GCA_964541695.1 uncultured Oscillospiraceae bacterium
GGCATCGCGTCCCGGAAGCGCGCGTAGATCAGCCCGCGGAAGAACACCTCCTCGACGAACGGCGCGAACACCGCGACGATCAGGAACGACACGAGGTTTGTCGCGCCCGCGACGTACTCGGCGGACTGGCTGTACCCCGCGAGCACGTCCTGCGGCAGAAGCGACAGCACGAGCGACACGATGAAGTTTGCCGCCAAGCCGAGCGGGAGGAGGATGAACAGCGTCTTTGTCCGCAGACGCGTCAATCCGCACGCGGCAAAAAAAGGCCGCTTCTTGGCGCGCAGCATAAAGAACACGGTCAAGAGCGCCACGCCGTCGCAAACGCCGGTAATCAGCGCTGCATGACTTTGGACGGCCTGCGTCAGTGCGTCGTAGAGCGCGGCGTAGTCGTTCAGGCCCACGGTCAGCATCGTTTGAATCGACAGCACGATCGCGATCTGCCCCGCGACGACGACCTGCATCAAAAGGAATATGCCGAAGTACCCGAGCCCGGCAAAAAACGCCCTGCGGCGCGGGTGTTTAACGCCCGCATCAGGCGCGGGAACGGGGAGGGGGGTGCGGAGCGGTTCGTCCATTCGTTACGCCTCGTGTTTGTCCGTATTTTGGGGGATGCGGTACAGCTGGCGGTTGTCGAGCGCCCACTGCCGCTCGGAAAACGCGCCTTCCTGCACGCTCTCGAGTGCGGCGAACATGCCGTAAAGCCTGCTGTCGAGCAGGTCGAGCTCGGCGAGCACCTCCGCCTCGGGGAACATCGGATAGCGCGGGCTGCCGAACTCCGGCTGGCCGTGGTGCGAGAGCAGCATGTGCTCGACGAGCATCGCGGTGGAGCGCGGGATGCCGAGCAGCTCGCAGTACGCGGAAACGTCCGACACGCCGAGGCCGATGTGCCCGATGAGCAGGCCCTCGGCCGTGTACGCGGAGGCCAGGCCAAGGCTGCCGGTGTCGAGCTCCCGGAGCTTGCCGATGTCGTGCAAAATCACGCCCGTGTACACAAGGTCCCGGTCGAGCGCGGGGTACGCGCCGCAGACGGCGTCCGCGAGCTTCAATATCGACCAAACGTGGTGCAATAAACCCCCGCGCGTGGCGTGGTGCAGCTTGACCGCGGCGGGGAAGAACAAGAGCTTTTCGCGGTTTTCCCGGAGCGCGTACTGCACGAGGCGCTTTAGGTCCGCGCTGCCGAAGCCCTCGGCCGCGCGGTACAGCTCGTCGTACAGCTCGGCGGGGTCTCTCGGCGCGCACGGGATGATCGCGGACAGGTCGACTTCGTCCGGGGCCGTGTGGCGGATTTTATCGATCTTGAGCTGCTCGGCGTCCTTCCAGATGTTGATCGAGCCGCGCACCTTGACGATGTCGTCGGCGTCGAACGCGCCGTGCTCCTCCACGCGGTAGTCCCAGAGCTTGGCGGCGGCCTCGCCGCCCGCGTCGGCGAGCACGAGGTCGAGATAGTCGCTGCCCTTGATGTTCTGGCGCACCGCGACGCTCTTGACCATGCAAAAGCCCTCGAACTGCGCGCCGTTTGCGGCCTCCAGTAGTCGCATCCTGCCCATAGTGTTCCCCTTTCCGGACCGGGTCTTGTCGATTTTCACCATTATAGCATATGGATTGAACGCGCGCCCGGCTTATGATAAAATCAGCGGGTATTATGAACGATACGGCTCAAAACAGCACATTCGACGTGATTATCGCCGGCGCGGGGCACGCGGGCGTGGAGGCGGCGCTGGCCTCGGCGCGCATGGGGCTGAGCACGCTCCTTCTCACGCTCAACCTCGACTCCGTGGGCCTGATGCCGTGCAACCCGGCCATCGGCGGCACGGGCAAGGGGCACCTCGTGCGCGAGCTCGACGCCATGGGCGGCGAGATGGGCCTTGCCGCGGACGATACTTTGATCCAGATGCGCATGCTCAACACCGGCAAGGGCAGCGCGGTGCACTCGCTGCGCGCGCAGATGGACAAGCGTCGCTACCACGAGCGGGTCAAGCGCGCGCTCGAGCGGGAGCCGCTGCTGACGCTGACGCAGGGCGAGGTTACGCAGATTTTGACGCAGAACGGCCGCGTGTCCGGCGTGACGACCGCGGAGGGGCTGACGTTTTCGTGCCGCGCGCTCGTGCTCTGCACGGGCGTGTACTTAAAGAGCCGCATATTGATCGGCGACACGGAGCGGCTGTCTGGCCCGGCGGGCCTAGTGCGCGCGGAGCACCTGTCGGACGCGCTTTCCGCGCTCGGCATCCCGCTGCGGCGGTTCAAGACCGGCACGCCCGCGCGCGTGGACGGGCGCTCGCTCGACTACGATCAAATGGAGCGGCAGGACGGTGACGTGCCGACGCCCGCGTTCTCGTTCTTGAACGGCTTCCTGTCGCTCGAGCAGACGCCGTGCTACCTGACCTGGACGAACGCGCGCACGCACGGGATTATACTGGAAAACCTCTCCCGCTCGCCGATGTACAGCGGCCGCATCCGCGCGACCGGCACGCGGTACTGTCCGTCGATCGAGGACAAGATCGTCCGCTTTGCCGACAAGGAGCGGCACCAGATCTTCATCGAGCCGGAGGGGCTGACCACGTCCGAGATGTACGTGCAGGGCATGAGCACGAGCCTGCCCGCGGACGTGCAGGTCGCGATGCTGCGCTCGCTCCCGGGCCTTGCCAACTGCCGCGTGACGCGTTTTGGCTACGCGATCGAGTACGACTGCCTCGACCCGCTGGTGCTGACAAGCGCGCTGATGGTACGCGCCCTGCCGGGCCTGTTTACGGCGGGCCAGCTCAACGGCACATCCGGTTACGAGGAGGCGGCCGCGCAGGGGTACCTGGCCGGCGTGAACGCAGCGTTTTTCGTCAAGGGCGAGGAGCCGTTCACGCTCGCGCGCGACGAAAGCTACCTCGGCGTGCTCGTCGACGATCTCACGCTCCTCGGCACGCCGGAGCCGTACCGCATGATGACGTCGCGCTGCGAATACCGGCTTCTGCTGCGGCAGGACAACGCCGACCTGCGGCTGACCGAGAAGGCGCGGCGCACGGGGCTCGTCTCCGGCGAACGCTACGCAAAGCTGATGCACAAGCGCGAGCGCGTCGAGCGCGCGCTGGAAACGCTCGGGCGCGCGGTGCCGCCGTCCGAGGCGCTTTCGGAATTTCTCGCCGCGCGCGGCGAGCCCGCGCCCAAGGCTGGCGCAAGGCTGTTCGACCTGCTCAAGCGCCCGCAGGTTTCCTACACGGAGCTGTCCGCGCTGTACGACGAGCTACTGCCGCCGCTCGACGCGGACACGCTCGAGCAGGTGGAGGCCGCCGCACGATACGACGGGTACATCAAAAAGCAGCGCGAGCAGATCGAGCGGCAAAGATCGCTCGAGGACACGCTTTTGCCGCAGAACTACGACTACATGCTGCTCTCGGGCCTGCGCATCGAGGCGCGGCAGAAGCTCAACCTCCACCGGCCCGAGACCGTCGGCCG
>CAZIRB010000164.1:0-3423 GCA_964541695.1 uncultured Oscillospiraceae bacterium
ATAGAATGCCCGGATGTATTGCATTGCCTCGTACGGCACCCTATCGTAGGTGTCGTACTTCTGGAGCAGGATACCGATCTGGCGGTTCAGAAACGCCTCGTCCTCCGTTTCGGCGGCAAGCTCGAAAACGCTCTTGCCGCTGAGCCGGACGCAAACATCCCGCGCCACCTCGCCGAGGGTCATGGCGGGGGACGCGGCGGTAGGATACCGTCCGAGCTGCAGTGGGCTGTCGTTGAGAGCCGTCAACTGCGCGGCGCATTCCTTTGCGTCAAGCTTGCCGAGCTGCTCCATCGCCAGCGCGCGGGTAAGCGGAGCGGTCGTTTCCGAAAGCGCGAGCTCCAGCAGAAATCCCGGCGCGTTCAGCCCCTTCAGCAGCGCCTCAAGGTAGCCGGTGGAGTCGGTCCCGTATCGTCCGCTCCGAATCTCCTCGTAGAGCTGCCTGGCCGCGGATTCCCCCGAGATACGCTTGATCGCGCAGTACCGAAGCTCGGCGCTCAGATCCTCTTTCCCGCGCGCGAGATCGAGCAAGACATCGTCGTCCGTAACGCGCTGCATCGCCGCCTCCTTCATGGCCGCGGCGGAATCGTTCGGATACTCCAGTATGAAGCGGCGGAGGGCCTGCTGATCGTCCACGCGGGACAGCGCGATCTCCCTCGCGCCGGAATATGCGCCGCAGAACATGTAGCGGATCAGGCTCTCCTGCCCGCGCAGCTTGCCGATGACGGCCTCGTGCACGTAATATTGGTTGGAGGCGCCGAGCACGTAAAGCAGCGCCGCGTCGTCGTCCAGGCGCGCCACCGCGGCGAGCTGAGCCGCCGCCCATGGACTCTCGAGCGCGGCCCGTATCAAATCGTTTGGATCGGTCAGCCGCTCGACCGCCCTTTGCGCCTTCGCCGCCGCGCGCTCAATCGCCTCGCTTTTTCGCAACCATCTCGGCTTGAACAATCTCATCTTGCGTTCTCCATTTCTATGATTTAAGCGTGTCTTCAAGTATTGGCAGTTGTGCCTTAAAAACAAAGAAACACTCACACGGCCAGATCGAAGTGCACATATGGCTCGTCATCGTGGCAGCTGCGGCTCCGGTCGCCGCCGATGTCTCCATGCTCGTGGTATATGCGCCGGGGAATTGCCGCGACGACGGTTTGTACATCGTCGTCCTTTGCTTCACGGTACATTTTCATCAGGGCTTCCCGCGCGGACAACGCGGCACCGTGATTCTGTTCCATAATGCGCAGCAGCGCTTCTACCGCCGCTTTTGTTCGGATACAGCCGAGCGCATGCGGAGCCTTGTACCCGCGCTCGCGGAGTGCCAGCGCCTCCAACGGCGCGATGGCTCGCGGATCGCCGAGTTCCGCCAGAAGATACACGCGATTGTCAAGCAGACATTCGTTCAGCAAAGGAGCGAGCGTCTGTGCATAGCGGGAGGAGTCGCGCCGCATGAGTTCAACTGCCACCGCGCCGCGTGTGTACCTGTCGTTATCGGTGCGCAGCGCAAAGGACAGCAGTGCGGCATCGGACAGCCGCTTCATCGCGTGGGTTACGATCACTTTGCGGCAAGTCTCGTCCGCGTCTTCTAACACGGTTTTTTCGAGCAGGGCCAGATCGTCGATTTTTTCAATTAATTTTGGATAGAGCCAGTTGCTTTGACGGACGCAGGTAAGTAATGTGTTCGGATCGCTCGATATTTCCCCCAGGCGAATTCCGGCGCTGTCGCGGACATACCGGCTTTTTGCAGACATCATGAGCATCTTCAGTTGCTCCTCCGTGTCCGGGAACCGCTCGATCTTATCCAGTATCCACTCGCCATGTTCCGGAATCCTGGCGGCAATTTGCACAAGCATCGCCTCGTTCTCGATCCTTGCTGCGGCGGCCACGCGCGCATCGAAGCTCTCTGCCGATTCCACTACCATGGCCAGCATCTGGTCGCCCGTGATTCTCTCAACAGCCACGCACGCCAGCCTATTGTAAGTGGTCGCGCAAGCAAACCGCGTCAAGAACATATTGTCGCTGCATACGCGGATTGCTATCATTCGCACATACTCTGAACTATCCGTCTTGACGATCTGCGCGATCACGTTCTGATCCTTCAGCTTCGTGGCCGCAGCGGCGCGTACGGTTTCCAGCGGCGCTTTCAACGCCGCCTCGGTCAGCTTTTCCTGATTCTTCAGCTTCGCGACGGCTTTTTCGGCACGGGCGCCGTTCTTACTCATCCACGGCTGAAACAATCCCATTTCGTTTCCTCCATCTCTATCGTTCGAGCATGTCCTTCCAGCGCGCGAACGCCGCCCTCCGCGCCGCGCAGTCGAAGCCGCCGCCGTCGATGTTTCGCTTGTCCGAAACCCACGCCTTGCACATGCCGCCGCAGAGGTAGCGCACCTCGCAGACGCGGCACCGTTCGTTGGTATCCACGTCATGACGGGAGAGCTCGCGGAAAGCGGCGCCGTCCAATACCGCCATAAGCCCGTCCGAAAGCACGTTGCCCAGGAGGTGCTCCGGCCCGCACCACGCGTAGCAGGGATACGCGCCGCCGTCCGGCTCCACGTAGAGGTTCTGGCCAAGGCCGCAGGTAAAGCGCGGTCGAAACGGCCGGCCGGGTTCCGCCTCATCCGCGCAAGGAAAATCCTCGTCTGGTTTTGTTCCTGTCGCCCGGCCGAGCGGCAACACGGGCCGGAAGCGGATATTTTTAATACCCATCTTTTTGCACAGTGCCGTTACCGCCTGTCCCTCGGGCCCTTCGCGCTGCGCTTTGGGCAGCGTGGCGCAGACGCTCACGCGGCCGATAAAGCCCATATCCTTGATGCGCTCCAGGTTGGCGACGGCCTGCGCGTATCGCCCCGCGCCGCGCCGCTTGTCGTGGCTCTTTTCGTCGCCGTCTATGCTGACCACAATTTCTGGGAAGGTCTCGCACAGCGCCTTCAATCGCTCCGCTTGGATTGAGAAGCCCAGCGACGTGCGCAGGATCAGCCGCATACCCTTTCGATCGATGGCTTTCAATCCCGCGAGCAGCGCGTCGATCCCGCTGTGGACAAGCGGCTCGCCGCCCGTGACGACCACCGAGCGGAACAGCGCCTTTTGCGCCTCGGCGATCACGCCGAGCGCCGCGTCGACCGGCATTTCGGGCATGTCCGTTTCGCCGCCCGAGGCGTAGCAGTGGCCGCAGCGCAACGGGCAGTCGAAGGTAATGTGCAGGTACAGTTTGTTGAGCTCGTGGACGCGGTTCCGCTTATAGGCTTCCAGCGTTTGGCTTGCGCCGAGGGGATGCCGGCCCCAGTTGATCGTCCGGCGCATGTGCTGTTCATTGACCGCACGGTCGTACGGGTGTGGGAGATCGCCCGCCATCTGTAAAAGCGGCGCATCCTCCGGGGCGACGCGTCCGGTCATCAGGCCGCCCATCTCGAGCGCCATGTCGCGCGCGAGCACGTC
>CAZIRB010000165.1:0-1368 GCA_964541695.1 uncultured Oscillospiraceae bacterium
GGCCGTCGCCTTCGGGTATCTGTTCGCGCTGCTCGGCAAGGCGCGGACGAAGTAGGGCCGCGAATTAACGCAATGAATCCTGCCGCGCGCCAGGATATTCTAAAAGTGCCGCACGCGATACGCCGCGCGGCCGGGAAAACCCCGGCAGCGCATATATATTATGTCCGGTCCTATTTTTTTGCGGGCTGTTTCTTTAGCTGGAGCATGAGCAGGAACGCCGCGGCGGCGCATCCGACGGCGTTGAAGAACGCCGGGGACATCAGCGCGATATCCTGCGCGGCCAGGTTCTTGTAATACCCGGCGATGTACGAGGAGGCCACGGCGCCCACGCCGAAGCCCAGGAGCACCATGCCGTAATTGGGGGCCATGTGACGAAGGCCGAACATGCCGGCGGTCAGCGACGGGAAGTTGCTTAAAAACCCGCCGTAGAAGAAGCCGATCAGTCCGATGAGCACGCAGATGCAGTATCCGTTCGCGCTGTTGATCAGCATCGAAAGGACGCCCGAGCCGAACAGAAGTACGATGATCGTCCGTTTCCGGCCCAATTTACCCGAAATCATGCCCCGGCAGAGGCGGCCCAGCGAGTTGCACATGGATATGACGAGCACGCCGGCCGTGGCGGTTTCGCCCGGCCCCTTGGCCACAGCGATGGGCTCGGCGAAGCCGATCATCATCAGGCCGCCCATGCACGCGAGCATGAGGGACGCCGTTATGATGTAGAACCGGGGGTCACGGAGCACCTGGCCGAGGGTGAGGCCGCCGTTTTGCGCTGCGTCGGCCGCGGCGGCTTGAACCTCGGTCCGCGGCGGATTCTTTAAAAACAGCGCGCCGACCGTGCAGACCACAAGGAAGATGCCGCTGAGCAACCAGGGAGGTTTTCGGCTCGCCGGTCTGCGGGCAGCGCGATCAGGCGCTCGATGGAATACTTTGCCGCCAGCTTCCCGCCGATTACGCTGCCGATCGTGCGGGTGGAGAGCAGCAGCGAGATGGTCAGACTGGCCGGCACGTTGTCGCCGCCGAATATGCTGTTGGCGATGCCGGTCTGAAACACGCTCCAGATATAGGCGATGCCAAGGCAGAGCTGCATCGCGATGGATGCTGCGACGGGTCCAATCCGTTGGAACGGTTTCATAAGATACCTCCCTTTTTATATAGTTAAAGCCCTTACTGTAAGCAGTAAGGGCTTTAATCCGAGTTGGATATCATGCGCCTTGCGCCTTCTTACCACAAAACCAAATGAAACCTTATCCGCAGCAGTACCGCCGCAAGCATAATAAGGCTGATCAGGGTAATCAGGCTGATGAAGTTGATACGCCCGGCGGGCAGAGAATCCATGGATTTTCGCTCCAAATATAGAATGGCGCCATT
>CAZIRB010000165.1:1468-3388 GCA_964541695.1 uncultured Oscillospiraceae bacterium
GCCGCCGCCGGGGAGCGGCTGCTGCCGTACATCACGCTGTTCGACCTGCTCGTGCTGCCGGACAACCCCGACGCGCTGCCGCAGCACATCCCGCTCCTGATCAACACGCTCGAAAACTGCTAATCCTCCATCGGCGTCGTCGGCGACAACCCGTACGCCGAACGGATCGGCGCATATTTGGCTGCAAATCCGAACCTGACCGTCCGCCGGCTCAGCATTGCCGACGTTGCCTGTGAAGCGGGCGCCTATACGCCGGATACGCGCGGCGGAGTCTGTGAGCTGTATCTGTTTATCGACATGCTTGCGCCGCTCCCGCTGCGGTTTCCGGACGCGGAAACGGCGGGCTTTTCACCGCAGGCGCTGTTCTGGCGCACGGTGCTGCACGGCGTGCTGAACCGGCCGTACAAAGATATCCGGCATAACATCCTGCCCGCGCTGCGTGATGCCGGCATTCCGGTGCTATACGTCGAGGAACCCGACACGGAACGGTTCGACGACGCGGCGAAGCGCGGCATGCGGCGGTTCCTTTCGCTTTTGCAGCGCGACGGGAACGCGTATCTGGAGGCGGTCTACCGCCTGTTCGGCACCGAGGAACTGATTCCCGAGCATCGCAGAAAGCGCGCGACGAAGGCAAAGGGCTATCCGGAAATCTATTCCGAGAGCGGCCGCTTCTCCTACGACGCCGGGTTCCGGAAAACGCCCGGCAACCCGGTCGTCTATGAGCGCACGGTCTATGTATTTGGCGCATGCGTCGTCACGGGTATCTTTGTCGCGGACGAGGACACGGTTACGGCATATCTTCGAGCGCTGCTGCCCGAGACGTGGCGTGTGCTCAACCGCGGCACCGCGTCGGACATCGGCTTAAACCTCGTGCTGCGGCGCACCGTGTTCCAGCCCGGGGACATCGCGATCGTGTTTGCGGACCGGCCTACCGATTCGCTGCCGTACCCGACACTGGACCTGACAGACAGCTACCTGGCCGTGCCGCAGCTATACCGCCACATTGCGGACATGCCGTATCACTGCGACGCGGCCGTGAACCGCCGCATTGCGGAGGACCTGTGCGCCGCGCTCTCGGCCGCGGACCTTTTGACCGACCCCGCCGCGGACGCGGAGCCGGTGCGGTTTGGGGGTGCGGTCCGGCGCGTTCCGGAGACGGACATGCTTGGCAACCCGGAGCTGAAAACTTGGCTGGACGCGCTCGCGCCGTACGAAAAGCCGGGCAAAAACGGCGCGATCGTGATGAACTGCAACCCGTTCACGCGCGGCCACCGCTACTTAATCGAGTGGGCTGCGGGGCAGGTCGAGAACCTGTATGTGTTCGTGGTCGAGGAGGACCGGTCGTTCTTCCCGTACGCGGACCGGCTGCGGCTGGTGCGCGAGGGCGCGGCCGACCTGGGGAACGTCACGGTTTTGCCGGGCGGGCGCTTCATCATATCGTCCACGACGCTGCCGGGGTACTTTGAGAAGGCCTCGCTCGGCGACGTGCCGCTCGACGCCACGCTCGACCTCGAGATATTTGCGTCGATCGCGCGGAGGCTGCGCATCGACGTGCGCTTTGCGGGCCACGAGCCGCTGGACGCGTTCACGCGGCAGTACAACGAGAACATGCGCGCGATCCTGCCGCTGTACGGCATCTCGTTCGTCGAGATCGAGCGCGTCGAATCCGGCGGCGGCGTCATCAGCGCGTCGCGCGTGCGCAAGTGCCTCGCCGAAAAAGACTTTGCCGCAATCGAGCCGCTGGTGCCCGCGCATGTGCTGCGGTATCTAAAGGAGAAGTACGCGGGCTGACCGGCAATTGCGGCGGGGCGGGACACGGGTACGCATAGGCCGCATACGATGCATCACTGGGAGTTCCATGCTGCGCGCCGCCGCCAAAACGATCGCGGCGGCGCGTTTTCCGCGCACGCCGGCAAGAAC
>CAZIRB010000166.1:0-3385 GCA_964541695.1 uncultured Oscillospiraceae bacterium
CTTTATCCTCCCCGCGCTGACGAGCTCGGCCTGCACGTTCGCGACGGTGCTGCGCATGA
The DNA here is from genome assembly GCA_964541695.1 of uncultured Oscillospiraceae bacterium. Taxonomy (GTDB): domain Bacteria; phylum Bacillota; class Clostridia; order Christensenellales; family CAG-138; genus CAZKGE01. Next base: position 60 of record CAZIRB010000166.1, read on the forward strand.
CGCGCTCGACGATGCTCGAGGTCATCCGGCAGGACTACGTCACGACCGCGTACGCCAAGGGCGCGGCAAAGCGCCGCGTGATCTTCTACCACTGCCTCCGTAACGCGCTGATCCCGCTCATCACCGTGGTGGGCGTCAACTTCGGCGGCATGCTCGGCGGCTCGATCATCACCGAGTCCGTGTTCGGCATGTCGGGCATCGGCAACCTCCTCATCATGTCGATCCGCAGCAAGGACGTGCCCACGGTCATGGCGTGCACGCTGCTGCTCGCGATCCTGTTCGGCGTAATCAACCTGATCGTGGACGTGATCTACGCCTATGTCGATCCGCGCATCAAGACGCAGTATGCCAAGCAGTAGGAGGCGCCTATGAAACGTCAAAATACCCAGACGGTCGTCAAACAAACGAAAAAACGGACCCAGCTCGGCATGATCTGGCACCAGCTCAAGAAAAACAAGCTTGCCATCGTCGGACTGGCCATCATCATACTCATGATCGCAGCGTCGATCCTCGTCAGCGTCTTTGTTCAGTACGACGCGATCGTGCGCCACGACCTCAAGAATAAGCTCCTGCCCGTCAGCCTCGAGCATCCGTTCGGCACGGACGGCTACGGGCGCGACCTGCTCATCCGCGTGATCTACGGCACGCGCATCTCGCTGTCGATCGCGTTTTTGTCGGTGCTTTTGTCGCTGCTGTTCGGCGGCGCGATCGGCGCGTTCTCCGGCTATTACGGCGGCAAGGTCGACATCGTCGTGATGCGGTTTATGGACATCCTCATGGCGATCCCGTCGATGCTCTTGGCCATCTGCATCGTGTCGGCGCTCGGCGTGGGCTTTGTCAACCTGCTCATCGCCATCACGATCTCGCTCGTGCCGCAGTTTGCGCTCATCGTGCGCTCGTCGGTGCTGACGATTAAAAACTGCGAGTTTATCGAGGCCGCGCGCTGCGGCGGAGCGACCACATACCGCATCATCGCGCGCCACATCCTGCCCAACGCCATGGGCCCGATCATCGTGCAGGCCACGCTCGCGCTCGGCGGCGTGATCCTGACGGCGGCGTCGCTGAGCTTCGTCGGTCTGGGCATCCAGCCGCCCACGCCGGAGTGGGGCGCGATCCTGACCGAGGGGCAGGAGTACATGCGCGACTGCCCGACGCTCGTGATCTTCCCGGGGCTGACCATCATGCTCTCGGTGCTGGCGTGCAATTTCCTCGGCGACGGCCTGCGCGACGCGCTGGACCCGAAGCTGAAGCAGTAGGAGACGCTTATGGAAAACAACGATATTCTGCTGGACATCCAAGGTCTCGAGGTGACGTACGACACCGAGGACGGCATCGTGCGCGCGGTCAACGACGTGTCGCTCTGCGTGCGCCGCGGCCAGACGGTCGGCATCGTCGGCGAGACCGGCGCGGGCAAGACCACGGCGGCAAAGAGCATACTGCGCCTGTTGCCGGAGCGCACGGGCAACATCCGCAAGGGGAGCATCCGCTTCCACGGCACGGATCTGCTTACGCTGAACACGCAGCAGATGCAGGCCATCCGCGGCGAGAAGATCTCCATGATATTCCAGGACCCGATGAGCAGCTTAAACCCCGTGATCCGCATCGGCGACCAGATCGCCGAGGTACTCGAGCTGCACGAGCGCATGCAGCATAAAAACGCCGTGCCGCGCGACCCGCGCAAGAATAGGCCGTCCGCCGCGTCGCCTAAGGACGTGCCGGAGCACATCGAGAACCGCGTCTGCGAGATTCTCGAGATGGTCGGTATCCCGCGCGAGCGGCGCAACGAATACCCGCACCAGTTCTCGGGCGGTATGAAGCAGCGCGTCGTGATCGCCATGGCGCTGGTCTGCGAGCCGGAGCTCGTGATCGCGGACGAGCCCACCACCGCACTCGACGTCACGATACAGGCGCAGGTGCTTGAGATGATGGCGGAGCTTCGGCGAAAGCTCGACACGTCCATGATCCTGATCACGCACGACCTCGGCATCGTCGCCGAGTCCTGCGACACCGTCGCGATCATCTACGCGGGCGAGATCATCGAATCCGGGCCCGTGGAGTGCATATTCGACCGGAACCGCGCCCACCACCCGTACACCGTCGGCCTGTTCGGCTCCATCCCGCGGCTGGACGACACCTGCCCGCGGCTTAAGCCCATTGTCGGCCTGATGCCGGACCCCACGGACCTGCCGACAGGCTGCAAGTTTCATCCGCGCTGCGGACACTGCATGGACATCTGCCGCAAGGCCAACCCCGCCGAAACGGTCCGGGGCGGGCACATGATCAAGTGCCATTTGTTCGGCGAGGGAGGGAGCGGGAAATGAGCGATACGCTGGTCGAAACCCGAGAGCTTTGCAAGTATTTTAAGACGCCGCGGGGCCTTTTGCACGCGGTCGACGGCGTCAATCTGACCATCAAACGCGGCACGACGCTCGGCGTCGTCGGTGAGTCCGGCTGCGGCAAGAGCACGCTCGGCCGTCTGCTGCTGCGGCTTCTCGAACCCACCTCCGGCAGCGTCGTCTACGACGGCCGCGACATCCTCAAGCTCGGCCGCGCCGAGATGAAACGGATGCGCATGAAGATGCAGATGATATTCCAGGACCCGTACGCGTCGCTGAATCCGCGCATGAGCGTCAGCCAGATCATTGCCGAGCCGATCATCGACAACCGCCTGATCCCCAACAAGGCGCAGATGGACGAGCGTGTGCGGGAGCTGATGGACATCGTCGGCCTTGCGCAGCGGTTCATCAACACCTACCCGCACGAGCTCGACGGCGGCCGCCGCCAGCGCATCGGCGTGGCGCGCGCGCTCTCCGTCAGCCCGGAGTTCATCGTCTGCGACGAGCCGGTCTCCGCGCTCGACGTGTCGATCCAGGCGCAGATACTAAACCTCCTCATGGACCTGCAGGACGACATGGGCCTGACCTACGTGTTCATCACGCACGACCTGTCCGTCGTGAAGCATATCAGCGACGAGATCGCGGTCATGTACCTTGGGCAATGCGTCGAGCAGGTCAAGAGCAGCGAGCTGTTCAGCCGCCCGATGCACCCGTATACGCAGGCCCTGCTCTCGGCCATCCCGATCCCGGACCTGTCCACGCGCGGCCGCAAGCGGCAGATCCTCTCCGGCGAGATCAAGAGCCCCATCAACCCCGCGCCCGGCTGCCGGTTCTATCCGCGCTGCCCGCGCCGCTGCGAAAAATGCCTCGAGCCCGGCCCGACGCTAAAGGAGATCGAGCCGGGGCATCTGGTGTCGTGCGTGCTGTACGAGTAGGAACGGGGGAGGGTACGCTGGGGGTACGTTTGCAGGGGTTTCACCCCTGCACCCC
>CAZIRB010000167.1:0-3306 GCA_964541695.1 uncultured Oscillospiraceae bacterium
CGCCGCGCGAATGCGCGCGCTCGGCAGAATGCCGAGCGCCGGGATCAACGCGCCGCTTCCCCGGCGCGTCCCGCAAACGCCCCGTTATGGATAGAGCACCTACGTTTCCGAACCGCCGCCCCGCTTTTTCGCGTTCCGCGCCGATACCCCCTTGCCGGAACCGCGCGCGCATATGGTATACTGAAGAAAAACGGCGTGGGAAAAAGCCGCCGTTGCAACGGAGGAACGAACGATGTCCGGGAAGCTGGTCAAGTGCCTGATCTGCGGCGCGGTGTTCGATGCGTCGCTGGAAGTCTGCCCCGTCTGCGGCGTGGGCAAGGAGTTTTTTGTGCCGTACGAGGAGGAGAAAAGCGCGTTTAGCCGCAATACCGACAAGCGGTTCCTGATCCTCGGCGGCGGCACGGCGGCCGTGTCGGCGGCGGAGGCGATCCGCGTGCGCGACAAAACCTGCAAGGTTACGATGCTGTCCAACGAGGGCGTGCTGCCGATCAACCGCCCCATGCTGACCAAGGACATGCTCGCGGGCCTGACCCGCGACGCGTTCGCCATCCACGGGCGCGATTGGTACGACGAGAACCGCATCGAGCTGTTCCTCGACAAAACGGTCGCGTCGGTCGACGCGGAGGCGCGGCGGGTGACGTGCGCGGACGGCTCAACGTTTTCCTATGATGAATGCGTCTACGCGCTCGGCGCGAAAAGCTTCGTGCCGCCGTTCCCCGGCGCGGACAGGGACGGCGTGTTCACAATCCGCACGCTCAACGATATCGAGGCGATCGTTGAAAGGCTCCCGCAAACGGAGCGCGCGGTCGTGATCGGCGGCGGCGTGCTCGGGCTCGAGGCCGCGTGGGAGCTAAAAAAGAGCGGCCTCGACGTGTCGGTGCTCGAGGGTTCGGAGCGGCTGCTGCGCCGCCAGCTCGACGAGGCGGGCTCGGCGCTCCTGCGTAAAATCGCGGAGAAAAACGGCGTCAAGATTGTAACGAACGCCGCGACCGAGGAGATCGAGGGCGGCGGCGCGGTCACGGGCGTGCGGCTTGTCGGCGGGACGGCGCTTCCAGGGCAGCTCGTCGTGATCTCGACCGGCGTGCGTGCAAACGCCGCGGTCGCGCAGTCCGCGGGCGCGGCGGTCGGCCGCGCGGTGAACGTCGACGAGCACATGCGCACGAACGTGCCGAATCTGTTTGCCTGCGGCGACTGCGCGGAGCACCTCGGCGTGAACTTCAGCATCTGGCCGGAGGCGACCGAGATGGGCAAGGTCGCGGGCGCGAACGCCGCGGGCGAACCCCTTGCGTACAAGAACCCGCTGCCGGGGCTGACGCTGACCACGTTTGAGACGGAGCTGTACGCCATCGGCGACGCGGGCACGGACCCGAACAAGCAGTACGAGCGCGTTTCGGCGACCGACGAGGCGGCAAACAGGCAGAAAACGCTGTATTTTGCGGACGGCAGGCTCTGCGGCGTGATCCTGATCGGCGACCTCTCGGAGATGGACGGGCTGACGCAGGCGGTGCTCGAGCGCAGAGAAAAAGACAAGCTTTCCGTTTGACAGGCGGGCCGCCTGGAGCATACAATGTAGGTCGTACTCCAAACAAGGGGAGGAAGCATGAAGCAGTTTTTCTACCGGATACTCGCGGGGCTTGTGATCGGCGTCGGCGCGATTCTGCCCGGCGTGTCCGGCGGCATCATTGCGGTCAGCCTCGGCCTGTACGAGCGCATGGTCTCCGCGGTCTCGGGGTTCTTCCATTCGGCGCGCAAAAACGCGCTGTTCCTGCTGCCGATCGGCATCGGCGGCGCGCTCGGGCTGCTATTGACCAGCAACGTGCTCAAGGTGTTCATCGAGCGCAACGAAGCGTCCGTTCTCGCGCTGTTTTCTGGATTTGTGCTCGGCAACGTGCCGTGGCTGTTCCTCGAGGCCAAGGGCGAGAAGAAGTTCCGCAAGCGCTACATGCTCGCGCTCGTCGGCGGACTAGTGTTCGTGCTGATGTTCGCGCTGTTCGAGCTTGGCGCGGCGGGGGCGGGGTCGGAGGCGCCGCTGTCGCCGCTGCTTGCGATCGTCGCGGGCGCGGTGCTCGCCGTGGGCGTCGTGATACCGGGCATCAGTTCGTCGTTTCTGCTCATCTACATGGGCATGTACGCGTCGGTGCTGACCGCCATCGCGCGCGTCGACATCCCGATGCTGTTCTTTGCGGGCGTGGGCTTTGTTGCGATGGGGTTTGGCACCATCAAGCTGGTCAACTGGATGCTCAAAAAGCACCGCGCTCTCTCGTATTTTGCGATCATCGGCTTTGTGGTCGGCTCGGTCGCGCTCGTCGTTCCGCGCGTGATCGAAGGCTTGAGCTGGACGAGCCCGTTCCTGTTCGTGATCGGCCTTGCGGTCAGCGTGTTCCAGGGCTTTTTAAAGGCGCGCCGGATCGGCCTGTCCGCGGACCTCGGTACGATCCCGGAGCTTGCGGTGCAGAAGAACGCGAAGGAAGGCGGCGGGCCCGCCCCCGAAGCGGCGCGTGCACCGGAGGACGCGCCCGATCCGGACGGCGAGACGCGCTGAACGAATCAGAGAGTTTGCCGGTCCGCCGCCGCGCGGAAAGACAAAAAACGGCGCGCCGCGGATTACGAAAACGCGGCGATCAACGCTAACTCAAAGCCGGAGCCGTCCTGCGCAAACGAAGCGCGGTACACGGCGTCCGGCTTGATTTGTTCCCCGCCGTCGAGCAGCAGCGCGGAGCCTTTCAGCGCGGCAAGGTCCGCGCCGGGATCCGTATATAGCAGGAACGTCCGCCCCGCGTAGGTACTGTGCCGGCTGAGCACGGCCTCCGGCGTGCCCGCGCGCACGCACTCGGCGGGCGCCAACGCGTTGAGCATCCAGTTCAGGCTGCTCGTGCCGTAGAGTATGACCGCGCTGCCGTCCCGCGTATAAGGGAGGAGGCGCGCGTAGCGGGCCGCCGTCTCCGCGTAGGCCTCGTCCGCGGCGGTCGCGCCGGAATTGAGCAGCGGCGCGCCGGGCTGCGTGTCGAAATAGCGCGCCGAGACGAGCGGGGCGGGGTTGGGCCAGATCAGCAGCGCGGCAAACAGCGCGATCATCGGCGGCCTGGCCCAGTTCCGGTCCGCGACGCGGTACAGCACGCGATCCACCGCAAACAGCAGCAGCGCGAGCAGGCCGCTGCCCAGGTAGCGTGCGAGCGACGAGAGCGCGTTCACCTCGTTTTCCGGGAACGTGACCAGGTACGGGACCGACGTGCCGAACACATATAAAACGCAGGCGATAAGCAAAATGACGGCGGCCGCTGTTTCGCGCCGCCGCTGCCCGCGCGG
>CAZIRB010000168.1:0-1824 GCA_964541695.1 uncultured Oscillospiraceae bacterium
GCTCCTGCCGCGACGCACCGCGACCATTGCGAACTGTGGAGAGCCCTCGCACGTTTCCGCTGAGGGCGGAGCCCTCAGCGTACCCTCGTCTTCTACACCAAATTCTCCGGGTTCAAACACTCGAACTCGGGCAGCGTGAAGCGGCCGTCCTTGCGGACGAGCACGCCGTCGAAGTAGATCTCGCCGCCGCCGTACTCGGGCGTCTGTATGAGCACGAGGTCCCAGTGCTGGCTGGACTTGTTGCCGTTGTCGCATTCGTCGTAGCAGGCGCCGGGCGTAAAGTGGATGCTGCCGGCGATCTTCTCGTCGAAAAGCGTGTCCTTCATGGGGAACGTGACGTAGGGATTGACGCCGATGGCGAACTCGCCGACGTAGCGCGCGCCCTCGTCGATGTCGAGCTGCTCGTTGATGCGCTTTGTGTCGTTGGCCGTGGCCTCGACGATCTTGCCGTTTTGAAACACAAAGCGGATATCGGTATACGTAAAGCCGTTCTCGAGCGACGGGGCGTTGTACGAAATCGTGCCGTTCACGCTGTCGCGCACGGGCGCGGTGAAGATCTCGCCGTCCGGGATGTTCAGCTTGCCGGCGCACTTGACGGCGGGCAGGCCCCTGATCGAGAAGGCCAGGTCGGTGCCGGGGCCGACGATGCGCACGCGGTCGGTTCTCTCCATCAGCACCTTGAGCGCGTCCATGGCGCGGTCCATCTTCGCGTAGTCGAGGCAGCAGACGTTGAAATAGAAGTCCTCGAACGCTTCGGTGCTCATGTTCGCCTGCTGCGCCATGGCGGGCGACGGATAGCGCAGCACGACCCACCGCGTCTTGGGTACGCGGATCTGCCCGTGCACGGGCGTCCAGTAAAACTTCATGTAATCGTTCATCTTCTCGCTCGGCACGTCGGCAAGCTCGGACGCGTTATCGCCGCCGCGCACGCCGATGTACGCCTGCATGCCGGCCATAATGGCGGCGTCCCACTTTGCGCGCGCGGCGAGCTGTTCCGGGTTGCAGCTAAGCAGAAGCTCGCGGTCGAACGCCGGCTCGCGCGTCCACAAAAACGGGTTGGCGCCGGCCTTGTACGCCTCCTTGATGAGGGCGCGCACGAGGTCCTCGTTGCCGCCGATCGTCTCGATCAGCACGTTTTCGCCCTGCTTTAGCTCGCAGGAGAAATGGATCAGGTTCCCGGCCAGGGTGAGCACTCTCGGGTCGAACATGAATCGGTACCTCCAAAGCAATACGAAGTAGGCTCGGTTTCAACAACGCTATTCTCTGCGTCCGCGCAAAAAAGGATGCGCGTTACACGTTGACGTTGTAGATCTTCTTGACGTGCTCGCGCCTCGGCAGCATGATGACGAGCACGCCGAGGGCGTTGACCGCCATCGCGCCCGCGATCAGCGCGCGCAGCGGCAGCGCCTCGCCCAAAGCGCCCGCGGCGAGCTGGCCCAGGATCATGCCGGACATGTTGAGCATCTGGAATATGCCGTTGAAGCGGCCGCGCATGTCGTCCGGCACATAGTTCTGCGTGCCGGAGATGCGGATGTTGTAGCTCGTGATGGCGAGCATGCCGCTCCCAAGATTGAACGCGACCATCGCGGCAAACGGAAAGTACAGGAACGAGCCGTCGAGCAGCGAGATCGTGAGGTAGACGAACGCGGCGATGGCGAACTTCCTTTTGGCCGGGAACCGGAGCCGGTAGTGCACGGCGCCGCCGAGAAGCCGTCCCGCGGTGGCGGCGGCCATCACGACGGCGTACTGCGCGAGGCCGTCGCCGCCGAGCGAGCGGAAGTACGGCAGCACGAGCGTCTGCGGGATGCCGCCGCAGAGCATGGT
>CAZIRB010000168.1:1924-3266 GCA_964541695.1 uncultured Oscillospiraceae bacterium
GCGGCGACGGGCACCATCAGCGTCGTGGCGAGCGGATAGATCAGGCTCGACACCGAATAGGCGCGCGTAAAGTTGCCCGGCGCGATGAGCGTCGGGTAGAAGCTGTCGTAGGCGACGGAATAGATCGAGTCGACGCTGCCCACGAGCATGGCAAACAGCACGAACACCGCGTAGTTGAACCAACCTCTTTGCAGCATCAGATAGATGATTAAAAACAGCCCGCACGAGATAAAATCGAGCGTGTAAATCGTTTTTTTGCGTGAAAACCGGTCGAGATACGGCCCGGCAAACAGCGGCAGCACGATGCGCGGCAGGCTGTAACAGACCATAAAGAACGCGTAGAGAAACACGGAGTTCGTGTAGTCGAGCACCAGCAGACCTATGGCGAAACCGGCCACCGCGTTGCCGAACATGGAGACGACGGTGCCGAGCGTGATGATCGTGAAATCCTTTGTCCAAAGCCTCTGCGTTTTCGACGGTTCGAGCGTTGAATTCATGAGGAAAATCATATCACAATTAACAAAAAAAGTGTAGCGTTGCCAGCGCGTTATTTCTGCAGAATTCTTGACTTGCAGCGCGATTGTGGATACGATATTAACAAGCTTATTTTGGGCGTTCTGTGGCCACCCGCTTTTTGCGGGTGCATTTATCCCATAGAGAGGATACGATATGTGGAAATATTCGGTTAAGCGAATACTGCTCGCGATACTGACGGTATTCATCATCATCACGATCACGTTCTTTACGATGAACGCGATCCCCGGCGGTCCCTTTGAGAAGGAGAAAGCGCCCGATCCGGCGGTGCGCAGGCTCATGGAGGCGCGCTTCCATCTGGACAAGCCCGTCGGCGAGCAGTTTATCCTGTACCTCGACGGGATTCTGCACGGCGATTTCGGCATCTCGCTCAAGAGCGGGCGCGACATCATGAAGACCATCTTGGAGTCCTTCGCCATCTCCGCCCAGCTCGGCGGCATGGCGGCGGTCGTGGCGCTCGGCTTCGGCCTCGTGTTCGGCTCGATTGCTGCGCTGATGCGCAACAAATGGCCGGACCGCGCGATTATATTCTTTACGACGCTGTTCGTGTCGGTGCCGTCGTTCGTGCTGGCAACGCTCCTGCTTCTGATCTTCTGCCTCAAGCTGGACTGGTTCCAGGTCTGGAGCACGTCCAACCCGCAGTACTTTTTGCCGGTGCTCGCCCTGGCACTCTATCCCATGGCCTACATCACGCGCCTCACAAAATCCAGCATGCTCGACGTGCTCGGCCAGGACTACATCCGCACCGCGCGTTCGAAGGGCCTGAAGGAGAGCGTCGTGATATTCAAGCACGCGCTAAGGAACGCGC
>CAZIRB010000169.1:0-3251 GCA_964541695.1 uncultured Oscillospiraceae bacterium
CGTCCGACCCGGGCTTTTTGCGCGACATCGGCGCGTGGAGCCGCCGCACCGGCAACACGCTGCTCGGGACCGAGAAGCGCGGGACCGACTACATCGCGCGCGTGCAGAAGGGGCTTGTCCCCGGCGCGCCCGCGCCCAGGGTACCCGCCGACGTGGACAACGGCAAGACGATCATCGTGTTCTCGGGCGATCTCGACCGCGTGCTGGCCAGCTTCATCATCGCCAACGGCGCGGCCGCGATGGGCCGCAAGGTCACGATGTTCTTTACGTTCTGGGGGCTCAACGTGCTGCGCAAGGGGCAGCGTCAGCGCGTCAGAAAGTCGGCCGTCGAGCATATGTTCGGCGCGATGATGCCGCGCGGCACAGGCAAGCTCAAGCTCTCCAAGATGAACATGATGGGCATGGGCACCGCGATGATGAAGGCCATCATGCGCGATAAGCACGTCGATTCGCTCGAGGAGCTGGTCAAAAAGGCCATGGCCGCCGGCGTCAAGATTGTCGCCTGCACGATGAGCATGGACGTGATGGGCATCAAGGAGCAGGAGCTGATCGAAGGCGTGGAACTCGGCGGCGTCGGCGCCTATCTCGGGGACGCGGAGGAATCCGACGTCAACCTGTTCATATAGCGGCGGCTGCCCGGGGCCGCGCTAAAGCCGCCGCTCCAGGCAGACCCAGTCGTTCGCAAACAGCGTGGCTTCGCCCGCGCATGTAAAGCCCAGCGAGGCGTACAGCGCGAGCGCGGCCACGTTGTTTTTATCCGCAATCAGGCGTACGCCGTCCGCGCCGCACGATTTGACATGCTCCATCGCGTACAGCATCAGCGCGCGCGCCACGCCCTTGCGCTGCCAGTCTGTGCGCACGCCGAGCCGCGCAAACAGTGAAGGTGCGCGTACGCCCGCGTCCCAAAGCGGCAGCGGCGGCAGCTCGTCCGGCGGCAGCAGCACCAGTATGGCGGCGGCGCCCTTGTCGTCGCGGCAGAGCAGCGTCCTTCCCGCCGCGATATCGCAAAGCACCGTTTCCTCGTCCGGATATTCTTCGTTCCAGGTGCAATAGGGCGTGCCGATCAGCGAGCGGAAGAGCGTGAGAGCGGCGTCCCCGTCACCCGGGACCGCAAAGCCGACGGCGAGCGGAAAGTGTTTTGACAGCAGGTCCGGTTTCATGCACATAGTATATAAAATCCCGTCCTGCGTTGCAAGGCGCGTTTATGCACAACGCTGATTGCATGCAATGTAACAATTACGCTGTCACAAATTGCCAGTATTTGGGCGTATATTGGCATTTCTCGGAATGGATACCGCTAATTTTTTGAAAAATATTTAGATTATTGTAACTATTATGTTGTAATTATGCAGAACCGGTATTATAATGTCGCTAAGCGGAGGCACGGCCGGGACGGCATTTTGGGATGCGGGAGGGCATGCTGCCCAAGCTGGTAATTTTACAAAGGAGTAACAGGATGTTTCAGCAGATGATCAACAGGAAGAACAGCAAAAAAGGCTTCACGCTGGTCGAAGTCATCGTTGTCCTTGTCATTTTGGCGATTCTTGCCGCGCTTTTGATCCCGTCGATGACTAAGTGGATCGACAAGGCAAAGGACAAGAGTATCCTCGTCGAGGCGCGCTCCGCGCTGCTCGCGGCGCAGACGATCGCGTCGGAGAATTACGGCAAGGGCGTGACGACCTGGGCGACGACCGACTCCACGGCGGCGCAGACTCTGTCCGGCATGACAGGCACGATCACCGAGGTGACACTCGACAGCGCAACCGGCCAGGTGACCAAGCTAATCTACACGAAGGGCACCACGTCCGTGACCTATAGCAACGGGGCCTGGTCCGATCCGACGAAGGCCTCCTAGGGGGAAGGGAGACGCGCGTTATCGGCAGCTTTCAGGGCGGCGCTTTGCGCCGCTCTGATCTTACTATCCGGGCTTAGTGGAAAGGACTGATTCGGCACATGATTGCGCTTCCGGCCGTCATCAACTGCCTGTTCGTGTTCGCCGCCGGGCTCTGCGTCGGGAGCTTTGCCAACGTGCTGGCCTACCGCATCCCGAACAAGCTCGACTTCGTGCGCGGGCGCTCGTTCTGCCCTTTCTGCGGCCACGCGCTCTCGGGCAGGGACCTCGTTCCGTTGTTCAGCTTCGTGTGCCTTGCCGGCAAATGCCGCTACTGCGGCGCGAGGATTTCGCCGCGGTACCCGCTCGTGGAGCTGCTTGGCGGCGCGCTTGCGCTGCTGTGCGCGGCGGCGTTCGGCTTTACGCTGCGCGCGGCGTTCGCGTTCGCGGCTGCGGCCGTGCTGCTGGCCGTCGCGCTGATCGACGCGGACACGATGGAGATCCCGGACGGGCTCGTGATCGCGCTTGCGCTGCTTGCGGCGCTGTCCGTGCCGCTGTTCCCCGAGACAAGGCTCATCGGGCGGTTGATCGGCGTGTTTGCCGTGTCCGTGCCGATGCTGCTGATCGACCTGGCTATCCCGACGAGCTTCGGCGGCGGGGACGTCAAGCTGGCTGCTGCTGCGGGGTTTTTGCTCGGCTGGAAGCTGATGCTCGTGGCGGCGTTTGTCTCGGTCCTGACCGGCGGCGCGTACGGCGCGTTCCTGCTGGCGCAAAAGAAAATGGCGCGCGGGGGGCATTTCGCGTTCGGGCCGTTTCTGTGCTTCGGCATCGTGTTTTCGCTGCTGGCCGGCAGCATTGCGCTCGACGCATATTTGGCGCTATTTCATGCATAAACCCACATTTTGTGTGGGAAACCGTCGAAAATTATGCTATATTGTAGCTTGTAGCTGATATAGCTGAAAAAGGAGAATGCCCTTGCCGCTCTACCGATATACGGCGACCAGGCTGAACGGGAAACGCGTCCGCGGCGAGCTGCAGGCCGCGGGCAGGCAGGCGCTTGCCGAGCAGCTGCGCGAGCGCGGCCTGTATTTGACGGACTGCTCGGAGCAGGCCGCGGCTGCGCGCGCGGCAAAGGCGCTTTCGGCCGAGCAGCTTGCGGAGTTTTGCCGGGAGCTTGGCACGATGCTCGGCGCGGGCGTGCCGCTCGTGCGCGCGCTGTCCATCATGGCCAAGCGGGACATCAGGCCCGCGGTGCGGGAGGTGTACCTGCAGCTGTTCCATGCGATCAAGCAGGGGTCGATGCTCTCCGACGCGATGGAGGGCATGGCGGGCGCGTTTCCGGAGCTGCTTGTCAGCATGTACCGGGCCAGCGAAAGCAGCGGCCGCATGGAGGTCACGAGTTTGCGCATGGCCGAGCACT
>CAZIRB010000170.1:0-3025 GCA_964541695.1 uncultured Oscillospiraceae bacterium
TGAAGGAGGGTTCTATGGGCATCAAAATTGCGCTTGCCGGCAACCCGAACAGCGGCAAGACCACCATGTTCAACGAATTGACGGGCAGCGCGCAGTACGTCGGCAATTGGCCGGGCGTCACGGTCGAGAAAAAGGAGGGACGGCTTAGAGGCCGCCCCGACGTAACGATCCAGGACCTGCCGGGCATCTACTCGCTCTCGCCGTATACGCTCGAGGAGGTCGTCGCGCGCGGCTATCTCGTATCGGAGCGGCCGGACGCGATCCTCAACATCGTGGACGCGACGAATATCGAGCGCAACCTGTATCTTACGACGCAGCTCGTCGAGCTGGGCATACCGGTCGTGATCGCGCTGAACATGATCGACGTCGTGCGGAAGAACGGCGACCGCATCGATACGGAGAAGCTCGGCAAGCTATTAAACTGCGACGTGATCGAGACCTCGGCGCTCCGCGGCACCGGCACGCGCGAGGCCGCTGAGCGCGCGGCTATAAAGGCCGCGGCGCATGTGCCGACCGAGCTGCCGCACGTGTTCTCGGGCAGCGTGGAGCACGCCATCGCGCACATTGAGGAATCCATCGAGGAAAAGGTCAAGCCGGAGCTGCTGCGCTGGTACGCGGTCAAGCTGTTCGAGCGCGACGGGAAGGCGCGCGAGGAGCTGCAACTTGATACCGAGACGCTCGAGCACATCGAGGCGCATATCTTAGATTGCGAGCGCGAGCTCTCCGACGACGCCGAAAGCATCATGATCGACCAGCGGTACGCCTACATCGGCCGCGTCGTCGACGCCTGCGTCAAAAAGAAGCGCTCCGGCCTGAAGCTGAACGCCTCCGACGGCATCGACCGCATCGTAACCAACCGCGTCCTCGCGCTGCCGATATTCGCGTCCGTGATGTTTCTCGTGTACTACATCGCCGTGACCAGCGTCGGCACGATCGTGACGGACTTTACGAACGACACGCTGTTCGGCGGCTGGATCGCGGGCAACCTATCCGCCCTGCTTACGGCCGGCAACGTCGCGCCGTGGCTTTCCAGCCTCGTCGTGGACGGCATCGTGGGCGGCGTCGGCGCGGTGATCGGCTTCGTGCCGCAGATGCTCGTGCTGTTCTTTTTGCTGGCCTTGCTCGAGGACGTGGGCTACATGGCGCGCGTCGCGTTCATCATGGACCGGATCTTCCGCAAGTTCGGCCTTTCGGGCAAGTCGTTTATCCCGATGCTGATCAGCTCCGGCTGCGGCGTGCCGGGCATTATGGCGAGCCGCACGATCGAAAACCGGCGCGACCGGCGCATGACGATCATGACCACGACGTTCATCCCCTGCGGCGCGAAGATGCCCATCATCGCGCTGTTTGCCGGAGCGATATTCGGCGGCGCCTGGTGGGTGGCCCCGGCCGCGTACTTTATCGGCGTGCTGGCCGTCGTGCTCAGCGGCATCCTGCTCAAAAAGATGAGGGCGTTTGCGGGCGACCCCGCGCCGTTTGTGATGGAGCTGCCCGCCTACCACGTCCCCGCAATGAAGAACGTGCTGCGCAGCACGTTCGACCGCGGATTAAGCTTTATTAAGCGCGCAGGCACGGTCATCCTGCTCTCAGCCGTCGCGCTGTGGTTTTTACAGGGCTTCGGCTTTGCAAACGGCCGCTTAGCCATGGTCGAGGACAACAACACAAGCCTGCTCGCGGCGATCGGTTCGCTCGTCGCGCCCATATTCGCGCCGCTCGGCTTCGGTTCCTGGAAGCCCGCCGTGGCGACGTTCACGGGCCTTATCGCCAAGGAGAACGTGGTCAACACGTTCGGCGTGCTCTACGGCTTTGCCGAGGTCGCCGAGGACGGCGCCGAGATCTGGACAAACCTCGCGCTCGACTTCTCCGCGCTCACCGCGTTCAGCTTCATGCTGTTCAACCTGCTCTGCGCACCCTGCTTTGCGGCCATGGGCGCGATCAGGACCGAGATGAACAGCGCGAAATGGACCTGGGCCGCGATCGGCTACATGTGCGGCTTTGCATACGCCGTTGCGCTGATCGTGTACCAGTTCGGGTTGTTCCTCTCCGGCGGCGCGTTCGCCGCCGGCACGGCGGCGGCGATTGCCGTGCTCCTGATCCTTGCTTACCTGGTCCTGCGCAGGAACCCGTATGAGAAACGCGTTTTGAAAGGAGAGAAGGTCGTATGCTGAACTGGATTGTAAGCAACTGGGTTTCGCTCGTCGTCGGCCTCGTCGTGCTGGGCGTCGTCGCGCTGTCCGTCTTCGCCACGATCCGCAATAAACGGAAGAACAAGGGCGGCTGCGGCTGCGGCTGTGACGGCTGCCCGAGCGCGAGCCTCTGCCACAAAGGTCAGTAGCGGCGCGCCCGGAAAGCTGCGTGTTGTGAACGAAAACGGCTGATTAAGGAACAGGCCCTCACTCCCGAAAGGAGCGGGGGCCGCTGCTTTGCCGCGCGGCGGGTGCGGCTGGGATTTGCCATTTGGCGCGCGGATGGCGTATCATTTGTTTGCCGTTGCTTTTTGGAGAAAACGTGATAGGATGGTTGCGACGGCGCGGCCCAACGCTGCGCCGTATCTCAATACGAAAGGGGCGGATCGCGATATGAAGGCGGTTATTTTGTACTACACGTTCGGAGGCTCGACCAAGAAGGAGGCGGAGCGCCTGGGGGCAGAGCTTTCCGCGCCCGTTTACCGTGTGCGGGAAGCGAAAAACCGCAGCCTGCTCGGCTCGTTTATCCCCGGCGGGTTTCAGGCGCGGAAGCGGAAGCCGGTCAAAACCCTGCCGGTCGACGCCGACCTTGCCGCATTCGACCGCATCTATCTCGGCTGCCCCGTCTGGGCGGGGTACCCCGCGCCCGCGTTCAACGCGGTGCTGGCGCTGCTGCCCGCGGGCAAGGAGGTCGAGGTCTTCCTCTGCGCGGGCGGGAACGATCCGCGGCCAAGCGACGCCGAGACCAAGCGCTTAATTGAAGAACGGGGCTGCACGGTCACGCGGCTGTACACGATCGCCACCGGCGTCGCGCCCGGCAAGCTGCAGGAATAAAGGTT
>CAZIRB010000171.1:0-2979 GCA_964541695.1 uncultured Oscillospiraceae bacterium
CGACGAAGTCCGGCAGACACAAGGCGCCCCGCGATTATGGTACTTCCCTGAACCTATCTGGCAAAGGGATCGCGATGAAGGGAAAGCGGGGGAATGCCCGCCGTGTTTGAAAAAGAATGCGGCCGGATATCATGCGTGGTTTTGGCCACGGCTCGGCGGTGTCACCATTTTCATCAACAACAATCCGTGTACCGTAACGGTATAGTTTACGGCAGGCGGTTGGAATCCGCGGACAGGCTCCCAGCCTGTCCGCGGCATCGAGCCGCTTGCTACCGAGGGGGTTAGAAAATGACCATTGCCCGGATATGTATGGTGCCGCTATGTCTGGCAGCACTGATGCTGAAAGAAGTTCCCCATCATTATTTGCTGGCGACCGCCATTTTCGTGTTGGCATCCCTCACCGATTTTCTGGATGGGTATCTTGCCAGAAAGCATAACAGCACCTGTGCTTTATTCGACAATGATGTGGATTGTTGCGGGGGTAACGGTCATATCCGGCACAACTTATATCGTTCAAAACCGGCAGTGTATTCGTGTATCATAGCGGGAAGAGGCGCGAAACATGGAACCTTTATTTGAAAGTGATGGTATCGTGCAATTCCATGCGTGGATAACAAGCGTTTTGTAACAGACACTGAGAACACAATCTGTGTTGTTACAGCACCGCCATCACCACATACTTTTCCGGCGCATGCCCTGAGTAGTAAAACGGATAGCAGGTCACAAGCATCAAGTGAGAACCGTCAATCGTAGGTATGCGAAGCTCGTCGTCTGCGCCCACGATCTCTACGAACTCCACCCGGTAGCTGTACTGTGTCCCATTCTTTGCCGTGACAGTGATCGTGTCGCCATAATCTATCTTTTCCAACACCTTTAGGTGATTCCGATTCCTGTGTCCATACACGACGCACACGCCCTTCTGTCCCGGACTGGCCGAGGTGGTCAGCCAGCCGGGGCCGTTTTCGAGCGTCGCTTCATCCACGCCGCTCGCAATGCCTATGTTCTGCTTTCGGATGGTCAGAGTGAAGATATCGCCGCTTGCTACGGTGGGTTTTGCGGTCGATTGCCCCGCCGCGGGTGTAACTGTGCTCGCAGGTGCGAGAGGGGTTACAGCGGGCATTACGGTCGGCGAAGCGGTGGCAAACGCGTCCTGTAGTTCTTCCGGCAGCGGGAGCGGTTCGGGCGAGGGCGTGGGCGTGTTGGCAAGCTCGATTACTACGACCTGCGGCGTAGCGGAGGGGTCGTTTCGGGATAGACTGCCCGCCGTAGTAAACGCCACGATTGCGAGCGCGATCACGATCACGGACAAAACGCTCAGCGAGATCTTCTGGATCGGGGTAAAGTATTTCATGGATAGCTCCTTTTCTTCTTTAGTAGGGTCGCCCAAACATATAAATGAGGTAGTTCGTCGTTGACCATAGGTCGCGGATCACCACGCGGCCTTTGCCGCTGGACGCTTCCACAACCTTGCCGCCGCCTATATAGATGCCGACGTGATGCACTTCTTCCCAACGGTGGCAGCCCTTGCATTTCAGATTCTGCCAGAACACAAGATCACCCGGCTGCAGTTCGCTTTCGCCCACGGTCAGGCCGCAGTCGTAGCAGTATTTTGCCTGCCCCGCCGCATTGGTGTACATCCGGCCGCCGAGTGAGACGTCCACCTGCTTGATCGACCAATAGGCGAGCCCGGAACAGTCGAACTTGCTGTCGCCCTTTGCGCCCCATACATACGGCGCGCCGAGTTTGGTGAGAGCTGCTTTGACCACCTCCGCGCCCTTGCCGCTGGTCGGGAGTCCCGAGATAATCTGCGTCAAGTCTGCGCCGCCGAGCACGTCCACGCCCGCGATCTCGGCAAAGAGCATGGCAAACTCGGCGGACATCATCTCGTCCAGCACTTCCCGTTGCTGCTCGGTCATGCGGTACAGGTCGGCGGCTTCCTTGTAGTTCAGGCTCTTGACGGTCACATAGATGTGCAGCACGCGCTTCGTTTCCGGCTCCGGCAGCTCGCCGTCCGGCGTTGGGGTCGGCTGCGGCGCGTCGGGATCGGGCGGGATTTCTTCCTCAATGATTTCGGAGGCGTACTCCACGGCGTTCATTTCGTAGAAGATGGAGCGCAGACGCGCCACCTTCTCCGGCGTGACGGTGATCGCGTCCGTTGCATTCGTTTTGTCGGTCGTGAGCAGGACGGCATACGTCGCAAGCACATCGTTCCAGTTGTTGACGTAGGCGCTGTCGCCGTCGATATCGCCCATGTAGTCGATGGATACCTCGTCGTAATCGCCCACGGACAGGTCGGCGATCCGTGCGTCCATCTCGGCGCGAAACTCGCTGTCAATGGCATACACCGCTTCGCTCATGGGCTTCGTGCCGTCCCCGGTTTCGTCCGCCGTGAACACCCCGAACGCGGTGCAGAGGAGCAGCCCGACCAGCGCGATTGCCGCAATGATCAAAACGGCAACCCAACCGCCCGCGGCAATAGCTGCAACGAGCGCCTTGATGCCCGCGACAATGGCTTTGAACGCCGCCGCCATCGTTTTCGCGGCGAGCTGAGCGGCTTTCGCCGTGGTCTGTGCGGCGGCCTTTGCCGCTTTTGCAGCGGTTTCTACCGTCTTCTGCGTCGTCTTTGCTGCAGCCTTTACCGCTTTCGCCGTAGCTTCCGCGCCCTTTTGCGCGGTCTTGACCGAACGGTTTGCCGTTCTGACCGAAGCCTCCGCCGTCTTTACCGTGCCTTTGGATGCTGCCTGGACCGCACTTTTCTCAGCCATCTTGATTGTCCGCTTGCCCGCATCCGTGGACACACGCGCGGAGGGCTGGCGGATAGCGTCCCGCGTGCGGATGCGGTTCCGTGCCCGTGCTTCGGCAAGCTCCTTGCCGCCCTGATATGCCTGTGTTTCTGTGTAGGCGGGGCGGTCGGCAGTTCCGACCGCTTCCGCTTTTTCATGCGTATGGATGCTTCCTGCCTTGTCGAGATCCGGCCTG
>CAZIRB010000172.1:0-2966 GCA_964541695.1 uncultured Oscillospiraceae bacterium
GAAAAACTGGTCGGACTGCATGCGCATGCGGTTTGTATCGGTCACGTACCGCTGCGTCTGGATGCAGAGCAGCACGTCCTGCGCCTCGGCGTCGTCCGCGGAGACGTAGTGCACGTCGTTCGTCGCGACGGTCTTGAGTGAGAGCTCCTTTGCGATGCGCTTTAGGCCCGGCAGCACCTGCTTCTGCTCCGGCAGGCCGTGGTTCTGCAGCTCGATGTAAAAATCCCCGCCGAACATGCGCCTAAGCCTGTCCGCCAGCGCGAGCGCGTCGTCGTAGCGGTTCTGCAGCAGAAGCTGCGGGATGTCGCCGGCCAGGCAGGCCGACAGGCAGACGAGACCCTCGGCGTGCTGTTCAAGCAGGTCGTAGTCGATGCGGGGCTTGTAGTAGAAGCCGTGCAGAAACGCCTCCGAGTCGAGCAGCATCAGGTTGTGGTAGCCGGTCTCGTTCCTGGCCAGCAGGATTAAGTGCGCGTATTCGCGGTCCTGCGCGCCCTCGCGGTCGAAGCGCGACCGCGGCGCGACGTACGCCTCGAGGCCGATGATGGGCTTGACGCCCGCCTTCCTGCAGGCGCGGTAGAAGTCCACGACGCCGTAGAGCGCGCCGTGGTCGGTGATGGCCAGAGCGGTCTGCCCGAGCGCCTTTGCGCGCTCGACAAGGTCGTCGATGCGCGCCGCGCCGTCGAGCAGGCTGTACTGCGTATGTACGTGCAGGTGCGTAAAATCCGTGCTCATTCTTCTCCCAGGTCCTCCGCGATGCGGATCAGCCGCGCGAGGCGGTGGTTCATGCCGGACTTGCCGATCTCGGCCAGGTCCGCCAGCTCCGTCAGCGTCGCGTCGGGGTACTTAAGCCTTAGCCGCGCCGCCTCGTAGAGCGGCTCCGGCAGGCCGGAAAGGTCCATCACGCGCTCGATGCGCTCGATCGCGCGGATCTGCAGCAGCGACGCGTTGACGGTCTTGCCGATGTTGGCCGTCTCGCAGTTGCTCGTCCGGTTGACGTAGTTGCGGAAATCCTTCTCCGTGCGCGCGCTCTCGAACGCGAGCGCGCCGGAGCTTGCGCCGATGAGCGCCAAGAACGCCGCGACGTGCGCGCCCTTGACGTAGACAATCTCGCGCCCGCGTCGCTCCGAGCGCCCGGCCGCGACCGAGAAGCCGGCGAGCAGGGTTAGCAGCGAGTCGGCGAACGCGCCCGTGCGCGCGACGATCTCGAGATGGTAGCCGCGGGCCGGGTCGTTGACCGAGCCGCTGCCTAGGAACGCGCCGCGCAGGAACGCTTTGCCGGTGTCCTCGTCGCAAACGAGCGCTTCCGGCGCACCCGCGTCGAACAGGAACGCGCCGCGTTCGTCCAGCACGCCCGTGCCGACGAGCAGCGCGCCGACCGCTTCGCCCGTCAGCGTCACGAGCGTGAGCGGGTAGTTTTCGCGCCGCTCGCGGCGGCTTAGCTCGATCGCGGCGTCGACGCCGAACAGCGACGTAGCCAGGAACGCGATGTGCTTGCCGACCGGCAGCGATTCGGTCTTGTACAGCACGGCGCGGCCGCTTTTTTTAATGCTCAAAGACCCGCAGCTCTTGGTCAGACCCGAGAGCTGCGAAAGCTTTGCGCCGCGGCCGCGCACGCGCAGGCGCGTTAAATCCGATTTGATCGATGAGGAGAACGACATTTAGTTTCCGTCCCGAAATCGTCTGTCGATGTCCTCGGCCTCTACGTCGAGGTCGCGGTGGTAGACGCGCACGGATAAGCCGCGCGCGAGAAAGCGCCTGGCCATCTCCTCCGCCGCCGCGACCGAGCGGTGCCGCCCGCCCGTGCACCCGAAGCAGATGCGGAAGATATGCTTGTCCTGCTTCTCATACAGCGGCAGCATCGCGGCGAACATCTCCTCCCAGCGGTCCAGAAACTCCGTCGTAAACGGCTGGGCGAACACAAACTCCCGCACCGGCGCGTCGAGGCCGGAGAGCTTCTTCAGCTCCGGATAGTAGAACGGGTTATCCATAAAGCGCATGTCGAGCACGATGTCCGCGTCGACCGGCACGCCGCGCTTGTAGCCGAAGCTGCAAAACAGGAGCGTAAGGTCCTTGCTTTCATACTCCGGCAGCACCTTGGCGATCAGCTTCGGAAAATCCGTGGGCTTGACGTCCGACGTGTCGAGTATGTAGTTGGCGCGGTCGCGCATCGCCTGCAAAAACACGCGCTCGCGGCGCACGCCCGTCTCCGCGTCGCCCGCGTCGCCGAGCGGGTGCCGGCGGCGCACCTCGTTGTAGCGCTTGCGCAGCACGTCGTCGCGCGCGTCGAGGAACAGGATCTCGTACGGCACGTCCAGGCTGTCGAGCGCCGCCGTCATGCTTGCCGCGCTGCGCGAGAGCAAACTCTCGCGGCTGTCGATCGTGACCGCCGCCCTGCGGATGCTCGGCACCGCCGCCGCGCACAGCTGCGTAAACTCCCTCAGCATCGGCGACGGGAGGTTGTCCACCGTGAAATACCCCTGCTCCTCCAGGCAGCGCAGCGCAAGCGATTTGCCCGCGCCCGACAGGCCCGTTACGATCAACAGATACATGGCGCAGTCACCTCCTTGGTGCGGGGTTGAAACGGGGGACGGGGGGATTGGAGGACGTTGGAGGCTCCGCCTCCAAACCTCCGCCAAAGGGCCGAAGGCCCTTTGGAAACCCTTTTTGCAGGACATCTATTGAAGACGCCCTTCGCATCTTTTGCTTCTTTTCTTTAAGAAAAGAAGCGGGTGCTCGAGGGCGGAGCCCTCGAAAAAAACCTCCGTAAAAAACGTTTAGCTCAGGCAAGCTTTACTCACCGTTTTCGCATCTTTTGCTTCTTTTCTTTAAGAAAAGAAGCGGGTGTTCGAGGGCGGGGCCCCCGAAAAAACCCATAAAAAACGTTTAACCCAAGCCAGCTTCACTCACCGTTTTCGCATCTTTTGCTTCTTTTCTTTAAGAAAAGAAGTAGGGGTATGGGGGCAAAG
>CAZIRB010000173.1:0-2949 GCA_964541695.1 uncultured Oscillospiraceae bacterium
GATGAAAACGAGCAGTCCTTCTCGTATCCGTTTCCGCGGACGACGCAGCCGTGCGGAAACGGCGCGTCCTCGGCAGAAAGCGACAGCTTTCTTTCGGAAAGCTCGGATACGATCCGCTCGACCAGCGCGCGGTCGTTTGCCGCGGGCACGATCGTCTCCCCGCCCTCGGTCTCGCGCAGCAGGACGTTTTGTATAATAGCCTTCCGCTCGGCGTCGGGAAGCCGCGAAAGCCTTTGCGCCGCAAGCTCGAACGCGCGCTCGATCACCGCGCGCTTCTTTGCGAGCGCGGCCTTGCGCCCATCGATGAACGCGCGCGTTTTCGCGCCCTCTAGCACGCCGCGGACCGCGTCGTCGCGCTTTTTCAAAAAGTCCGCTGAGAGCTCCTGCATCTGTTTTTCGTAGGCGGCTTTCAGCGCGTCCGCCGCGGACCGCGCCTCCGCCAGCGTCCGCTCCGCATCGGCGCGCGCGTCGCCCAGGATGCGCTCCGCCAGCCGGTCCGCGTTGCCGTTGATTCCCTGCTCCATCGCTCTATGCTCCGTACGCAGGCGTCAGACCTGCACGCCGTTCACCAGCAGGAAGGAGATCAGCAGCGACAGCACCGCGAACGTCTCCACCATGACGGTAAAGAGCATGGCCTTGCCCTGTTCCTCGGGCTTCTTGGCGACCATGTTGATACCCGCGACGGCCACCTTGCCCTGCGCGATGGCGGACAGGAACCCGCCGAAGCCGACGGGGAACGAGGCCAGTAAGAACTGCAGCCCCGTGGACGCGGATATGGCGGAACCGCCGCCGAGCAGGCCCGCCTTTGCGGCGATGACGAACGCGATCAAGAGGCCGTAAACGCCCTGCGTGCCCGGAAGCAGCTGCAGAAGCAGGCAGGAGCCGAACCGGTCCGGATCCTCCGAAACAACGCCCGAACCGGCCTGGCCGGCGATGCCCACGCCGATCGCGCTGCCAAACCCCGCAAGCATAGCGGCGATAACCGCGCCTGCTGTCGCAAAAAGAGTGCCCCATTGCAATTCCATGAGTGTGATATCCTCCTTACAACGTTTGTGATGGGTTCCCAAATTAAAAACCGTAAACGCGCCGAACGCGCTTTATGATTTCCGCGCGGCTATGCGCCGCAAAGCCCGCGTCAGGGCTTTATGATGCGCACATGCCTGGTCCGGTAGCCGAGCGGCCGGAAGGGCCGCCCGCCCGTCTCATAGAACTTCCCGAAGAACTCCACATACTGGAGCCTTGCGCAGTGCACGAACGCGCCCAAGGTGTTAATGCAGATGTTGAACATGTGCAGCGCGATAAGCAGCGCGACGGCGACGAGGATGCCGAGAATCCTCAACACGATGTTGGGCGAGCGCATCAGCATGCTGCACAGGTCGTTGAACACCGACGCGAGCACGCCCGTGGCGACGCCCAGCGCGAACAGCCGCGCGTAGGACAGCATGTCCGAGAGATACCCCGTCACCTGGTACAGTTCGCCAAGGCCCGAGAGCGTGCGCTTGACGGGGTTTTTGGTGCCCCTGCCCTTCATCACGAGGACCATCGCCGCGCCGGTGATCGCAAGGACCGTCCCAAAGCGCTTCGTCGCCGGCAGCGCGAGCATGAGAAGCCCCAGCACGATCAAAATCCAGGAAAGCCCGTCGAATATGGCGGACTGCCAGTCGCCGCGCGAAAAGGCCATCTTCATCTTCAATACGACGCCGAACAGGATATGAAAGATACCCAGGCCGAAGCACAGTATCAGCATGTTGATCGGGTCCACCATCGGATCGACCAAAATGGGGAATATGTCCGCCGTGCCGAGCAGCACGTCGAAGTCCATGCCGAACACCGTGCCGATCAGCGCGCCCCAGACGATTGTCGAGAGGCCCCCCCAGAATAGCACCCGGGCGATGCCGGCCGACATGCCGCCGGGCTTTTTGAGTTTTAAGAACAGCCAGCAGCCGATCGACAGCACGAGGCCGTAGCCCGAGTCGGAGAGCATGAGCCCGAACAGCAGCACGTAAAACGGAGCCATGTACGGCGTCGCGTCCATGCCGTCCGGCGCGGGGCGCGAATACAGGTTCGTCACCTGCTCGAACGGCGCGTTGAACGCGTTGTTCTGCACAACGGACGGCGGCACCTCGCCCTCGGCCGGCTCGCGGATATCCAGATAATACGCGTCCGTCGCACCGGCGACCGTGCTGCGGACGAGCGTCTCCTGATCCTCGCGCAGCCAGCCCTCCAGCAAAAACGTCGCCTTCGTGCGGGCCATCTCCGCGGCGGCGCACGCCCGGTCGCGCTCGATCGCGGCCGCGTCGGCGGCGCGTTCGATCTCCGGGACGGCGCTCGCCATCGAGACAAGCTTCTCCTCAAAGCCGTGAAGCTCCGTCTCAAGATCGCTGTTCTCCGCTTCGAGCGCCGCGATTACGTCCGCCGGCTTTCCGTAAACGCTCGGGAACGCATAGTCGGTCCAGTGCAGCCCCTTGAGGATGCACGACACATTCTTGCTTTCGGATGCGGAACAGGCCACGAGCGTGGCGCAGGCGGCGCCCTCGCCGAACGTTTGATATGCCAGAATGTCGGAGTGCGCTTCGAGCTTTTCCAGATCGGAAGCCTCAAGATATCCGGTAAAATACCGGATCGCCTTTGCGGCCTGATAGGTCTTCATGTCGGCGGGGAACGCGCGCCACGGCAGCAGCGAAGCGATCAACGCCCGATTCTTTTCAATATTGCTGCGCGTGCGCGCGATTGCGTGCGTGAGGTGCTCGACCTCCCGGCTGTGCGCCACACCCGCATCCAGCGCGCCCGCGATCTCCTCGGCGCTCGCTTCGGGCGCGGGCGTGAGCAGGCCTCTTTTCGGCGAAAACCTGCGCAGCGCCGAGAGCGCGTCGCCCGTCAGCTGTACGTTTTGATCCAGCGCGTCCAGCGCCTCGCCCTCCGGCGCGCTCTGGCCGGCCTCGATAATCT
>CAZIRB010000174.1:0-2943 GCA_964541695.1 uncultured Oscillospiraceae bacterium
CCGCGGTGGCAAGGCTTCGGATGGAGCAGATGGCGGCGTTTTATTGGAAGATCGTCACGCCCGCGGCGCTGCTTGTCATGCTGGCGATGGTGATCGTACGGGGGTTGCTGCTGTGAATAAAACGAGGGGTCCCGGTCGCATCGCCGGAGAAAACTTAAAGAACCTGTTTGAGAAGCCCGCGACGATCGATTACCCGAGCCGCAGCGTAACGCGGCCGAAGGTGGAGGCGCATTATCGCGGCCGCCTGCTGTTCAACAAGAGCGACTGCGTCAACTGCCGCCTCTGCATGCGGGACTGTCCGACCGGCGCGATCACGATTGTCAACGACGGCACCAAGGAGGAGCGGAACATGCGTGCGGCGCTCGACCTGGGCAAATGCGTGTTCTGCTGCCAGTGTGTGGACACGTGCCGCAAGGGCTGCTTGTCGTTTTCGCAGGTCATCGACTTAAACACCGACTCGCGTGACGGGCTGAAGGTCGACCTTACGAATGAGTGAATTCTTCGCGTTCCGGCCTGGCGAGCGGGTCGCCGTCATGGGCGTGGGCAACGCGCTGTGCGCCGACGACGGCGCGGGCATGCTGTTTGCCGAGCTAGTCCGGACGGAGGCCGAGAAAACGGGCGTGCTGGTGCTGGAAGCGTCCACCGCGCCGGAGAACTTCTCGGGCGCGCTCCGCGTTTTTTGTCCGGATGTGTTGTTCATCGTGGACGCGGCGGGCCTTGACGAGCCGCCCGGCGCGGTCCGGCCTGTGCCGGAGGAGCGGATCGGCGGTACGGCGTTCTCGACGCACATGCTGCCGCTGTCGTTTTTGATCTCCTACCTTGCGGCCGAGTGCGGCTGCCGCGTGCAGGTGCTCGGCGTCCAGCCCGCGTCCGTGCAGCCCGGCGACGGGATGTGCGCGGCGGTGCGGCAGGCCGTGGACGGACTGGCAAAAGCGTTTCTCGCCGCGCTCGGCGAGGCGGCCGTCGCGCAAGCATAAAAAACGCGCGGCAAAAGCCCGCGCGCCGGAACGTAGTTGCGACACAAAACAGAGCGCCCCGCCGGACAGGCGGGGCGCTTCTTCTATTCCTTGATGATGTAGGGGATCGTGACGACCGCGATGTTGCGCAGCTTGAACAGCGAGGATTTCAGCAGCCGTGCCGTCTGGTTGTGCAGGGGATTGTTCCACCACTTCGGAATAATATACTGCGGAATCACCACCGTGAGCATCTCATGCTTGCCAAGCCCCGCGTGCCGCTGCCGGACGTGGTCGAGCAGCAGCTCGTTGACGTTGCGGTAGGGGGCCTCCTCGATCACGAGCGGGATGTCGATGCCGAGCTCGGCGTACTGCGTTTTCAGCTTCTCCGTCGCGGCCGGATCGGTGCTTACGTGATAGACTTCCTTCTCGCCCGTGAGAAAACGGGCGTAGTTAAGCGCCTTAATAAACGATTTATTGATGGACTGGACGGGCACGATGATGTGCCCCTGCGGCTGCTCGCCAAACACCAGCGCGTCCAGGTCCTCCGTGATCTGCAGGTTTTCTTTTACGTGTATATAGTGGTTTTTGATACGCAGCATGAGCAGCACGAGCACGGGGATACAGACGATCACCATCCAGGCGCCGTGCGTAAACTTGCTGACCGCGATGACGATGCAGGTCGCGGCAGTCACGATTGTGCCAAAACCGTTGATGAACGCCTTGTGGTGCCAGTTGCCCTCGCGGCGCGTGATCCAGCGCTTGAACATGCCCGCCTGCGACAGCGTAAACGAGAGGAACACGCCCACGGCGTACAGCGGGATCAGCTGATGCGTGCTGGCGTGGAAGAGCACGACGAGCGCGCTTGCCACGAGGAACAGCAGCATGATGCCGTTGGAGAAGCTCAGCCGCGCGCCGCGGTGCCGGAACTGCCGCGCCATGAAACCGTCGCGCGCGAGCAGCGAGAGCAGCAGCGGCAGGTCCGCAAACGCAGTGTTTGCCGCCATGATCAAAATGACTGCGGTCGTTGCCTGCACGGCAAAGAACATGAAGGTATTCGCGCCGAACACCTGCTGCGCAATCTGCGCGACCACCGTGACGTTCTCCTGCGGCGCGACCTTATAGATCGCGGCCAGCGTGCACACGCCGCCGAATATCAAAAACACGATGAGCGAGAGTAGCAGCAATACCTTTTGCGCGTTCTTCTGCGCGGGTTCGCGGAAGTTCGGGATGCCGTTGCTGACGGCCTCCACGCCGGTGAGCGCCGTGCAGCCCGAGGAGAACGCCTTGAGCAGCAGCACGAGTGACAGCTCCTGATAGGGCGGCGTGGAAACGGCAGGGGAGGGCGCCGGGACGTAGCCGTGCACGAGCACCTTGTACAGGCCGGCAAACAGCATGATCAGGATCGTGCCGATGAACAGATACGTCGGCACACCGAACAGCACCGAGGACTCGCGGATGCCGCGCAGGTTGCCGAGCGTTAAAAACAGGATGATCAGCAGCGCGAGCGCGACCTTGTACGGCAAAAGCGCAGGGAACGCCGATGTGATGGCGGCCACGCCCGAGCACGCGCTGACCGCGACGGTGAGCACGTAGTCGATCGACAGGGATGCCGCGGCGACGAGACCGGGGATGCGGCCGAGGTTGTCGCTGGCGACGCTGTAAGAGCCGCCGCCGTTCGGGTAATTGCTGATCGTCTGGCGGTAGGAGAACACCAGGATGAACAGCAGCACGATGATGGCCGCCGCGGCCTCGAGCAGCGGACCGAACGCCGCGATGCCGATCACCGGCACCATGAGGATCTCCTCACAGGCGTAGGAAACCGACGAAATCGCGTCGCTCGACAGGATCGGGAGGCCCCAGAGCACGCTGAATTTTTCGTGCTCCATCTCGGTGCTTTTCAGCGTGTGCCCGATCAAAAGGCTCTTTAGTTCTTTGAGCATAAACCTCGTTCTCGCAAATCTTTTCTGCGCAAAAAATTCCCCGCGTC
>CAZIRB010000175.1:0-2883 GCA_964541695.1 uncultured Oscillospiraceae bacterium
GCCCCCCCTCAATCAATTAAGCACTTCGTACGCCACTTGCCGCCGGCAAAGCGCGGCACGAAGCAGATGATCCGCACGATCCAGTCCGTGAACATCGCGTACCAAATGCCCGGGAGGCCCATGTGGAACACGAGCAGGAACACATAGCACAGCCCCACGCGGAATATCCACATCGACAGCATCGACACGATCATCGGATAACGCACGTCGCCCGTGGCGCGCAGCGCGTGCGGCAACCCGAACGAGAGCGGCCAGAACAGGACATTTGTGCCGATCATGAGCGCGTACAGCGGCACGGCGATGTCGACCGCCGTTTTGCTCAGGTTGAACATCCCGATCAGCTGGCGCGAGAACAGCAGCGTCGGCAGCCCCGTCACGGCCAGCGCGAGCATCGAAAACCCGATGAACAGCTGCGTGTAGCGCTTGGCCTGGTCGCACTGCCGCGCGCCGATGCACTGGCCGACGACCGAGATCATCGCGAGGTTTGCCGCCGACGCCGGTACGATCAATACGCCCCAGATGCTGTTGAGAATCGCGTTGGCCGCGATCGCCGCGGTGCCGAGCGAGGCGAGCAGGCCCGATACGAACAGCTTGCCGATCTGGAACAGGCTGTTCTCGATGCCGCTCGGGATGCCCACGGTCAGGATACGCCGAACCATGGCAAAGTTCAGGTTGACAAAGCGCAGGTTCTCGAGGTAGATGACGTTCGCGCGGCTGCGGATTAACCGCAGCATCAAAAGCGCCGCGATCGCGCGCGAGCACAGCGTCGCCGTGGCCGCGCCCGCGACCTCCCAGTCGAAGATGTAGATCAGGATCGCGTTGCCGACGATGTTGATCACGTTCATCAGTAGCGACGCCAGCATTGAGACCTTGCTGTTGCCCATCGACCGGAACAGCGCCGCGCAGGAATTGTATACCGCAAGAAACGGGAACGAGAGTGCAGTCAGCAGAAAGTACGTCATCGCGCCGCGCATGACCGTCTCGTCGAGATTGCCGTAGATCAGGCGCAATATGCCGTGCCGGAAGCCGACCACGACCGCCGCGAGCACGATCATCAGCGCCGTGCTGGCGTAGACGAGCTGCCGCGCCGCCAATCGGCCGTTCTCCGGGTCCTGCCGGCCGATATATTGGGAGACGACGATCGCGCCGCCGGTGGTCAGCGCGGAGAGCAGCATGATGACGAGGTTGTTGATCGAATCGACGAGCGCAATCGACGAAACCGCCTTCTCGCCGACCGTCGCGACCATGACCGTATCCGCCATGCCCACGGTCGTGACGAGCAGCTGCTCGACCACGAGCGGCAGATACAGCGCCGCAAGCGCGCGGCGTGAAAACAGCGGTTGTCCCGCCCCCAGCTCTTCCATTTGAACCCTTTTTTTAGAACTTATGATACTCCGCAACGTCAATTGTGAACACCGTCGCGCCGCCGATGACGATCTTGAGCGGCATGGCGGCGCCGTTGACGCTGTAAGGCAGTCCTGTCACCGGAACCACGACCGTGTGCCTGCGGCTCGACTTCTCCTTGATGACGGCGAGCGCGTCCTCGTACCGGTCGTCCTCCACGCCGATCATCAGCGTCGTGTTGCCGCCGCGCAGGAAGCCGCCCGTGCTGGCGATACGGGTCACGCTGATCTGCTTTTCCACCAGCGCGCGCGTCAACGGTTTATTGTCGTCGTTTTGAATGATGGCGAACAACAGCTTCATACGCGTCACTCCTTTTCTATCCTTAACTATACATGCAATCCCGCCCCCGCGCAAGAACCGATCCTTTTCCAAATTGCGTCGAACATTGTCCGCCGCGTTTGCGTAATTACCGCTCAGGGCGTATAATACCGTTTTGAGGGGGCGCATTTCTTATGGATATACGGCCGGTCGGCGTGTTCGACTCCGGGCTCGGCGGGATCAGCGTGCTCAACGCCGCCGTTCGGCTTTTGCCGACGGAGGACTTCGTTTATTTCGGCGACAACGCGAACGCACCCTACGGCGACAGGCCGGAGGAGGAGATTACGCGGCTGACGTTTGCCTGCGCGGACGCGCTCGTCTCGCGCGGCGTTAAAGCGCTGCTACTTGCGTGCAACACCGCGACCGGCACCTGCATCAAGGACATCCGCGAGAAGCTCTCCATTCCCGTCGTCAGCATCGAACCGGCCATCAAGCCCGCCTGCGCCGCCGCCGACGGAGGAAGCGTGCTCATGCTCGCCACGCTCGCCACGACGAGGCTCGTCCGCTACCAATCGCTCGTTTCCCGCATGCCGGACCCCGCGCGCGTCGTCAGCGTCGCCTGCCCGGGCCTCGTCGACCGCATCGAGCGCGGCATATTCGCCGCCGACGCGTTCGACGACCTGTTCGACCGATACCTTGCGCCCTACCACGGCATGACCGTGTCCGGCATCGTGCTCGGCTGCACGCACTTTCCGTTCATCCGCGAGGCCATCGAAACCTACGCGCATCGGCATTTTCGCGGCGCCTGCCGCCTCTACGACGGCGCGGAGGCGACCGCAAGACAGCTCGGCCGCGTGCTGAAGGAGAACAGGCTTGCAAACGACAGCGGCAGCGGCAGGGTGACGTTTTTGACCAGCGGAGACCCCGCTGTGTACGGGCCGCTGTTCCGGATGCTGAGGGAGAGGTAGAGGGCGGATACGGCGCAGGAGCGCTGCTTTCAAAAGGATACGGCGCAGGGGCGCTGCTTTCAAAAGGATACGGCGCAGGGGCGCTGCCCCTGCACCCCGCCAAGGGCCGGCGGCCCTTGGAATCCCCAATAGCTTCGCATATCCTCTGCCGGGTCGGGCTTCCAAAGGGGGCCGAAGCTGAGCGCCGCCTGTGGCGGATCAAGCGAAGCGCAGGCCCAGTGAGCAAGGGAGGGCAAGCCTAACAAGGCTTGCG
>CAZIRB010000176.1:0-2875 GCA_964541695.1 uncultured Oscillospiraceae bacterium
AGATTATCGAGGCCGGCCAGAGCGCGCCGGAGGGCGAGGCGCTGGACGCGCTGGAACAAAACGTACAGCTGACGGGCGACGCGCTCTCGGCGCTGCGCAGGTTTTCACCGAAAAGGGGCCTGCTCACGCCCGCGCCCGAAGCGAGCGCCGAGGAGATCGCGGACGCGCTGGATACGGGCGTGGCGCACAGCCGGGAGGTCGAGCGCCTCACGCACGCGATCGCGCGCACACGCAGCAATATTGAAAAGAACCGGGCGCTGATCGCTTCGCTTTTGCCGTGGCGCGCGTTCCCGGCCGACATGAGGACCTATCAGGCCGCAAAAGCGATCCGGTATTTCACCGGGTATCTCGAGGCTTCCGATCTGGAAAAGCTCGACGGATATTCGGACATTCTGGCATATCAAACGTTCGGGGAAGGCGCCGCCTGCGCCACGCTCGTGGCCTGTTCCGCTTCCGAAAGCAAGAACGTGTCGTGCATCCTCAAAGGGCTTCAC
Source organism: uncultured Oscillospiraceae bacterium (assembly GCA_964541695.1). Taxonomy (GTDB): domain Bacteria; phylum Bacillota; class Clostridia; order Christensenellales; family CAG-138; genus CAZKGE01. The sequence continues at coordinate 495 of CAZIRB010000176.1, forward strand.
TGGACGGACTATGCCTTCCCGGGCGTTTCCGGCAGGCCCGCCGACGTGATCGCGGCGCTTGAGGCGGAGAACGACGGCCTGGAAGCGGAGCTGCGGGGCTTTGAGGAAAAGCTGGCGTCGATGGCGGGCGCGGTCCCGGAGATCGAGCGCGCCGCCGACGCGGCCGCAATCGAGCGCGACCGGGCGCGCGCCGCCGCGGAGATGGCGCGCTCGAAGGCGACGTTTCTGCTCGAAGGCTGGCTGCGCGAGGACCAGGAGGCGCTCGTAAAAAACACGATCGCCGGCGCGACGGACACGTATTATCTCGACATTCGCGAACCGGCCGAGGGCGAGGTCCCGCCGTCCGTCGTGCAGAACAACGCGTTCAACGCGCCGTTTGAGCAGGTGACAAACCTGTATTCGCGTCCCGCGCCGGACGGTATGGACGCCACGCCGTACATGGCGCCCTTCTACGTGCTGCTGTTCGGGCTCATGCTTTCCGACTCGGGCTACGGCCTCGTGCTGTCGATCGGCTGCTGGCTGTTTTTAAAATACAAAAAGCCCGGCGGCATGTCAGCCGGCTTTGCGCGCGTGCTGCTTTACGGCGGGTTTTCGACAATCGTATGGGGCGTGCTCGTCGGCACGTTTTTCGGGCTGGATTTCGACGTTGTGCTCGGTACGAAGGGCATGTTTCCGCTGCTGGTCGACCCGATGGCGGACCCGATCAACATGCTGATCCTGTGCTTCGGCCTGGGCGTGCTGCACATCCTGTTCGGCATGGTGCTCAAGATGAAGATGGCGTTCGGCGCCGGCGATTGGCAGACCGCAATCTTCGACGGGCTGTCCTGGATTCTCGTCGTGTGCGGCCTGATCATGCTCGCTCTGCCGGCGACGAAGACCTTCGGCACCGTCCTTGCGATCGTCGGCGCGGCGATGATTCTCGTGATGAAGGGCAGGGGGAATAAAAACCCCGTCATGCGCACGCTTTCCGGGCTCGGCGAGCTGTACCAGGTAACGGGCTTTCTTTCGGACGTGCTGTCGTACGCGCGTCTGTTCGCGCTTGGCATTGCGACCGGCGTCATTGCCTCGGTGTTCAACGATCTGTGCAAGATGCTGATGCATTCGCCCAATATTATATTGCGGATACTCGGCATCCTCGTCGCTGTCGTGCTGCTTATCGCGCTGCACGCGTTCAACATCGGCATCAACACGCTGGGCGCGTTCGTGCACTGCGCAAGACTTCAGTATGTCGAGTTTTACGGCAAATTTTACGAGGCCGGCGGCCAGAAGTTTACGCCGTTCGGATACTACACCAAACACGTTCGTCTCACGGATCAGCGATGATTTTGGGATAAAAACAGGAGGATACTTTCATGGAACTTCAATGGGGCACAATCTTTGCGGTGGCGGGTTCGGCGATGGCGGCCGTGTTGGCCGGTATCGGCAGCGCAATCGGCGTGGGTATCGCCGGCGAGGCGAGCGCGGGCGTCGTTTCCGAGGAACCGGACCGGTTCGGTTCCTGCCTGCTTTTGCAGCTTCTTCCGGGCACGCAGGGCATCTATGGCCTGCTGATCGCGTTCGTAATCGCCGCCAAGGCTGGCCTGTTGGGCGGCGGCTCGTCGCTCGCGCCTACAACGGGGCTGCATCTGTTCCTTGCCGCGATTCCCGTGGCGTTCGGCGGCCTGTTCTCCGCGATCGCGCAGGGCAGGGTGGCCGTGGCCGGCATCAACCTCGTCGGCAAAAAGCCCGAGGAGCAGGGCAAAGCGATGCTGATGACCGTCATGGTCGAAACTTACGCCGTGCTGTCGCTGCTCATCTCTTTCCTGCTGGTGAACGGCGTGCAGGTCTAGCGGCCTGCGACGTACGGAGCATAAAGCCATGGATCAGGAAATAAACGGCAACGCGAACAAGCTTGCGGAACGCATTCTCGACGACGCGCGCGCCGACGCGGAGCGGACGCTGTCGGAGGCGCGGTCCTCGGCGGACGCGCTGAAGGCCGCCTACGAAAAACAGATGCTTGAGCTCTCCGCGGACTTTCAGAAGAAACGCGACGACGCGGTCCACTCCGTGCTCGAGGGCGCCAAAACGCGCGCGTTTATCGACGGGCGCAAGACCGCGCTGGCAAAAAAGCGCGCGGTGATCGAGCGGGCGTTCGAGCTCGCGTCGCAGCGGCTCTCGGAACTTCCCGACGCCGAGCGAAAGGCTATTATCCAAAACGTCCTGCTGCGCGAAACCGAGGGCGGGGAGACGATCGTGCCCGCGCCGGACGACCGCGCGGTCGTCGGACAGATCGTATCGGAGCTTTCCCAAAAGCGGCTGTCGCTGTCTGCCGAGAACGCGCCGTTTTCGCACGGCTGCGTCGTCCGCGGAAACGGATACGAGAAGGACTGCTCGTTTTCATC
>CAZIRB010000177.1:0-2748 GCA_964541695.1 uncultured Oscillospiraceae bacterium
ACAGCACGATCCACACGCCGTTGGCGAGCGACGAAACGGCAAACAGCGCGGCGATGCGGTCGAACAGCGCCGGATTCGTTTCGTGCTCCCCGCCGTGGAACGCGCCGAGCAGAAACAGTGACAGCGCCGCCAGCAGCAGGTAGATCGCGCCCCAGATGGCAAACGCATACGGCGCGGGCATGAACAGGTTTGAGAATCGCTCCGATACCTCGCGCGTGGAGACGCCGTTGATCGGCCGCGTCTCCGCGAGGATGTTCGCGCCGATCATGAGCACGAATACTACTGCGGCAAGTATGCGCACCGCGAGGCTTTTTGCTTTACTATGCATGCGCCCGCCTCCTTTTGCAGCTTTTTAACGGCTTTAGTTTGCGCGTTGTTGCGGCGTTTAGCATAAAAAGCGCGGACGGGCGGGAGCATTTCCCGGGTTTTTAACGGGAAGGAGCGGAAGGGGTTCGCGCGTGACAGGCGGGTGCAGAGAGCAACGGGGCCTTCATTTTACATCTGTAGCTCACGAGTGTCTGAATTTTTAATCCGCGCCCTACGAGAGAGTGACTTGATAATTTCGTTTCCGGTCTGCGCCTTCGTGCAATTTAAATTCGCACCCTCCGCGGGGAGGGTGACCTTACCTTGGCGTAGTCCTTGCGGCCTCATACTCATCATTTCAATCCGCACCCTTCGTGGGAAGGGTGACCGACATTAAACCCGTACGGCAGACCAAGTACACATTTCAATCCGTACCCTCCGCTAGGGGGTGACGTAGTACCTTGCGCAGTTTTGCCGAAACTCCGACAATTTCAATCCACGCTTCCCGGGCAGGAAGCGACGGATGCTGCATTTCTGGCCGAAAAGCCCGTAAACATTTCAATCCCCGCTCCCAGTGCGGAAAACGCGCTTTCCCCTCCCCGCCGTCAGCCAAGCTTTGCGCAGTAGTCCAATATCACGCAGCCCGCTTCGTCCGGCTCGGTGAAGCGCGGGCAGTTGTAGCGCTCGAAAAACCAGGTCCTTTCCGGAACGCGCCAGCCCTGCGCCGCCCAAGCGGCCTCGCAGGCTTCGTGCACATCGCAGCCGAACAGCTCCGCGCTGTCCGCGCGGCCGTAGACATAGCAGACGCCGAGCGGCCCGCCGGGGATATCGGCAGCCTCGAACCCCTCCGGCACGTCGGAGCCGGGCTCGGCCAGCATGCCGATCCAGTCGAAACCCTCGGCGCCGTCGCGCATCGCGCCGAAATAATCGTCGCTGACGCGCTTTATCCCCGCGCACTTCTCTAGCGACTCGAAATAGCCGTTTGTAAACCATTCCCCCCATTTGTGCATAAACGTGCCGGCCGCATCGCGGTCCGCATCCGTGTAGCGCCGTCCGATCAGCTTTACGTCGGGCAGCAGTTCAAAAAAAACGCGCGTGATGTTCGGCATGTTGACCTCCAAGATTATTTTTCGGGGAAGATAGAAAATCGGAATTCTGACAGGTATCTTCGAAATCCGCGCGGCGTGCCGCGTCCTGTTTGAGCATACCGCAGAGAATAAATTCCGGCAAGGGGCGCGGCCGGATTGGTTCGCCATTTTGTGCGCCGCATTGGCCGGCTGAGATTTCAGCCCGGCCGGGCGGACTTCACGATCCGGATAAACAAACCAACCCGCGAGAAAGGCGGACGCGCATAGCATCCGCCTTTCCTGCCCGTCGGGAGCAAGGGATCCGGGCGCCATGCGGCCGAATTGTTCGCAGGCGGCGGCCGCGGATGTTCGCTCCGGCCAAGGGAATTGCCCGGCTAACCGAGGCCCGGACTGTAAACGCATCTGCGCCGACACCAGCGGGGGAACTCGAGTGTCGTGCGGCCGGACTATCCACGGGCGGCGGGCCGTCCGGCTTATGGTTTTGCGCCTCTGCCGTTTTCCGGCGTCACGGCACGTTGGCGGCGCGATGATACACCAATACGGAGCCGTTCGCACCGCTCAGCGTCATGGAACCGTTTTCGAGCGCGATTGCAGCCGTATAGACGCCCGCCGGGCCATCCGAAAACGGCGCGCCGGAGCATGCAAACATGCCGTCTGCGATCTTATATGTGCCAAACGTTCCGTCGGGTTCGTAGTTTACAAGGCCGCGGCAGCGGCCGTCCGCGTACAGCGCAAGCCCGGCCGGTACGCCCAAGTGCGGCACGACCTCCTCCGGCAGTGAGGCCACGAGTTTGCCGTCGTGCATAAACAGCAGCCAGACGCCGTCCGCGTTTTCGGCCGCGCCCGATTGCGCGTCCGGCGGGGAGGCTTCTTCCGTCAGCTCAAACGGCACGCCGTTTTCAAACGCATATCGGTGCGCCGCGGAATTCTCCGCGCAGCGCAGCGTCAGGCGGTCGCAGCCCGCAAACGCGCCCATGCCGATCCACGTCACGCTTGCGGGAACCTTCAGCGTCTCCAGCGCACGGCAATTCCCAAATGCGTGCTCTCCGATCGTCAAAAGTCCCTCGGGCAGCTCCACCTCCGTCAGCACAACACAGTTATCAAACGCATTGCACGGGAGGTCGCGAAGGCTCGCCGAAAGCGACACGCGTTCAAGCGATGCGCAGAAATAGAACGCATTTTCGCCGAGCGCGTACACGCTGTCCGGAATGTTGATCTCCCTAAGATCGGAATACTGGAACGCACCGTACTCGATGGCGCGCAGCCCGTCCGGCAGCTCGATCCGCCCAAATATCGTTCCGTCGAGCGCGTTGTCCCCGATCGTTTTGAGCGAGGACGGCAGGCGCAGCTTTTTGTA
>CAZIRB010000178.1:0-2715 GCA_964541695.1 uncultured Oscillospiraceae bacterium
GACGCCGGCACGATCCTGCTCGACGGCCGCGAGGTCGAGTTCACCTCGCCCAAGCAGGCCATGGACAACGGCGTGTCGATGGTGCATCAGGAGCTCAATCAGGTGCACACGCGCTCCGTCATGGAGAACATTTGGCTCGGCCGCTTCCCGAAGACCGCGGTGGGCAGCGTCGACCACCACAAGATGCACGAAAACACGAAAAAGATATTCGAAGACCTCGACATGGACATCGACCCGCGCGCGCGCATCAGCACGCTGCCGATCTCAAAGCGGCAGATGGTCGAGATCGCCAAGGCCGTTTCGTTCCACAGCCGCGTGATCGTGTTTGACGAGCCGACAAGCTCGCTGGCCGAAGCGGAGGTCGAGAAGCTTTTTGAGATCATAGCCGAGCTGAAAAGCCGCGGCTGCGGCATCATATACATCTCGCACCGCATGAACGAGATACTCCGCATCTCGGACGAGGTGACCGTCATGCGCGACGGGCGCTGGGTCGCGACCACGCCCGCGTCGAAACTGACCATGGACGCGCTGATCCAGCAGATGGTCGGCCGCGAGATTACGAACGTATACCCCCCGAAAACCAACGTGCCGGCCGAGACGGTGCTCGAGGTCAAAAACCTGACCGCGATGTACGTCAACCTGCACGACGTGTCGTTCACCGCGCGCAAGGGCGAGATATTGGGCTTTGCGGGGCTTGTCGGCGCGGGACGCACGGAGCTTTTTGAGACGCTGTTCGGCGTGGCGACCTACAGAAGCGGCGAGATTATCAAGAACGGCCGCCGCATCCGCAACCGCAACAGCGGCGCGGCCAAGAAAAACGGCTTCGCGCTCCTGACCGAGGAGCGGCGGCAGACCGGCATATTCGGCGTGCTCGACATCAAGGAGAACACGACGATCGCGAACATGCGCCGGTATCTGAAGCATAATCTCTACCTCGGCAACGCGGACATGGTGCGCGACACGGACTGGGCGGTCTCGGCGCTTAGGATCAAGACGCCGTCGCAAAAGACCAAGATCCGGTCGCTGTCCGGCGGCAACCAGCAGAAGGTGATATTCGGCCGCTGGATGCTGACGCAGCCCGACGTGTTTTTGCTGGACGAGCCCACGCGCGGCATCGACGTCGGCGCCAAATATGAAATTTACCAGCTGATGATCGACATGGCCAACCAGGGCAAGACGCTTCTGATGGTGTCGAGCGAGATGCCGGAGCTGCTCGGCGTGTGCGACCGCATCATCGTCATGTCCAACGGGCGCGTCGCCGGCGAGGTGGACGCCGCAAGCACGACCCAGGAGGAGATCCTCAGGCTGGCCGCAAAATACGTTTGATAAAATAGGAGAGGGAATATGAGCGGGAATACGAGTCAAAAGAAGGGACTTGGCGGGCTTTTTGACAGCCTTCGCGAGCGGCGGCGGCGCTTTATGCAGCTCGACGCGGCCGACAAGCGCCGCTGGTGGAGCAATTTTCTGTTGAGCAACGCCATCTACATCATATTCGTCCTTCTGATCATCTACGTGCAGATCGTGACGATGACCAACCCCAAGTTTTCGACGCGGTTCCTCTCGTTCGAGTCCATCGTCGACATCCTTAAGAAGGCGGCGTCCGCGTCGTTCCTGGCGCTGGGCGTCGGCGGCATCATCGTGCTGACGGGCACGGACCTGTCCGCCGGCCGCTGCATGGGCCTTGCGATGCTCGTCTCCGCGTCGCTTCTGCAAAAGCCGCTCGCGGAGTTTTCCGGCAAGATGTTCCCCGGCATGGAGCCGTGGCCGATTGCGTTGGTCATTCTCACCGTCATGCTGATGGGCGCGGTCATCGGCGCGTTCAACGGGTACTTTGTCGCCAAATTCAGCCTGCATCCGTTCATCGTCACGCTCGCCACGCAGCTCATGCTCTACGGCCTGATCCTGATCTATATGAACGCGGGCAGCAACGGCGGCGCGCCGATTGCGGGCCTGACCGAGCAGTATAAGAACGTCGTCAAGGGCACCGCGAACATATTCGGCGTGGCCGTGCCGTACTATGTGTTCTACGCCGTCATCGCCACCGCGATTATGTGGTTTATCTGGAACAAAACGTCGCTCGGCAAGAACATGTACGCCGTCGGCGCAAACCCCGAGGCCGCGAACGTGTCCGGCGTCAACGTCATGCAGACCATCGTGCTCGTGTTCACGATGGGCGGCATCCTGTACGGCTTCTCCGGCTTTGTCGAGGCCGCGCGCGTCGGCTCGAACAACGCGTCCGCCGGCATGAACGCCGAGCTCGACGCCATCGCCGCCTGCGTCATCGGCGGCGTGTCGTTCACCGGCGGCACCGGCAAGATCTCCGGTATCATTACGGGCGTGATCCTTTTGCAGATCATCACCGTCGCCCTCCAGTGGCTCAGCGTCTCCACCAACCTGCAGTACATCATTAAGGGCGCCATCATACTCGCCGCCGTCGCGATCGACATGCGCAAGTACCTCGCCAAGAAGTAGGCGGGGGGATAAATAAAAGGGTCCGGCATGCGCCGGATCCTTTTGGTTTTGGGAGGAGGGCGTTGGGGGGTACGTTGGACGGTAGGGGAACGTTTGGGGGCGGAGCCTCCAAACCCCCGCCAGAGGGCCGAGGGCCCTTTGGAAACCCAAACAGCTATGGACGAAAGCAGTGTAGAACAGGGCGGTTACGTGTATGGCGGATTGGGCACCAAGGGCCTTTGGCCCTTGGTGGGCGTTTGAGGG
>CAZIRB010000179.1:0-2663 GCA_964541695.1 uncultured Oscillospiraceae bacterium
ATTTTCCGCGCGGCGTTCCAGTCGGTCTCGCCGTGGCGGATGAGGTACAGCTTCACGTTACGCGTCCCCGGCCTGGCGCGAGGCCTGCTTGAGCCGCTGCTCCTTGGTCAGGAGGCGCTTGCGCATGCGGATATTGACAGGCGTGATCTCGACGAGCTCGTCGTCGGCAATGAACTCGAGGCACTGCTCGAGCGTGAGCTGCACAGGCGGCACGAGGCGCAGCGCCTCGTCGGAGCCGGACGCACGCATGTTCGTGACGTGCTTCTTCTTGCAGACGTTGACGACGATGTCCTCGGCGCGCGAGCACTCGCCGACGATCTCGCCCTCGTACACGGGCACGCCGGGGCCGATGAACATCCTGCCGCGGTCCTGCGTGTTGAACAGGCCGTAGCCCGAGCTGTCGCCGGTCTCGTGCGCGACGAGCGAGCCGGTCTTGCGCTCCTCGATCGGCCCCTTGTACGGCTCGTAGTCGTGGAAGATATGGCTCATCACGCCGTTGCCGCGCGTGTCGGTCAAAAGCTCCGAGCGGTAGCCCATCAGCCCGCGCGCGGGGATGAGAAACTTGAGCCGCACGCTGCCCTCGCTCTGCGCGGCCATGTCGACCATCTCGGCCTTTCTAGCGCCGAGCTTTTCAATAACCGCGCCGACGTACTCCTGCGGCACGTCGACGGTCAGCTCCTCGATGGGCTCGAGCGTCTCGCCCCGCTCGTTCTTTTTCAATATAACCTTCGGCCGCGACACGGCGAACTCGTACCCCTGCCGCCGCATGGTCTCGATCAGGATCGACAGGTGCAGCTCGCCGCGGCCGGAGACGCGGAACGTGTCGGTCGAACCCGTCTCCTCGACGCGCAGCGACACGTTCGTCTTGGCTTCGTTGAACAGCCGCTCCTTGAGGTTCCGGCTCGTGACGTACTTGCCCTCGCGGCCGGCGAACGGGCTGTCGTTGACGAGAAACAGCATCGCCACGGTGGGCTCGTCGATGCGCACGAACGGCAGCGGCTCGATATGCTCCGGGTCGCAGGCCGTCTCGCCGACGTTTAAGCCCTCTACGCCGGACACGCACACGATGTCGCCGCAGTCGGCCTCCTCGATCTCGGTGCGCCGCAGGCCCTCAAAGCGGTACAGGTGCGTGATCTTGGCCGCGTGGTTGCGGTCGTCCTCGCCGCCGCAGATCACGATCGGCTGGTTCCGCTTTGCTCTGCCGCGCACGACTCTGCCGATGCCGATGCGCCCGACGTACTCGTCGTACTCGATGGCCGAGAACAGAATCTGCAGCGGCGCTTCCGGGTCGCCGCCCGGCGCGGGGATGGCGGACAAAATCGTGTCGAACAGCGGCCGCATGTCGTCCTGCATGCCGTCGGACGTCAGGCCGGACTTGCCCTCGCGCGCGGACGCGTACACGACGGGGAAATCGAGCTGGTCGGCGGTCGCGCCCAGGTCGATGAACAGCTCGAGCGACTCGTCGACGACCTCGGCGGGGCGCGCGTCCTGGCGGTCGACCTTGTTGATCACGACGATCGGCACCTTGCCGAGCTCGAGCGCCTTGCGCAGCACAAAGCGCGTCTGCGGCATGCAGCCCTCGAACGCGTCGACGAGCAGCAGCACGCCGTCGACCATCTGGAGGATGCGCTCGACCTCGCCCCCGAAGTCCGCGTGGCCGGGCGTGTCGACGATGTTGATGCGCGTGTTGCCGTACACGACGGACGTGTTTTTCGACAGGATCGTGATGCCGCGCTCGCGCTCAAGGTCGTTGCTGTCCATCACGCGGTCGACGCCCTGCTCGCTCCTTCTAAGCACGCCCGCGTCCTTTAGGAGCTGGTCCACCAGCGTGGTCTTGCCGTGATCGACGTGCGCGATGATCGCGACGTTGCGAATTTCCATAAAACTCTCTTCTTTCCGTTTTTCCGCACACAAGAACGCTCGAAAACCAAATAATTATACACGCATTTGCCCGTTGTTACAAGTTCTTCTTACTGGTATAATGCGCTTATATGGAAACGCTGTTTTCAAAAAACGTGATGGACAGCGCGCCGCTGGCGGACCGCATGCGCCCGCGCTCGCTCGACGAGTTCGTGGGGCAAGAGCACATCGTGGGCGAGGGGCGGCTTTTGCGCCGCGCGATCCAGCTCGACCGGCTGCAGTCGTCGATATTCTTCGGCCCGCCGGGCACGGGCAAGACCACGCTCGCCGCGATCATCGCGGAGACGACGGGCGGCGCGTTCGTGCGGCTCAACGCGGTCACGTCGGGGGTGAAAGAGCTGCGCGCGGTCGTCGACGAGGCCGAGCAGCGCCTCGCGATGTACCGCCAGCCGACCTATCTTTTGCTCGACGAATGCCACCGCTGGAACAAGGCGCAGTCGGACTCGCTGCTGCCCGCGCTCGAGAAGGGCATCATCCGCTTCGTCGGCTCGACGACCGAGAACCCGATGATCGCGATGACGACCGCCGTGGTCTCGCGCTGCCGCGTGTTCCAGTTCTATCCGCTGACCACGGACGACATACTCGGCGCACTGCGCCGCGCGCTGACCGACCCCGAGCGCGGCTTCGGCAAGCTCGCCGTCGAGCTGCTGCCCGGCGCGCTCGAGACCATCGCGCGCATCGCCAACGGCGACTGCCGCAGCGCGCTCAACGCGCTCGAGCTCGCGGTGCTCACCACGCCCGCC
>CAZIRB010000180.1:0-2657 GCA_964541695.1 uncultured Oscillospiraceae bacterium
GGGTTCCAATGGTACTTGGGCCGTGGGCGGGGTGCCGGGGCGGCGCCCCGGCGCCCCGGAAGTACGCTCGGGGGCTCTGCCCCCGAACCCCCGCCAAAGGGACGCGTCCCTTTGGAAACCCGATTTGTTTCGCATAGTTCTCGCCGGGGTTCCAAGGGGCCTTGTTCCCTTGGCGGGGCGCAGGGGCGGCGCCCCTGCGCCCCGGAAGTACGCTCGGGGGCCCTGCCCCCGAACCCCCGCCCAAAGGACGCGTCCCTTTGGAAACCCGATTTGTTTCGCATAGTCTTCGCCGGGGTTCCAAGGGGGCCGATGCCGAGCGCCGCCTGTGGCGGATGAAGCGAAGCGTAGGCCCAGTGAGCAAGAGAGCACAGGCCCAAAGGGGCGTGTGCGACCGTTGCGAACTGTGGATCTTCGGCCCTTGGCGGGTGCTCGAGGGCGGAGCCCTCGAACGCTCCCTCAAGCGGGTGATTTCACCGCCCGCTTTTTCGTTGCCATATTCCTATCCCCGCGGTATAATAAGCGGAACGCGGCGGGCGAAGCGGCCCGCCGACTTGCGGAGGGCAAAAAACCGGGCATGAAGCGCGTATTGGGCTGTATCCGCCGCGCGGACGAGCGGTATCACATGATTGAGAACGGCGACAAGGTGCTTATCGGCGTGTCGGGCGGCAAGGACTCGCTGCTTTTGATGGAGGCGATGGCGCTATACCGAAAGTTTTCGTATACGAAGTTCGACGTGTGCGCTGTGGCGCTGGACCTGGGGATTGTGGAGCAGGACTATGCGCCGCTGTACGCGCTGGCGGAGCGCGCGGGCATCGGGTTTTCGGTGGAGTACACGGACATCGGCAAGGTCGTATTCGAGTACCGCGACGAGCGCAGCCCTTGCGCGCTCTGCGCCAAGCTGCGCCGCGGCGCTTTGAACACCTATGCGGTGAACCACGGCTGCAACAAGGTCGCGCTCGGGCACAACCGCGAGGACGTGATCGAGACGTTCTTCATGAGCCTTTTGTACGAGGGCCGAATCAACACGTTCGCGCCGGTGACGTACCTGTCGCGCCGCGACGTGACGGTGATCCGCCCGCTGATATTTTTGCCGGAAAAATACGCGCTGTCGGTGGCGCGGCAGCGCGAGCTGCCGGTCCTGCCGCCGCACTGCCACGTCGCGGGACACACCAAGCGCGAGGAGGCCAAGCGGCTGATCGGGCATTTGAGCACGCTGACGCCGGATTTTGAGGAGAAGTTCATGCACGCGCTGAGCACGACGGAGACCTACGGCCTGTGGGACCGCATGCGGCTCAAGCCGCAATTGAAGGAATAATGGCAGTCGGACGGAACCCGCAGTTTTGCGCAAAACCCGCGCAAAGCGCATGAAAAATAGCGCAAAACCTGCGCGAAACGTACGAAACAAAAGAACAACGTATAAAACGCATAAAAAAGGAGCGGGCACTCGCCCTCTCCGATTTTTTTGCCAACGGTCCTTTTTTAGTATCCCGGCGCGTCAGTCGGACACGTACGGGAGCAGCGCCACGACGCGGGCGCGCTTGATCGCGATCGCGAGGTCGCGCTGGTGCTTGGCGCAGACGCCGGACATGCGGCGCGGCATGATCTTACCGCGTTCGGTCACGAAGTTGCGCAGCTTATCGACGTTCTTATAGTCGATGTGCGTCGCCTTTTCCACGCAGAACTTGCACACCTTGCGGCGGCTGCGTTTCGGATGGGGACGCATTTTTTTATCTTCCATAATGCCTCCTATTACAAGTACTTAGAACGGGATGTCGTCGGCCTGGATATCGGTGAATCCCGCAAGGTCGGCGTCGGAGGCGGCGGGCGCGGTCCTCGGCGTGCCGGGAGCGCTCCCCTCGTCCTGCGCGCGCGGCGTGAGGAACTCGACCTCGTCCGCCGAAACGTCCAGCGACATCCTGGTGGTGCCGTCCTTGGCCTCGTAGGTGCGGGCCTGCAGCTCGCCGATGACCGCCACTTTACGCCCCTTGGCCAGGTAGCGCGCGCAGGTGTCGCCGAGCTGGCGCCACGCGTTGATGCGGAAGAAATCGGTCTGCTTCTGCCCGTCCTGGGAGGCGAAGCGGCGGTTTACGGCGATGGTAAAGGAGCAGACCGTCACGCCGCTGGGTGTGGAGCGCGTCTCCGGGTCGTGCGTGAGGTTGCCGATGAGCGTGATCTTGTTCATCCTCGATCCATCCTTTCCGTTTGGGGTTCGGTTCGGCTACGCGTCTTTCCTGATGACGAGGAACCGCAGCACGCGCTCGTCGTTCTTAAGGTTTCGCTCCAGCTCCTTGGGGAGCTCGGACGAGCCGGAAAACGACATCAGCACGTAATAGCCCTCTGTTTTGTAGTCGATCGCATAGGCCAGCTTGCGCTTGCCCCATTCGTCAACAGCGGCGATCTCGCCGCCGTTCTGTTCCACGATGCCCTTGAACTTTTCAATGACGGAACGGTTCGTCTCCTCGTCGAGCTCGGGGACGATGATGTACATGGCTTCATATGGATTCATTGTGTCACCTCCTTATGGACAAAATCGGCCGCGCGTCAACGCGCGCAGCAAGAAGGACGTTAGCGGTAGCACTATACCATAACGGGGGAACGGATGCAAGGATTTTCAAAAAGCGCCAAAGCGCACGGGGATTGCGGCGAATCATGCCGAG
>CAZIRB010000181.1:0-2657 GCA_964541695.1 uncultured Oscillospiraceae bacterium
CGCCGCGATCGATCAGGTGATCGGGAAGATGGCCGAGGACCAGAAAAAAGGCGGCCTGCGGGTCCGCGACACGCGCCCGGCAAACAAAAGCGAAGGCGCGCGGGATGAGGAGGGGGAGCATGGCAAGGGAGAATGAGATCATCGAAAAGTTTGTGGAACGATTTCCGTTTCTGGACGGGCGCATGACGACGCCGCGGAAACTGCGCATATTCACCGCGAATTTAAGCCGCGCGGAGTTCAACGAGGTCGTGGCGTTTGCGCGCAACGAGGCGGGCTTTACGAAGATGCACCACGTCGTCGGGACGGACGAGGGCGAGAACCTGGGCTTTCTGTACGTGATGGAGAACGGCGAGGGCGTCATTCTCGTGCTGCGCGAGATCGCGCCCAAGGAGGACCCCGAGATCGACACGATGACGGACATGTTCCCGAGCATGCTGTGGCATGAGCGCGAGCTGGTCGATCTGTTCGGCGCGAAGATCGCGGGCATGCCGGGGGGGCCGCGCTATCCGCTGCCCGACGGCTGGCCCGAGGGCAACTACCCGATGCGCAAGGACTGGAACCCCAAGTATTTTGACCGGAACACCATGGCGTATCACGTGCCGGAGGACGGCGAGGAGAGCAAATGAAGGGCGATAGATTTACGCTGCCAATCGGGCCGCAGCATCCGGCGCTCAAGGAGCCTGGCTGCTTTACGGTCACGCTGGAAGGCGAGAAGATGGTCAACGCCATCGTCGGCGTGGGTTACAACCACCGCGGTTTGGAGAAGAGCTGCGAGAGCCGCAACTATATCCAGTGCCTCTACATCATCGAGCGCGTGTGCGGCATCTGCTCGCATACGCACTCGACGGCGTTCTGCCAGGGGATCGAAGAGCTTGCGGGCGTTGTGATCCCGCGGCGCGCGGCCTATATCCGCGTGCTCGTGGCGGAGCTCGAGCGGCTGCACAGCCACCTTCTGTGGCTCGGCGTGGCCGGGCACGAGATCGGGTTCGACACGCTGTTTATGTACACGTGGCGGGACCGCGAGCGCGTGCTGGACGTATTGGCCGAGGTCTGCGGCAACCGCGTCAACTACGGCATCAACACGCCGGGCGGCGTGCGGCGCGACATGGACGCTGCACTCGAGACGAGCATCCGGCGCATGGCCGACGAGCTTGAGGCGCGTGTGAGCTACTACACCGAACTGGCGTTGACGGACACGACGCTTGCGGCGCGCCTCGGCAACATCGGCGTATTGACGAAGGAGGAGGTGCTCAAGTTCGGCGCGACCGGCCCGGTTGCGCGCTCGGCGGGAGTGTCCGACGACGTGCGCGTCGTGGAGCCGTACGCGGCCTACGGCGAACTCTCCGTGAACGTCCCGCTCGACGACCACTGCGACGTGTTCGGCCGCACGGTCGTGCGCGTGCTCGAGCTTGCCGAGAGCATCCGTCTAATCCGCGCCTGCCTGGACGGGCTGCCGGAGGGACCGATCGCCGTCAATTTCCCGCGCAAGGTGCCCGCCGGCGAGGTCATCAGCCGCACCGAGGCGCCACGCGGCGAGGACATCCACTATATCCGCGCAAACGGCAGCGACATGCCGGACCGCATCCGCGTGCGCGCGCCCTCGGAGGCGAACTGGCACGGCATGCGCAAGATGCTCGCGGGCAACTACCTGGCCGACCTGCCGATCATCGTGGCCGCCATCGATCCATGCTACTCCTGCACCGACCGCGCGATCGTCGTGCAGCGCGACGGGACCGAGGACGTGATGGACTGGCGGCAACTGCGTGCGTACAGCATCGATTTTTACCGCAACAAGGGAATTGATCCGGCGGCTATCCGCCCGGATCATCGCGCATAGCGCCGGGGGAGGGGACTGGACCATGCTTTTACTGCTGCTGAAACTGCTCGTTTTCCCGGGCCTATTGTTCATGCTTTTGTACAGCATGCTGCTCGAGTACATCGACCGCAAGGTGTACGCGCGGCTGCAAAACCGCGTCGGCCCGCCGTGGTACCAGCCGCTCGCGGACTATCTTAAGCTGATAGGCAAGGGGACGATCGTCCCGGCCGGCGCCAAAGCGGGGCGGTTCCGCATGATGCCGATCCTCGCGCTGACGGCGGTGACGGCCGCGTTCGTGTATGTGCCCGTCATTGGCCCGAAGGCGACCTACGCGTTCGAGGGCGACCTGATCATCGTGCTGTATTTTTCGATGCTGCCGGCGATGGTCGCGTTCCTGGCGGGCTGGTATTCCCGCAGCATCTACGCGACGATGGGCTCCACGCGGAAGCTCACGCAGCTGTTCTCCTACGAGGTGCCGCTGTTCATTGCGACGCTGACGCCCGCGCTTGTGGCCGAGTCCTGGTCGATCTCGGAGATCGCGCTGTTTTACAGCAAACATCCGCTGCTGCTGCTGCTCAATCTGCCAGCGTTTCTCGTGTGCGTCGTCGCGGTGCAGGGCAAGCTGGACCGCGTGCCGTTCGACCAGTCCGAGGCGGAGACGGAGGTCGTGTCCGGCGTATACGTCGAGTACAGCGGCCGCTTCCTCGCGTTCTTCCGCATGACGGCGGACTGCGAGACCGTGCTGATGCTGTCCGTGGTTGCCGCGATCTTCTTCCCGTTCTATACAGGCGTTGCCTGGGCGGACACGCTGTTGTACTTTGTTAAGACCGGCGCGCTGATG
>CAZIRB010000182.1:0-2639 GCA_964541695.1 uncultured Oscillospiraceae bacterium
CTCCGCCAAAGGGCCGAAGGCCCTTTGGAAACCCAGGGAGCTTTGGTACGGTTTCGTTGGGATTCCAAGGGGACGTGTCCCTTTGTTGGAGGGGATGCGGGGGAACGTTGGAGGCTCCGCCTCCAAGCCTCCGCCAAAGGGCCGAAGGCCCTTTGGAAACCCAGGGAGCTTTGGTACGGTTTCATTGGGATTCCAAGGGGACGTGTCCCTTTGGCGGGGTTACAGGGGCGGAGCCCTTGCAGAACCCAGGTGCTTGAGGGCGGAGCCCTCAACGTTTTTCTTTCGTCCCCGTTCCCCTTACGCTTCCATCCGCATGCGGTCGATGACGGCCTGCGCTTTTTCGTAGACCTGCCTGGGGTCGCAGCCGACGCAGTACTCGCCGTTCTCGTAGACGATGCGGCCGGCGATCATGGTGAGGCGCACGTCGCCCTTGTTGCCGGCGTAGACGATGTTCTTGGCGACGCCGGAGACGGGGCGCATATTGGGCCGGTCGAGATCGAGGAGGACGAGGTCGGCCTGCTTGCCGGGGGCGAGGCAGTCGCAGTCGGGGAAGCCGCAGGCGTGCGCGCCGTTGACGCAGGCCATAGCGAGCACGTCGGCGCCGTCGAGCTTGTCGGCGCCGCAGCGGTACTTTTGCAGGGCGCTCGTTAAGAACATCTCGCGGAACATGTCCAGGCAGTTGTTGCTGGCGGGCCCGTCGGTGGCGACGCAGACGGGGACACCGCGTTGGGTAAGCTCATAGATGGGCGCGATGCCGCTGGAAAGCTTGAGGTTCGAGGCGGGGCAGGTGACGGCAAAGAGCTTCCGGCGGGCCAGTATCTCCATCTCGCTTTCCGAGAGGTGCACGCAGTGGAAGCCACCGCCTCCGCAGTCGAACAGCCCGAGCGAGTCGTAGAGCTCGAACGGCCTTAGCCCGTGGCGCGCGACGCAGTCGGTCACCTCGCCCTCGGTCTCGTTCATGTGCGAGAAAAACGGCTCGTTGAGTTTTTTAACGAGCGTCGCGAGGTCCCGGAGCAGCGGCAGCGACGTGGTGTACTCCGCGTGCCCGCCGACGCGGTAGCGGATGAGCGGGTGGAAGCCGGAAAACTTTCGGTATTCGTCCTCGCACTCCTCGGCGGTGCCGCCGAAATCGTTCGCGGCGGACATCAGCGTCATGCGGAAGCCTGTTTCAACGGCGGCGGCGGCGATCGCGTCGCGGAAAAAGTACATGTCGAACGCGAGCGTCGTGCCGCCCGAGACGTACTCGAGGATGGCGAGCTTGGTCAGCCAGTACACGTCGTCGGGAGTGAGCTTCCGCTCGAGCGGGAACACCTTGTCGAACAGCCAGGTCTTTAATGGCAGGTCGTCCGCGTACGAGCGCAAAAACGTCATGGCGGAGTGCGTGTGCGCGTTCTTAAAGCCCGGCAGCAGCACGCCGCCGCGGCAGTCGATCGCACGGTCGAAATCGCCGTCCGGGCCCGGGGCCGGTCCGACGTACGCGATTGCATCGCCGTCGACGTGTATCTCGCCGAAAAGCGGCTCCGGCGCGCCGCCGGAAAGCGGCAGCACGCGCGCGTTATATAAGCGTATTTTCATGGCACGAGTATACCGAATTTTCGCCGCGAACACAACCGCGGCGTGCTATAATACGGACATGGACGATCCCATCGAACAACTCAGGTCGCTGATCGCGCAGTCACAGCGCATCGCGTTTCTCGGCGGCGCGGGGCTCTCGACCGAGAGCGGGATACCGGACTTTCGCAGCGAGGATGGCGTGTTCGCCGCGATCGAGCACTACGGCCGCCCGCCGGAGACGCTGCTCTCGCACGCGTTCTTTCTGCAAAAACCCGAGGTTTTTTACGACTACTACCGCAAATATCTGCTCCACCCCTCGGCAAAGCCCAACCGTGCGCACGAAGCGCTCGCGCGCATGGAGCGCGACGGGAAGCTTGCCGGCGTCGTGACGCAGAACATCGACGGCCTGCACCAGGCCGCGGGCAGCCGGACGGTGTACGAGCTGCACGGCAGCGTGTACCGCAACCGCTGCATGCGCTGCGGCAGATCTTACGGCGTCGAGCATATCCTCGCGACCGCCGGCGTGCCGACATGCGATTGCGGCGGCATAATCAAGCCGGACGTCGTGCTCTACGGCGAGGGGCTGGACGAAACCACCGTGTCGGGCGCGATCGACTGCATCGCGCGCGCGGATATGCTCATCATCGGCGGCACGTCGCTCCTCGTCTATCCCGCCGCGGGGCTCGCCGACTACTACGACGGCGGCCGGCTTGTCGTGATCAACCTCTCGCAAACGCACAAGGACAGGCGCAGCGCGCTCACGATCCGCGAAAAGATCGGCGAGGTGCTTTCCAAGGCGTACCCGTAAGCGACGGAACGCATACGGGGAGAAGAAGCGTTTTTTGCGGGGGCTTTGGCTTTTTGCAGGGCACCGGCTTTCCGCGAGGGCACGGGCTTTCTGCGGGGGCTCTGCCCCCGCGCCCCCGCTTCTTTTCTTAAAGAAAAGAAGCAAAAGATAGGCGGCTTCGCCCGTAAGTTTTTCATGGGGTTTCAAAAGGGGGCCGAAGCTGAGCGCCGCCTGCGGCGGATGAAGCGAAGCGCAGGCCCAGTGAGCAAGGGAGCGCAGACCCAAAAGGGCGTGCGCG
>CAZIRB010000183.1:0-2625 GCA_964541695.1 uncultured Oscillospiraceae bacterium
CCCCTTTGAAAACCCGAATTGTCCGGCATATCTCCTTGGGTTTCCAAAGGGCCTTCGGCCTTACGGCCCACAGTTCGCAATGGTCGCACATGCCCCTTTGGGCCCGTGCTCCCTTGCTCACTGGGCCTGCGCTTCGCTTCATCCGCCACAGGCGGCGCCCAGCTCTGGCCCCTTTGGCGGTGGTTTGGAGGCGGAGCCTCCAACATTCCATGGCGCTCAGTTTTTGCCCTCGCGGAACACAATCCGCACCTCTCCACTCACACGTCCTCAACGCCCGCCAGCGCCTCCACATACGCGCGGTACAGCCGGACAAAGCTGTCCGGTCCCCCGCGCATCAGCGAGGCCGTGCCGGCGACAAGGCCCGTCGCGCCCGCGCGCAGCATCTGCCGCGCGTTCTCGACCGAGGTGTTGCCGTCGACGGTCAGCTCGATCCGGCGGCCGGCCGTATCGAGTACGGCGCGCAGATTGCGCAGCTTCTCGATATGGTCCGGCACCATGGTTTGCCCGGCAAAGCCCGGGTTCACCGCCATTGCCATAACGAAATCCAGTGCATCGAGGGCTTCCTCCACGCTGGAAGCCGGCGCGCCCGGCGAGAGCGCATAGCCCGCGCGGATGCCGCGCGCGCGCAGGCTCTGCAGCAGCCTGACGGGCCGGCGGCTGGCATCGGGATGGAAGCTTACCCGATCCCCCTCGCGCAGCTGAAAGTACGCGATAAACTTCTCCGGCTCGACGCACATCAGATGCACGTCCAGCGGCAGATCGGTCACCGAGCGGATCGCGTCGAACTCCGACACGCCGAGCATGATGTTCGGCGCGTAGTGACCGTCCATCACGTCGAAATGAATCGCGCCGACCTGCGCTTCCTCGAACGCTTTGACGTAGGGAAGCAGCTCCCACGGCCTTGCGCACATCACGGACGGCGCGATGAACAGGTTTCGGCCTATGTTTGGCACCGTTGCGTTTCCTCCTTTCGGGGCGCGTCGAAAATGCCGGTCCGCCCACGGAACGCCCGTACGGAGCGCCGGACCCCGCGCGAGCAGCCAATTATATAACGTTCGTGGCTTGTGCGCCGCCGGCGGCCGGGCGGTCCCGATTACCGTCAGCGTACCACATACAAAACGGTTTTTCAATTTATACATTTTCACGCGGCGGCCGGACCGCATCGGTGGCCCGCGCGCCGCGCGATCGCTCTTGCGGGCGGCGGCGGCGCATGGTACAGTAGTGTACGCTAGAAAGCGGCTACTCGCCGCGAAGGAGGCAGCATGAAGCAGGAACGGACGTTCCCGCGCGCCGCCGTGACCGCCAAGGCGGAGCGGTCGGTCCGCGCGGGACACCCTTGGATCTACGACGCGGAGGTCAAAACCGAAACGTCGGGGCTGGAGAACGGCACGCTCGTCGACGTGTTTTCCGAGAAGGACGCGTATCTCGGCACGGCGCTCTTGAGTCAGCGGAGCAAGATCCGGCTGCGGCTGCTCTCGAACAACGCGAACGAGCGCTTCGACGAGGCGTTCTTTATGCGCCGCGTCCGCTACGCGCTCGAGTACCGCAAGACCGTCATGGGCGAGGCCGACTACGGCTGCTGCCGCCTCATATTCGGCGAGTCGGACGGTCTTCCCGGCCTCACCGTGGACCGCTACGGCTCTGTTCTCGTCGCGCAGGTGCTTTCCTACGGCATCGAGCTGCGCAAGAACTTGATCTACCGGCTCTTATGCGAGGCACTCGCCGCCGACGGCGTGCAGGTGCAGGGCATATTTGAGCGCAACGAGGCCGCCATCCGCGAGCTGGAGGGACTGCCGCTGACCAAGGGCTGGCACCGCGCGGATTTTTTGCCGCAGCCGCCCGCGCCCGTGCTCGAGATCGCCGAAAACGGCGTGCGCTATCTGGTCGACGTTGAGAACGGCCAGAAGACCGGCTTTTTCCTCGATCAGAAATATAACAGGCAGGCCGTGGCGAAGATCGCGCGCGGCCGCAGCGTGCTCGACTGCTTTACGCACACCGGCTCGTTCGCGCTCAACGCGCTGTTCGGCGGCGCCGCGCGCGTGACCGCTGTGGACGTGTCCGAGAGCGCCGTCGCGCTCGCCAAACAAAACGCCGCGCTCAACGGCATGGAGGAGCGCATCGAATTCCTCTGCGCCGACGTGTTCGATCTGCTGCCGCAGCTTTCGGAAGCGCGAGCGGACTACGATTTTATCATCCTCGACCCGCCCGCGTTCACCAAGAGCCGCAAAACGATCGGCGGCGCGGAGCGCGGTTATAAGGAGATCAATTACCGCGCCATGAAGCTGCTGCCGCGCGGCGGATACCTCGCCACGTGCTCGTGCTCGCATTTTGTCGACAACGACCTGTTCGTCCGCATGCTGCTCTCGGCCGCGCGCGACGCGAACGTCGGCCTCAAGCTCATCGAGGCGCGGCGGCAGTCGCCCGACCACCCGACGCTCATGAGCGTGCCGGAGACGGATTATCTTAAGTTTTATCTGTTTCAGATCGTGTAGCGGGGAAAGGATGCGGGGGCGCCCTTAAACATGGGGCGTTGAGGGCTCCCCACAGTTCGCCATGGTCGCACACGCCTCTTTGGGCCTGTGCTCCCTTGCTCACTGGGCCTGCGCTTCGCTTCATCCGCCACAG
>CAZIRB010000184.1:0-2553 GCA_964541695.1 uncultured Oscillospiraceae bacterium
TGCCCCGCGTGCGGGAACATGTCGACGCTCTGCACGGCCGAGAGCGCAAAGCCGCCGCGCTCGGCAAGATACCGGCAGTCGCGCGCGAGCGTGGCGGGGTTGCAAGAGACGTACACGATGCGCGAAACGCCGCTGTTTGCAAGCGGCGCGAGCACGGCCTCGTCCATGCCCTTGCGCGGCGGATCGGCCACGACGGCGTCGACGCGCTCCTCGGTCAGCACGCGGGAAAGCGTCTCGGCGGCGTCGCCGCAGAGAAACGACGCGTTTTCGATGCCGTTCAACGCGGCGTTTCGCCGCGCGTCCTCGACCGCCTCGGGCACGCTCTCGAGCCCGATCACGCGGCCGGCCGATTGCGCAATCAGAAGCGAGATCGTGCCGATGCCGCAGTACGCGTCGACGACGGTCTCGTCCGGCTGCGCGTCCAGCATCTGCTTAGCCGCGCCGTAGAGGGCCGCGGTCTGCGCGGCGTTGACCTGCAGGAACGACTGCGGGCTGACGGAAAAACGCAGGCCCGCGACGGTCTCCTCGATCGTGGCCGCGCCGGCAAGCAGGGTGAACTGTTCGCCGAATATCACGTTCGTATCGTCGGGATTGACGTTGAGGTACAGGCTGTCGACGTCCGGCAGCAGCTCGATCAGCTCGTCGAGGCATCTAACGCGCTCGGACGCGGTCACGAGCACGGCCATGAGCTGGCCGTTCGTGGTCACGCGCGCCATGCAGTGCCGGAGCAAGCCGGTGCGGATCGTTTCGTCGTAGGCGGGGATATCGTAGGCGTTCGCCCATTCCTGCACGCGCCGCATCACGGACACGACGCGCTCGTCCTGGATCGCGCAGTCGAGCACGGGCACGAGCCGGTGCGAGCGCGGCGCGAAAAAGCCGAAGCGGACCGTGCCGTCGACGGTCGCAAACGGGAAGCTGCCCTTGTTCCGGTACCGGTACGGCTGCCGCATGCCGATGATCGGCCGCATCGGCACCTGCTCGAAGCCGCCGAGCCGCATGAGCGCGTCGGACACCGCCCGCTGCTTGACGGCGAGCTGCTCCTGGTAATCAAGGTGCTGCAGCGCGCAGCCGCCGCACGCGGCAAACGCCGGACAGGCCGGCTCAACGCGCGCGGGGGAGGGGGTCTCGACGGATAAGAGCTTCCCCACGGCGTAGCCGGACGTGACCTTGATGATGTGCGCGCGCACGGTCTCGCCCGGCAGCGCGCCGGGCACGAACACGACAAAGCCGTCCTTTTTAGCCACGCCCTGTCCCTCGAGGGACAGGGACTCGACCGAAAGCGTGAGCTCGTCGTTCTTTTTGATGGGCGGGTGTTGCTTCATTGGATGATGACGTTTTCCTTCCCGAACGTTTCCGCCGCGCACTCGAGGAACGCGTCGGAGACCGTTACGTACAGATTGTCCGGCACGCCCTTGGCGAGCCGCTTGGCCGAGTCGAACAGTACGACGGGTGCGGGGCCGGGGAAGCGCTTTAAGAACGCGCTCGCCTTTTTGATCTCGTCGTCCGTCAGCGCGGCAAAGCGCAGAAAGACCTTGGTCTGTGGCGCGGCGAGGGCGGTCAGCTCGTCGGCGAGCAGAGAGTTGCCGCGCTCGTCGCGGATGTTCAGTTTGCCGCGCACGCGCACGGGCGTGTCGTCGAGAAACAGCGACGCGTACTGCTGCAGCGTCCGCGGGAACAGCACGACCTCGACGCTGCCGGTCACGCCCTCGAGGATGGCATAGCCCATCAGGCCGTTGCCGGACTTGGTGGGCTTTTGCCGGCACTGCGTGAGCATGCCGCCGACGACGACCGAGGAGTTGTCGGCAAGGCCGCTCGTTCCGTCCGCCTCCGTCAGCTCCTGGATCGTGTTGGGCATCTTCCCTAGCGCGTCGGCGTAGTTGTCGAGCGGGTGGCCGGAGAGGTAGAGGCCGGTCGACTCGCGCTCCTTGGCCAGCAGCGTCGCGCTGCGCCACTCCGGGATATCGGGCAGCGGGATCGAAAACATCTTGGGCGCCGTGGCGCCGGCCGCGCAGTCGAACAGCGAGAGCTGGCCGGATTCGCGGGTCTTGCGCGTGTTCGCCGCGCTCTCGAGCGCCGCCTCGGACACGGAAAGAAGCTGCGCGCGCTTATTGCCCATGCCGTCGAAGCAGCCCGCGGCGATCAAGCCCTCGAGCATGCGCTTGTTGAGCGACGGCGTGCGCTCGCAGAAGTCGAAGAAGTCGGTAAACGGCCCGTGCTGCTCGCGCTCGCGCACCATCTCCTCCATCGCGCCCGCGCCGACGTTCTTGACCGCGGCGAGGCCGAAGCGGATCTTCCCGTCCTCGACGGAGAACTTCGCGGCGCTCTTGTTCACGTCCGGCGGCAGCACGGGGATGCCCATCCGGCGCGCGGTATACACGTACTCCGCGACCTTGTCGGTCGCGCCCATGTAGCTGTTGATCAGCGCGGTCAGAAACTCCACGGGGTAGTATTTCTTGAGGTACGCCGTGCGGTAGGCCAGCACCGCATAGGCCGCGGCGTGGCTCTTGTTGAACGCGTACGACGCAAAGTCCATCATCTCGTCGAATATCCGGT
>CAZIRB010000185.1:0-2411 GCA_964541695.1 uncultured Oscillospiraceae bacterium
TTCGACCTGGAGACGACGACGACGGAGTACTGGCAGCCGCAAAAAGAGGATCTTTGGTTCGACTGCAAGGATAAAAGCCGGACCTGATTAAATCATACGAGGAGGAACGATTCATGAAGAAATTCGCAGCTTTGTTTCTGGCGATTCTGATGATCGCGTCGCTTGCGGCGTGCAGCAGCGCGCCGGCGGCCGGCGGTACGGAGACTGCCGCGACGGAGGCCACCGCGGCGCCGGCGGGCACCGCGGCCGAGGCCGCCGCCCCGGCTAAGGACACGCTGATCATCGGTCAGTACGGCGACACGCCCAACTTCGACACGCATGACAACCTCAACGACAACGGCATGCGCATCAACATGGTGATCTACGATCCGCTCGTCCGCATGGACAACACGACCTACGAGATCCATCCGTGCGTCGCCGAAAGCTGGCAGATCTCCGCCGACGGCAAGGAGTATACGTTCAAGATCAAGGCGGGCATCAAGTTCAACGACGGCACCGACCTGACGATCGACGACGTGCTCTTCTCGCTGCAGCGCGGCATGGAGATGCCCATGGCGGTCCCGAGCTTTGCGCGCGTGACCGGCGTGGAAACCGTGGGCGCGGACTCCGTCAAGATCACGCTCGACGGCCCGTATCCGGAATTCCTGTTCGCCATGGCGCTGCCGACGGCGGGCATCATCAGCAAGACCGCCTATGAGACGCTCGGCAAGGACAAATTCCTCGAAGCCCCCGTCACGACCGGCCCGTACATGGTTAAGGAGTGGAAGGTCGGCGAGAAGGTCGTGCTCGAGGCCAATCCCTACTATCACGAGGGCGAACCCGCGATCAAGCACGTCGAGTGGGTCGTGATCGCAGACCCGAACTCCGCGGTGCTCAGCCTCGAGTCGGGCGACATCGACGCGTATGTCGACGTGCCGCAGTCGAGCTTTGCCCGCATCCGCGACAACAAGGACCTCGCGCTGTACGTCGGCCCGGCGTTCGGCTTCAGCTGCGTGGTCATCAACACCACAAAGGCGCCGTTTGACAACGTCGCGGCCCGCCAGGCGCTGGCCCACGCGATCGATAAGGACGCGATTCTCAACGGCATCCTCGACGGCAACGGCACGATCACGGACACGTTCGCGCTGCCCACCTACCTGGGCTATACGGACAAGGTCACAAAGTACGACTACAACCTCGAGACCGCCAAGGCGATGTTCGCGCAGGCGGGCGTGACAGAGGGCACGGAAATCAGTATAATTGTAACGAACGCCCAGCAGTCGAAGGTCGCGCAGGTCGTGCAGAACTCGCTGGCCGAGATCGGCATCACGGCCAACATCCAGCAGCTCGAGCGCTCGGCGTATGACGACGCCTGCCTCAACGGCGACGCGAACCTGATGGTCGACGGCTTTACGTACACCGCGCCGACGATCGACGAGGCCATCTACGGCGGCCTGCACTCCTCGCAGATCGGCATCTGCAACCACAGCCTGTGGAACGATCCGGCCACCGACGCGCTGTTCGAGCAGGCCCGCGCCAGCACGGACAACGACGAGCGCGCGGCCATCTACAACGAGCTTCTGATCAAGCTCAGCCAGGACCTGCCGATCATCCCGACGATATTCACGACGAAGAACATCGCGGCCAAGGCCGGCCTGACCGGCGTGTCCGCCAACCCCTGGAGCTTCTACAACCTGTTTGACTTCGGCTGGTAAGCCGCTGCTCAGAGTCTCTCCTGGACGGGCGAACGCGGGGCGGCCGACTGTGCGCCGCCTCGCGTTCGCCTATAAAAACGGAATTCCCGTCACGGCGCCCTGCGCGCCCGTCTTAACTGCCTGCGGAAACGGAAACGGAGACGGAATATGTTCAAATACGTGCTCAAGCGGCTGCTTCTGATGGTTCCCGTCATCATCGGCATCAGCTTCATCATCTTTTCCATCATGAGCTTCATGCCGGGCAATCCCGCGCGGCTGCTGCTCGGCGAAAAGGCGACGGCCGAGGCGATTGAGGAACTCAACGAGAAGCTGGGGCTCAACGATCCCTTCCTGGTCCGATACGTCAACTATATCGGCGACGCGGCGACGGGCAACTTCGGCACGTCCTACCGCACGGGACGGCCGGTGACGACGGAGATCATCGACCGCTTCCCGACCACGCTCAAGCTCGCGATATTCAGCGTGCTCATCGCGGTGCTGATCGGCCTGCCGCTCGGCATCGTGTCGGCGGTCAAGCAGTACTCCTGGATCGACAACGTCAACACGGTGCTGGGCCTCGGGTTCATCTCGATCCCGCCGTTCTGGCTGGGCCTGCTGCTGATCATGTTCTTCGCGGTAAAATTGCGCATACTGCCGGCGTTCGGGTCCGACACGCTCGCGCACTTTATCCTCCCCGCGCTGACGAGCTCGGCCTGCACGTTCGCGACGGTGCTGCGC
>CAZIRB010000186.1:0-2382 GCA_964541695.1 uncultured Oscillospiraceae bacterium
GCAGCAGATGCTTGCCGCAGTAGCCGTCCACCGTGCGCTCGAGCAGCACCTCCTCGACGGAAAACCGGGAGATTTTGCACAGCGGGAACGCGTCGGCAAGCTGCACGCGCGTAAAGCCCACGTACGGCGCGGCGGCGATCTGCGTCTCGTACTGGTGCGTGCACTCCGTAAATATCAGCCGCGAGCGGATCGCGGTGTCCGGGCCGATGCTGACGAGGGCCAGATGCGACACCTCGGCCGCCTGCTCCGGCTTTTGCAGCGACAGCCCGATGCCGACGCCGATGACCATGCCGGCGATTAGCGCCAGGACCGTGCAGACGAGAATTCTCCAGTTTTCCCGCAAAAACTTCTTCATGGAATCAGTCTTTCCAGCAACCATCCGTTTATGCAGGGCGGCAGGTTTTCAATTTGTGCGGAATGCGTTATACTGTTTGGCAGAATCAACCGGAGATGGAAGTATGTACAATCTGCTCGCGGTCCTCTATCTTGCCGTGTTCGCGGCAAGCGGCGTGCTGGTCGCAAACGCGGTCAATGTGAGCGAAAACGCGCTGCGCCGGCTCTTTTTCGGCCTTGTGTTCGGCCTTGCCATGCTGCTGTGGCTGCCGGCGCTGTTTTCGTTCGTGCTTTCGTTTACGCTGCTGTCGCAGCTGCTTGCGCTGGCGGTTGTCATCGTCGTCGGAACCGTCTGTTTCTTCGCCCGGCGGCCGAAGGGGCTGTTTCGGATCCCTTCCTCGGAGTTGATCCCGCTTGCCGCCGTCGCGCTGCCGCTTCTGACCGTCTCACTGACGCTGCTCTCGACGCACACGATCGTGAGCCGCGGCGGCGCGCTGTGGGTCGGTCAGTCCACCTACGGCGACCTTGCCATGCACCTCGGATTTATGACGAGCATCGCGGCGCAGGAGACGTTCCCGCCAATGTACTCGATCTGTCCCGGCACGCCCGTCGGGTATCCGTTTTTGTCGGACAGCGTGAGCGCGACCTTCCTCAAGCTCGGCGCGTCGCTGCGCTTTGCCGCAATATTGCCCGCCGCGTTCGCGTTTGTGATCGTGATCGTCGGCGTGCACCTGTTTTTCAGCGAGTGGCTCAAGAGCAAACGCGCGGCCGCGCTGGGCACGTACCTGTTCTTTATTGGCGGCGGGTTCGGCTTTGCGTACTTCTTCGACCTGGCCAAGTTTGAGCCCGGCAAACTGATGCAGATTTTCACCGCGTTCTACGAGACGCCGACGAATTTTCCGGACAAGGGTCTGCGCTGGGTGAACGCCATCGCGGACATGCTGATCCCGCAGCGCGCGACGCTGTTCGGGTGGGCGCTGCTGTTCCCGTGCCTGTACCTGCTCTACCGCGCGGCGTTTTGCGGCGAGCGAAAAAGTTTCTTCGTGCTTGGCGCGCTGGCGGGCCTGATGCCGCTCGTGCACACGCATTCGTTCCTCGCGCTCGGCATGATCAGCGCGTTCTATCTGCTGCGCTGCGTGTTGAAAAGCGGTGAAACGCATGAGCTGACCGGCTTCCTGTTCTACGCGCTCATCGCGCTTGCGCTGGCGGCCCCGCAGCTGCTGCTGTTCACGTTTAAACAGTCCGGCGGCTTTTTGACGGTGAACTGGAACTGGGACAACGTGAGCGATTCGTACCTCTGGTTCTACATCAAAAACCTCGGGCTGCTGTTTATACTGACGCCCGTCGCGTTTTGTTCGCTCGATTCCGAGGACCGCTGGGTGTTCGGCGGCTCCATGGTGATCTGGGCGGTCGCCGAGGTCGTCCAGTTCCAGCCGAACCCGTACGACAACAACAAGCTCCTGTTCGTCTTTTTCGCGTTCATCTGCGCGCTCGTGGCCAAATACCTTGTGCGCGTATACGACCGTTTGCTCGGCGCGGACGGCGTCCGGCCGCCCGGCACAAAGCTCCTCGCCGCGTTCGCCTGCGTCGCGCTGTTTTTGTCCGGCGCGCTGACGCTCGGGCGCGAGTATCTGTCTCAGTATCAGCTGCTTTCGCGCGAGGAGGTCGCCATGGCGGACTATGTCGAGGCGAACACCGCACCGGACGCGACGTTTTTAACCTACAACAACCACAACAACGCCGTTGCCGTACTGACCGGCCGCAACATCGTGTGCGGCTCCGGCACCTTCCTGTTCTTCCACGGCATCGATTACACTGACCGCGAGCAGGCGCTGCCGCTGATGTACGAGGAGCCGTCGCAGTACTTCGATGCGCTGGCCAAAAAATACGGCGTCGACTATGTTTTGGTGGGCCCGTACGAGCGCTACCAATACGACATAGACGACGCGTACTTTACGGAGTGTTTCGAGGTGTTCTACGACGCGGGGGGTTTAACGATCTACCGGGTCAATCCAGACGCATGAAGAACCGGTAGACGGGCTTGAGCAG
>CAZIRB010000187.1:0-2373 GCA_964541695.1 uncultured Oscillospiraceae bacterium
AGCAGGAACTCAACCGGCAGAGAAACCATCTGGAGCTGATCGCATCCGAGAATTTTGTTTCCGACGCGGTGATGGCGGCGCTCGGCAGCCCGCTGACGAACAAGTACGCCGAAGGTTACCCCGGCGCGCGCTACTACGGCGGCTGCGAGTACGTCGACGAAGTCGAGGAGCTCGCGCGCGAGCGCGCCAAGACGCTCTTCCACGCCGAGCACGCGAACGTGCAGCCGCATTCCGGCACGCAGGCCAACATGGGCGCGTACATGGCGCTGGCCGAGCCGGGCGAGACGATCCTGTCCATGAGCCTTACGCACGGCGGACACCTCTCGCACGGCAGCAAGGCGTCCGAGTCCGGCAAACGCTACAACTTCGTGCACTACGGCGTCAGCGAGCGGGACGAGTGCATCGACTACGACGCGCTCGAACGTCTGGCGCACGAGCACCGGCCGAAGGTGATCGTCGCGGGCGCAAGCGCCTATCCGCGCACGATCGATTTTCGCCGCATCTCGGAGGTTGCCAGGAGCGTCGGCGCGTTCTTTATGGCCGACATCGCGCATATCAGCGGCCTGATCGCGGCGGGCGAGCACGAGAACCCGTTCCCGTACGCGGACGTCGTCACGTCGACCACGCATAAGACGCTGCGCGGCCCGCGCGGCGGGCTGATCCTGAGCAAAAGCGAGCTTGCCTCCCGCGTGGACAAGGCGGTATTCCCCGGCATGCAGGGCGGGCCGCTGATGCACGTCATCGCCGCCAAGGCCGTCTGCTTTTTCGAGGCGATGCGGCCGGAGTTTGCCGCCTACCAGCGCCAGATCGTCAAGAACGCCAAGGTTTTGGCCGAGACGCTCAGCGGCGAGGGCATCCGGCTGGTCGCTGGCGGCACGGACACGCATCTGATTCTGACGGACATCTCCGCGCTCGGTGTCAGCGGCGCGGACGCGCAGCATCTGCTCGATGCGGCGCATATCACCGCGAACAAGAACACGATCCCATTTGAAAAGCAGGGCGTGCGCGCCACGAGCGGCGTGCGCTACGGCACGCCCGCGGTCACGACGCGCGGTATGAAGGAGGACGAGATGCGCACAATCGGCCGTCTCGTCGCCGCGGTCGTCAAGCATGGCGAGGAGGCGGTCCCCGAGACGAAACGCGCCGTGCTCGAGCTGTGCGCGCGCTTCCCGCTCTACGAGTAAAATCTGTTTTTTCAGGCCGCGACGGCGCGGCCTTTTTTGTTTGATCGTGTTGACAACGCTGTCAGAGTCTGGTATAGTGTAGCCGAAAGGCGACCAAAGTGGTCGGGATTAACGAATGAGGCTTTCGACGAAAGGAAGATACGGGCTTAAGGCGGTCGTGGACCTTGCCGCGGTTGCGCGCGGCAGCACGATGACGCTCGCGCAGCTTGCGGCCAGCCAGGGCGTGTCCCAAGCATATCTCGAGCGGATTCTGCGCACGCTTCGGACAAGCGGCATCGTCGAAACCGTGCGCGGCGCTTCAGGCGGGTACGCGCTGTCGGTCTCACCGGAGACGCTCTCGGTCGAGTGCGTGCTGCGGGCGCTGGAGGGCACGACGGCCGTGGTCGACTGCGTCGGCACCGCCGGCAAGGGCTGCGAAAACGCCTGCGTCTGCGCGGCGCGGCCGCTGTTTTTAACTTTGCAGCATCGGATCAACGACGTGCTGCGCAAAACGACGATACAGGACTTACTCAACGAAAATCTCGAGCAAAAGAGGCGATTGGAACATGCAGCGAATCTATCTTGACAATGCGGCGACCACGCGGGTGCGGCAGGAGGTCATCGACGCGATGCTGCCGTGCTTTACGGAAACCTACGGCAATCCGTCCGGCATCCACGCGTTCTCGCGGGACGCGGCAAAGCTCGTGTACGAGGCGCGCGACAAGATCGCAAGGGCGCTGAATGCCGCGTCGGACGAGATCATCTTCACGGCGGGCGGCTCGGAGAGCGACAACATGGCGCTGCGCGGCGTCGTGGCGGCGAACGTCAAAAAGGGCAGGCACGTCATTACGACCAAGATCGAGCACCACGCCGTGCTGCATACGCTGCAGGCGATGGAGAAAGAGGGCGTCGCGGAAGTCACCTACCTGCCCGTCGACGAAAACGGCCTCGTCACGGCCGGGCAGGTCGCGGAATCGATCCGGCCGGACACCGTGCTCGTTTCGATCATGTTCGCCAACAACGAGGTCGGCTCGATCCTGCCCATCGGCGAGATCGGCAAGGTCTGCCGCGAGAAGGGCGTTGTGTTCCATACGGACGCCGTGCAGGCGGTAGGCCATGTTCCGATCGATGTAAAGGAGCTGAACATCGACCTTCTGTCGCTGTCCGGCCATAAGCTGCACGGGCCGAAGGGCATCGGCGCGCTGTACGT
>CAZIRB010000188.1:0-2373 GCA_964541695.1 uncultured Oscillospiraceae bacterium
AGCAGGAACTCAACCGGCAGAGAAACCATCTGGAGCTGATCGCATCCGAGAATTTCGTTTCCGACGCGGTGATGGCGGCGCTCGGCAGCCCGCTGACAAATAAGTACGCCGAGGGTTACCCCGGCGCGCGCTACTACGGCGGCTGCGAATACGTCGACGAGGTCGAAGAGCTTGCGCGTGAGCGCGCCAAGGCGCTCTTTCACGCCGAACACGCAAACGTCCAGCCGCACTCCGGCACGCAGGCCAACATGGGCGCGTACATGGCGCTGGCCGAGCCGGACGAGACGATTCTGTCCATGCGCCTCACGCACGGCGGACACCTGTCGCACGGCAGCAAGGCGTCCGAGTCCGGCAAGCGGTACAACTTCGTGCACTACGGCGTCAGCGAGCGCGACGAGTGCATCGACTACGACGAGCTCGAGCGTCTGGCGCACGAGCACCGGCCGAAGGTGATCGTCGCAGGCGCGAGCGCCTATCCGCGCGCGATCGACTTTCGCCGCATCTCGGAGGTCGCCAGGAGCGTCGGCGCGTTCTTTATGGCCGACATCGCGCATATCAGCGGTCTGATCGTGGCGGGCGAGCACGAGAACCCGTTCCCGTACGCGGACGTCGTGACGTCGACCACGCATAAGACGCTGCGCGGCCCGCGCGGCGGGCTGATCCTGAGTAAAGCGGAGCTTGCCTCCCGCGTGGACAAGGCGGTGTTCCCCGGCATGCAGGGAGGGCCGTTGATGCACGTCATCGCCGCCAAGGCCGTCTGTTTTTTCGAGGCGATGCGGCCGGAGTTTGCCGCCTACCAGCGCCAGATCGTCAAGAACGCCAAGGTTTTGGCCGAGACGCTCAGCGGCGAGGGCATCCGGCTGGTCGCTGGCGGCACGGACACGCATCTGATTCTGACGGACATCTCCGCGCTCGGTGTCAGCGGCGCGGACGCGCAGCATCTGCTCGATGCGGCGCATATCACCGCGAACAAGAACACGATCCCATTTGAAAAGCAGGGCGTGCGCGCCACGAGCGGCGTGCGCTACGGCACGCCCGCGGTCACGACGCGCGGTATGAAGGAGGACGAGATGCGCACAATCGGCCGTCTCGTCGCCGCGGTCGTCAAGCATGGCGAGGAGGCGGTCCCCGAGACGAAACGCGCCGTGCTCGAGCTGTGCGCGCGCTTCCCGCTCTACGAGTAAAATCTGTTTTTTCAGGCCGCGACGGCGCGGCCTTTTTTGTTTGATCGTGTTGACAACGCTGTCAGAGTCTGGTATAGTGTAGCCGAAAGGCGACCAAAGTGGTCGGGATTAACGAATGAGGCTTTCGACGAAAGGAAGATACGGGCTTAAGGCGGTCGTGGACCTTGCCGCGGTTGCGCGCGGCAGCACGATGACGCTCGCGCAGCTTGCGGCCAGCCAGGGCGTGTCCCAAGCATATCTCGAGCGGATTCTGCGCACGCTTCGGACAAGCGGCATCGTCGAAACCGTGCGCGGCGCTTCAGGCGGGTACGCGCTGTCGGTCTCACCGGAGACGCTCTCGGTCGAGTGCGTGCTGCGGGCGCTGGAGGGCACGACGGCCGTGGTCGACTGCGTCGGCACCGCCGGCAAGGGCTGCGAAAACGCCTGCGTCTGCGCGGCGCGGCCGCTGTTTTTAACTTTGCAGCATCGGATCAACGACGTGCTGCGCAAAACGACGATACAGGACTTACTCAACGAAAATCTCGAGCAAAAGAGGCGATTGGAACATGCAGCGAATCTATCTTGACAATGCGGCGACCACGCGGGTGCGGCAGGAGGTCATCGACGCGATGCTGCCGTGCTTTACGGACACCTACGGCAACCCGTCCGGCATCCACGCGTTTTCGCGGGACGCGGCGAAGCTCGTGTACGAGGCGCGCGACAGGGTCGCAAAGGCGCTTGGTGCCGCGTCGGACGAGATCATCTTCACGGCGGGTGGCTCGGAGAGCGACAACATGGCGCTGCGTGGCGTCGTGGCAGCAAACGTCAAAAAGGGCAAGCACGTCATTACGACGCAGATCGAGCACCATGCCGTGCTGCATACGCTGCAGGCGATGGAGAAGGAGGGGGTCGCGGAGGTCACCTACCTGTCCGTCGACGAAAACGGCCTTGTCACGGCCGGGCAGGTTGCGGAAGCGATCCGTCCGGACACCGTGCTCGTTTCGATCATGTTTGCCAACAACGAGGTCGGCACGATTGAACCCATCGGCGAGATCGGCAAGGTTTGCCGCGAGAAGGGCGTTGTGTTCCATACGGACGCCGTGCAGGCGGTGGGCCATGTCCCGATCGACGTAAAGGAGCTGAACATCGACCTTTTGTCGCTGTCCGGCCATAAGCTGCACGGGCCGAAGGGCATCGGCGCGCTGTACGT
>CAZIRB010000189.1:0-2349 GCA_964541695.1 uncultured Oscillospiraceae bacterium
GCTTGCGGGCGTGCCGATTGCCGGCGCGGCGGGCGACCAGCAGGCGGCGCTGTTCGGGCAGGCCTGCTTTAATAAAGGCCAGGCCAAGTGCACGTACGGCACGGGGAGCTTTTTGATTTTACAGACGGGCGAAACGCCGGTGCGGAGCCAAAACCGCCTGCTAACGACGATCGCGTGGGGCGTCGGGGGAAAGGTCAACTACGCGCTCGAGGGCAGCGTGTTCAACGCGGGCAGCTCGATCAAGTGGCTGCGCGACGACCTGGGCCTTGTGCGCAGCGCGCCCGAGGTCGACGCGCTGGCGGCGAGCGTGCCGGACGCGGGCGGCGCGTTCTTCGTGTCCGCGTTCACGGGCCTCGGCGCGCCGCACTGGGACATGTACGCGCGCGGGGCGCTTGTCGGCATCACGCGCGGGACCACGAAGGCGCACGTCTGCCGCGCGGTGCTCGAGGGCATCGCGTTCCAGGTGAACGACCTTGTGCGCACGATGGAGAAGGACAGCGGGGAAGCGCTCTTTGAGCTGCGCGTCGACGGCGGCGCGGCCGTGTCGGACGTGATGATGCAGTTCCAGGCGGACCTGCTCGGGGCGGCCGTAAACCGGCCCAAATGCGTCGAGTCGACGGCGCTCGGCGCGGCGGCGCTTGCCGGGCTTGCCGTGGGCGCGTACCGCGACGAAAAAGAGCTTGCCGCGCGCTGGAAAAGCGAGCGCGTGTTCAGGCCCGCCATGGACGAAGCAAAGCGCGCGTGCCTCGTTGCGTCTTGGCAGCGCGCGGTGGAACGATCGAAACACTGGGAGGAGAGATGACCATGGAACACGAAACAAGACCCTATGTAAGCTGGAAACTGATCGGCGACTTTATGACGGACGCGTTCCGTACCGTCGGCGTGCCGGACGACGACGCGCGGCTCTGCGCCGAGGTGCTGATGGAGAGCGACCGCCGCGGCATCGAGAGCCACGGCTGCAACCGCTTTAAGCCGATCTACATCGACCGCATCGAGGCCGGCATCCAGAAGCCCGTCACGGAGTACGAGATTTTGAAGGAGACGGCGACCACGCAGGTCGTCGACGCGCACGACGGCATGGGCATGGTCGCAAGCCGCCGTGCCATGCAGACGGCGATCGACAAGGCCAAGGCGTACGGACTCGGCATGACGGCGGTGCGCAACTCCACGCACTACGGCATCGCGGGCTATTACGCGACGATGGCGACGAGCCAGGGCATGATCGGCATCACCGGCACGAACGCTCGGCCGAGCATCGCGCCGACGTTCGGCGTCGAGAACATGCTCGGCACGAACCCGCTGACCGTGGGCTTCCCGACGGACGAGGACTTCCCGTTCGTGCTCGACTGCGCCACGTCGATCACGCAGCGCGGCAAGATCGAGTATTTCGCGCGCGCGGGCAAGGACACGCCCGCGGGCATGGTGATCGGCCACGACGGCAGCGCGATGACGGACTCCAGCCAGATCCTCGTCGACCTGACGAAGGGCACGGCCGCGCTCGCGCCGCTCGGCGGCATCGGCGAGGAGCTGGCCGGGTACAAGGGCTACGGCTACGCGACGGTGATCGAGGTGCTCTCCGCGGCGCTCGCCGCCGGCAGCTTTTTAAAACAGCTCACCGACCGCGACGAGAACGGCAATAAAAAACCGTACCACCTCGGGCATTTCTTCCTCGCGATCGACCCCGCGGCCTTCCTCGGGCTCGAGTCGTTTACGCATACCTGCGGCGAGATCCTGCGCGGGCTGCGCGCCTCGCAAAAGGCGCCCGGCCAGGAGCGCATCTACACGGCGGGCGAGAAGGAGTACCTCGTCTGGCTCGAACGCAAAGATAAAGGCGTGCCGCTCGGCGAGGCCGTGCAGAAGGACATCCTCGCGGTGCGCGACAAGTACGGCCTGCCGTATACGTTCCCGTTCGAGGGCAAATGACGGCGCGGTTTTTGACGGTTTGGCGGCGGGGCAGAACGCGTTCCGCCGCCTGTACTTTTTTCGTTCATCGCAGGGCGGCCGCTGTTGACAATTCGTTAAAAACACACTAGAATAGGTTTACTATCGTGGTGGCGTATGGGGTAACGGCCATGCGCCGGCGCGGTTGGAAAACCCGGTTTTTCGCGTCTTTGGACAGGCCTGCGGGTGTAGCTCAGTGGCAGAGCTCCAGCTTCCCAAGCTGGCTATGTGGGTTCGATTCCCATCACCCGCTCCAGCATCCCTAATAAGAGGATGCACAAAAAACTTTGCCCGCTGCCGTTACAAGCGATCAAAGGCGGGTAGCAACCAATATTTTAGGAGGAATCGATTGTAATGGCGAAGGCAAAATTCGAGAGGAAGAAACCGCACGTAAACATTGGCACGATC
>CAZIRB010000190.1:0-2336 GCA_964541695.1 uncultured Oscillospiraceae bacterium
GCCAGTGCCAAAGCGCGGGCGTGCCGTTCTACTTTAAGCAGACGGGCGCGAACTTTGAAAAGGACGGCCGCGTGTACCGCATCCCGCGCAAGCTACAGCACGCGCAGGCGCGCCGGGCGGGCATCGACTACGCGGGCGGCTAGACCGGGCGGGACTTGGCGGCAAGCGTTGCGACCGTCACCGCGAACACCTCGACACTCTGCATCATGTCCTCCGTAAACGTGTATAGCTTGCCCGTCTGGCGCAGCATAATTTGCGTCAGCGCGGCGGCTTTTTCCGCAGTACTCGTCAAGAAGCGTGCCGTGCCCTCGCCGATCACGCTCTCGTACGAATAGCCGTATTCGCACGGGCAGTCGGACCCGACGAGGCCCAGCTCGCGGTCGATCTCGACGCAAACCGCGCCGCCGCGGCGCAAAAGATCGATCTTCCGGCCTTCGCGCGCGCTGTGGAAGTAGAATACGGGCGCGCCGCCGTTCCAGTCGTAGCCGAAGTTGAGCGGCACGATATAGGGGACGCCGTCGTCGACGAGGCCGAGCCGGCAGACGCGGCTTTCGTCCAGTATCCGCCGGATGGCGGCGGGGTCGGTCAGTTTGCGGTCTTTTCTGCGCACGCGCGGTTCCTCCCTGTTTGCCGAAATTTTCCGTTCCCTATGACAATACCACAGCCGCATAAAAAAGCAAGCGCGGCGGCCGAAAACCGCAGGATGCGCGCGGTTTTAGCACGGAGAACAGCGTTTTTGCGGATTTTGACCTGTGTTCATGATTTGGGCGGCGCACG
The DNA here is from genome assembly GCA_964541695.1 of uncultured Oscillospiraceae bacterium. Lineage (GTDB taxonomy): Bacteria > Bacillota > Clostridia > Christensenellales > CAG-138 > CAZKGE01. The sequence continues at coordinate 778 of CAZIRB010000190.1, forward strand.
CTGCGGCGCGCGTTTTTATGCCGCGGCCATGGTATGTGCCCTTTACTTGCGTACGCTTGTTTTCTATAATAAGTGGAGCGGGAGGAAATTTGACCATGAAGACCATCGGCATATTGGGCGGCATGGGGCCGGAGGCGTCGGCCGACCTGTTTTTGAAGATACTCGACGAGACGGCGGCCGTCCGCGACCAGGAGCACATCCCGATGCTGCTCGACAGCAATACGCGCATCTCCGACCGCACCGCGGCCATTCTTTCCGGCGGCCCCGATCCGCGGCCGGAGCTGATCCGCTCGGCCAAGCGACTTGAGCGCGCTGGCGCGGAGCTGCTTGTGATGGCCTGCAACACCGCGCATTTTTTCTACGACGACATCGCGCGAGAGGTGGCGGTCCCGTTTCTACACATGCCGTGCGAAACGGCAAAGCATGTCGCAAAGAAAGGATACCGTGCCGTTGCGCTGCTCGCCACGAGCGGCACGGTCAAAACCGGCGTGTATGCGGACGCGTTCGCCGCGGAGGCGCCGGATGCGCAGCTGCTGCTGCCGGACGAAAAAGGGCAGGACGAGGTCATGAAGCTGATCTACGACGGGGTCAAGCAAGGGCGACGCGACTACCCAACGGACGGTATCCGCGCAGCGCTTGCCGACCTGACCGCGCGCGGCGCACAGGGTTTCGTGCTCGGCTGCACGGAGCTGCCGCTCGCGTTCCGGTACGGCGGCATCGACGCGCCCGCCGTCGACCCGACGCGCGTGCTCGCGCGCGCGGCCGTGCGCGCGGCCGGCGCGCAGCTTAAAAACCCCGATTCGGACGCGTAAGGAGGCCGCAGATGCTGGGGATTCACATTCAGGGCCGGCTCGGGAACCAGATGTTTCAATACGCCGCCATGCGCGGCATCCGGGCACGGCTGTACCCAAACGAGGAGATCGCGCTCGCGTTCGGACGCGAGGGGAACCTGCTGCGGGACCTGAACGTGCGTCCGTTCCGCATCGACGTGCCGCGGCCGACGCTTGTGCAGCGGTTCGTGGCTGGCTGCGTGGGGCTTCTGATCCAGAGCGGCTGGAAAAGCGATCAGATTCAGCACCAGCGCGCGGTGCAGCACGACGTCGAGACGCGGCTGCAGCCGCTGCTGAACTGCTTCGGGTTGTACCAGATGCAGGACGGATACTATGCGTTCCACAAAAGCTGCGCGAAGAACAAGCTCGTGTCCGGGTATCTGGAGTCCGAACAGTATTTTGCGCACATCGCGGATGAGATTCGCCGCGAGTTTACGCCCGTCCATCCGCCGCAGACCGAAAACGCGGCGCTGTACGCGCGCATGGCCGAGACCGAGTCGGTCTGCGTCTCCGTGCGCCGCGGCGATTTTCTGGACGAGTCGATCAGAAACTACGCGAACGTCTGCGGCCCGGATTATTTTAAGCGCGCGCTCGCCCGCATGAGCGGGCTTGTGCCGGACGCGGTGTGGTTCGTGTTCTCCAACGACATCGAATGGGTCAAGGCGAATATGTCATTTCCAGGCGAAACGCACTTCGAGCGCGGCGGCGACCCGCCGTGGGAAACGCTGC
>CAZIRB010000191.1:0-2328 GCA_964541695.1 uncultured Oscillospiraceae bacterium
GCCAGTGCCAAAGCGCGGGCGTGCCGTTCTACTTTAAGCAGACGGGCGCGAACTTCGAAAAGGACGGCCGCGTGTATCGCATCCCGCGCAAGCTTCAGCACGCGCAGGCGCGCCGGGCGGGCATCGATTACGCGGGCGGCTAGACCAGGCGGGCCTTGGCGGCAAGCGTTGTGACCGTCACCGCGAACACCTCGACGCCTTGCAGCATGTCCTCCGTGAACGTGTATAGCTTGCCCGTCTGGTGCAGCATAATTTGCGTCAGCGCGGCGGCTTTTTCCGCCGGTTCCGTCAAGAAGCGCGCCGTGCCCTCGCCAATCACGCTCTCGTAGGAAAAGCCGTATTCGCACGGGCAGTCGGCCCCGACGAGGCCCAACTCGCGGTCGATCTCGACGCAGATCGTGCCGCCGCGGCGCAAAAGATCGATCTTCCGGCCTTCGCGCGCGCTGTGGAAGTAGAATACGGGCGCGCCGCCGTTCCAGCCGTAGCCGAAGTTGAGCGGCACGATATAGGGGACGCCGTCGTCGACGAGGCCAAGCCGGCAGACGCGGCTTTCGTCGAGGATGCGCCGGATGGCGGCGGGGTCGGTCAGTTCGCGGTCTTTTCTGCGCATGCGCGCTTCCTCCCTGTTTGCCGAAATTTTCCGTTCCCTATGACAATACCACAGCCGCACAAAAAAGCAAGCGCGGCGGCCGAAAACCGCAGGACGCGCGTGGTTTTAGCGCGGAGAGCATCGGCTTTGCGGATTTTTACCTGTGTTTATGATTTGGGCGGCACGCTGCGGCGCGCGTTTTTCGCCACGGCCATGGTATGTGCCCTTTACTTAAGTACGCTTGTTTTCTATAATGGAGCGGGAGGTAACCAGCTTATGAAAACCATCGGCATACTGGGCGGCATGGGGCCGGAGGCGTCGGCCGACCTTTTTTTGAAGATACTGGACGAGACGGCGGCCGTCCGTGACCAGGAGCATATCCCGATGCTGCTCGACAGCAATACGCGCGTCTCGGACCGCACCGCGGCGATCCTTGCCGGCGGCCCCGACCCGCGGCCGGAGCTGATCCGCTCGGCCAAACGGCTCGAGCGCGCGGGCGCGGAGCTGCTTGTGATGGCCTGCAACACCGCGCATTATTTCTATGGCGACATCGCGCGCGAGGTGTCGGTTCCGTTTCTGCACATGCCGCGCGAAACAGCCAGGCACGTCGCAAGGAAAGGGTATCGCGCCGTTGCGCTGCTCGCCACGAGCGGCACGGTCAAAACCGGCGTATACACGGACGCGTTCGACGCCGAGGCGCCGGAAGTGCAGCTGCTGTTGCCGGACGAAGAAGGGCAGGCCGAGGTCATGAAGCTGATCTACGACGGCGTCAAGCAGGGGCGGCGCGACTATCCGACGGACGGTATACGAGCGGTGCTGGCGAATCTGACCGCGCGCGGCGCCGAGGTTTTCGTGCTTGGCTGCACAGAACTGCCGCTCGCGTTCCAGTACGGCGGCATCGACGCGCCCGCCATCGACCCGACGCGGGTGCTCGCACGCGCTGCCGTGCGCGCGGCCGGCGCCGAGCTCAAGCACCCCGACTTGGACGCGTAAGGAGGCCGCGATGCTGGGGATTCACATTCAGGGCAGGCTCGGGAACCAGATGTTCCAATACGCCGCCATGCGCGGCATCCAGGCGCGGCTGTACTCGAACGAGGAGATCGCACTCGCGTTCGGCCGTGAGGGGAATCTGCTGCGGGACCTGAACGTGCGCCTGTTCCGAACGGACGTGCCGCGGCCGACGCTCGTCCAGCGGTTTGTCGCGGGCTGCGTTGGGCTTCTGATCCAAAGCGGCTGGAAAAGCGATCAGATTCAGCACCAGCGCGCGGTGCAGCATAACGTGGAGACGCGGCTGCAGCCGCTGCTGAACTGTTTTGGGCTGTACCAGATGCAGGACGGATACTACGCGTTCCGCAAAAGCCGCGCAAAGAACAAGCTTGTATCCGGATACCTGGAATCCGAGAAATACTTTGCGCACATCGCGGACGAGATTCGTCGGGAGTTTACGCCCGTCCATCCGCCACTGCCGGAAAACGCGGAGCTGTACGAGCGCATGGCCGAAACCGAGCCGGTCTGCGTCTCCGTGCGCCGCGGCGATTTTCTGGACGAGTCGATCAAGAACTACGCGGACGTCTGCGGTCCGGACTATTTTAAGCGCGCGCTCGTCCGCATGCGCGAGCTTGTGCCGAACGCGGTGTGGTTCGTGTTCTCCAACGACATCGAGTGGGTCGAGGCAAATATGCCGTTTCCAGGCGAAACGCACTTCGAGCGCGGCGGCGACCCGCCGTGGGAAACGCTGC
>CAZIRB010000192.1:0-2302 GCA_964541695.1 uncultured Oscillospiraceae bacterium
CGTCGTAGCTGCGGTCCGAGCCGGCAAAATCGCGGCCGGCGGACAGCGACACGATACACGGGATCTTTGCGGGCAGAGCGGAGAGCATTTCGAGCGCGATCAGCGCGTCACGGTCCGGGTCGGCGAGCTTCGTCAGCACGATGTGCTTGATCATGGGACGGTTCTCCTTATGTAATTTCGATGCGATTAAAAATTCTCCAGCGCGGCGGCAAGCAGCGCGTCGCGGTCCTGCATGCGCCCCTGCTTTTGCAAAAGGTCGACCTGGCCGAACGCGAGTACGGCGCGTTCGAGCCGCGCTCTTGTCAGCTTCTTTGCGTTCTTGACGCTCATGCGCGCGGCGTAGGCGTTGCCGGAAAGCTTTTTGGCAGCGGCCTCGTCGGAGAGGCCGGAATCGACCAATTCCCGGGCAACGAGCATCTGCCTAAGCCGCCCCTCTAGGAAGGCCGCGAGCCCCAGCGCGTTCTCGCCGGAATGGATCAGACCCGCAAGCGCCGCAAGGCCCGCTTTTTTATCGCCCGCGACCAGGCGGTCGAGCATCGTGAAGATGCGGTACTCGATGTTCGGCGCGATGCACGCGTCGAGGTGCTGTTCCGTCACCGGATTGCCGTAGCCCGCGTAGGCAGCGGCCTTGGCGACGGCGCTTTCGAGCGCGCGCAGCCCGGTGCCGACCATGTCGACGAGCTTTATCGCGGCGATTCGGTCGAGCGCGCAGCCGAGCTCCTTGGCGCGCTTTTGCGCAAACGCCGCGGCCATGGTCTCGTCGTACGCGGCAAACTCGATGGCGCGGCCCAACTCCCGCATCTTCGCCAGCAGCGCGCCCTTTGCCGCGTCGCCGCGCTCGGAGATAACGAGAAGCGTGCTCTCCGGCACGCGCGGCACGTAGGCGGCGAGCTTGCCGCCCTCGTCCGCGGACAGGCGGCGCACGAAGATAATCCGCCGCTCGTCGAAGAACGGCAGCGTCTCGCACGCGGCGATCACGTCCGTGGCCTGCGGCGCGTCCAGGCTCAGCGCGTTCAGCGCGGCGGCGGCGGGCAAAAGCAGGCCGAGAAACCGCTTCTCCGCCTGCTCGATGGCGTATTCCTCATCGCCGAACAGATAGTACGCGCCCGACACGTCCCCGCGTTTGAGCGCGTCGAACAGCCGCGCGTCCGGCCTGGCCCGATACTCTTCCATACGGCAACAGTATACCCTAAATCCGCCACACGAGCAACGACAGCGTGAGCGCAAAAAGCGCGTAGAGCGCGCGGGTTTTTGCGTCGCGCTTGGTCAGCCGCGAGGCGAACAGGATGGCGGCCAGGTACAGGAGAAACGCGATTGCGGACGGCTTGGGCACGGCGGCGGAGAGGCCGTTCGTCGCGCGCGCGGCCGACACGACGACCGACAGCAGAAAGCCCGGCACGACGGCGACCGCCCTGGCGAGCGGCAGCGAAACGTACGAGAGCAGCACCACAACGAGCGCGGGCACGGGGAACAGCGCCGCGACCGGCAGCACGAGCACGTTGCCAAGGAGCGCCACGACCGACACGTTGCCGAAAAACAGCGCGGACGAGGGCAATGTGGCAAGGAGCGCCGCGGCGCTGCCCGCGAGTACGTCCGCAAACGCGCTGCCGAGGAAACGGAGCCGGTCGCGTAGAATCGGATAGAGCAGCGCGAGCCCGTATACCGCGAGAAACGAGAGCTGGAAGCCCGCGTAGAACAGCACGGCAGGCTGGAACAGCAATATGACAAGTCCCGAGAACGCGAGCGCGGACAGCGTGTCCGTGCGCTTTCGCAGCGGAAACGCCGCGTGCAGCGTAAACAGCATGACCGACGCGCGCACGATCGACGGCGCGGCGCAGGTGAGCAGCGTGTAGAACGCGAGAAACGCGCCAAGTATCAGGAGCTTGAGCACAGGGCGGTCGAAGCGCAAAAGCGGCATCAGCGCCGCAGCGAGTATGGCGACGTTCATGCCGGACACCGCGAGCAGATGCCCCACGCCCGCGTCGTACATCGCGTCGTAGGTGCTCTTCTCGATCTCGCTCTTGTAGCCGAGCAGCATGCCCGCGGCAAGGCCCGGCTCCTCGGGGAACAACTCCTCGATGCGCGCGGAAATCGCGGCGCGCAGGCCGACGAGCAGCCCGTACGCGTCCCGCTCCGGATCGGACAGCACAAGCGTCGCGGGCTCGCCCTCGGCAAGCACCATGACGCCGAGATACTCATAATACGCGGCGTTGTAGGCAGGCTTTCGCAGCGCGGCCGTCACGTCGACGCGCTGGCCGTAGACCACGGGCGTTTCCGTTTCGACCGAGAGCCGCACGCGGCC
>CAZIRB010000193.1:0-2302 GCA_964541695.1 uncultured Oscillospiraceae bacterium
GGCCGCGTGCGGCTCTCGGTCGAAACGGAAACGCCCGTGGTCTACGGCCAGCGCGCCGACGTGACCGCCGCGCTGCGGGAGCCGACCTACAACGCCGCGTATTATGAGTATCTCGGCGTCGTGGCGCTTGCCGAGGGCGAAATTGCGACGCTTATGCTGTTACCGCCCGAGCGGGACGCGTACGGGCTGCTCGTCGGCCTGCGCACTGCGATTTCCGCGCGTATTGAAGAACTGTTTCCCGAGGAGCCGGGCCTTGCCGCGGGCATGCTGCTCGGCTACAAGAGCGAGATGGAACAAAGCACCTACGACGCCATGTACGACGCGGGCGTGGGGCATCTGCTTGCGGTGTCCGGCATGAACGTCGCCATCCTCGCCGCGGCGCTGCTGCCGCTTTTGCGCTTTGACCGCCCTGTGCTCAAGCTGCTGATCCTCGGCGCGTTCCTCGCGTTCTACACGCTGCTCACCTGCGCCGTGCCGTCGATCGTGCGCGCGTCCGTCATGCTGTTTACGCTGCACGCGGCGTTTCCGCTGCGAAAGCGCGCGGACACGCTGTCCGCGCTCGCGTTCTCGGGCCTTATGCTCCTGCTGTTCCAGCCCGCCGCGCTGTTCTACGCGGGCTTCCAGCTTTCGTTCCTCGCGGTGTACGGGCTGGCGCTGCTCTATCCGATCCTGCGCGACCGTCTGAAAATTCTCGGCAGCGCGTTTGCGGACGTGCTCGCGGGCAGCGCCGCGGCGCTCCTTGCCACATTGCCCTCATCCGCGCTGTTTTTCGGCAACGTGTCCGTCGTCGCGCTCCTCGGCAACGTGATCGTGCTGCCGGTCGCGGCTCTGTTCCCCGTGCCCGCGCTCGTTGTGACGCTGCTCTCGTACCTTTGGCTGCCGCTTGCCAAGGCGGCCGCCGTCGTGCCGGGCTTCCTGCTGTCGGTCGTCGTATCGGCCGCGCGCGCGACGAACGGCCTCTCCGCCGCCGTGCCCAAGCCGTCCGCAATCGCGTTTCTCCTGTACCTGGCCGCCATCCTGTTCGCCTCGCGGCTGACCAAGCGCGACGCAAAAACCCGCGCGCTCTACGCGCTTTTTGCGCTCACGCTGTCGTTGCTCGTGTGGCGGATTTAGGGTATACTGTTGCCGTATGGAAGAGTATCGGGCCAGGCCGGACGCGCGGCTGTTCGACGCGCTCAAACGCGGGGACGTGTCGGGCGCGTACTATCTGTTCGGCGATGAAGAATACGCCATCGAGCAGGCGGAGAAACGGTTTCTCGGCCTGCTTCTGCCCGCCGCCGCCGCGCTGAACGCGCTTACCCTGGATGCGCCGCAAGCCGCGGACGTGATCGCCGCGTGCGAGACGCTGCCGTTCTTTGACGAGCGGCGGCTGGTCTTTGTGCGCCGCCTGTCCGCGGACGAGGGCGGCAAGCTCGCCGCCTACGTCTCGCGCGTGCCGGAGAGCACGCTGCTCGTTATCTCCGAACGCGGCGACGCGGCAAAGGGCGCGCTTTCGGCGAAGATGCGGGAACTGGGCCGCGCCGTGGAGTTTGCCGCGTACGACGAGACCATGGCCGCGGCGTTTGCGCAAAAGCGCGCAAAGGAGCTCGGCTGCGCGCTCGACCGGCCTTCGGCGCGCAAGCTCGTCGACATGGTCGGGACAAGCCTGCGCGCGCTCGAAAGCGCCGCCGCCAAGGCCGCGGCCTACGCGGGCTACGGCAATCCGGTGACGGAACAGCACCTCGACGCGTGCATCGCGCCGAATATCGAGTACCGCATCTTCACGATGCTCGACCGCCTGGTCGCGGGCGACAAAAAAGCTGGCCTGGCGGCGCTCGCGGGCCTGATCCACTCCGGCGAGAACGCGCTGGGGCTCGCGGCCTTCCTCGAGGGGCGGCTGCGGCAGATGCTTGTCGCGCGGGAACTTACCGATTCAGGGCTCTCCGACGAGGCCGCGGCCAAAAAACTTTCCGGCAACGCCTACGCCGCGCGCATGAGCGTCAAGAACGCGAAGAAGCTGACGCGCGCGCGGCTCGAACGCGCGGTGATCGCGTTCGGCCAAGTCGATCTATTGCAAAAGCAGGGGCGCATGCAGGACCGCGACGCGGTATTGTTAGCCGCGCTGGAGAATTTTTAACGCATCGAAATCACATAAGGAGAAACCACCCCATGATCAAGCACATCGTGCTGACGAAGCTCGCAGACCCGGACCGCGACGCGCCTGTCGCGCTCGAAATGCTTTCCGCCCTGCCCGCCAAGATCCCGTGCATCGTGTCGCTGTCCGCCGGCCGCGATTTTGCCGGCTCGGACCGCAGCTACGACG
>CAZIRB010000194.1:0-2244 GCA_964541695.1 uncultured Oscillospiraceae bacterium
TACCGGCCGCGGCGGCGCGGCTGGACCTGGCGCGAGCCCGCGGAGAACCTCGCGCTGGGGCCGTTTACGTACAAGGACTGCGCAAAGCCGCTCGTTGATTCCGTGCCGCTGCCGCCCGCGCACAACTTCGGGGGTATAGACCCGCAGCCGCTGCCCGTGATCACGACGGAGATCGCGTCCGGCCGCTTTGAGGACGACATCCGCCGCATGCGCATGGCGGCGCACCACGGCGCGGACCACATCATGGTGATCCGCACGGCGGGCCAGAGCCACTTCGACGGCCTGATCGAGGGCACGCCGCAGGGCGTGGGCGGCGTGCCGGTGTCCAGAAAGCAGGTGCGCGCGCAGCGAAAGGCGCTCGATCTCATCGAGGACGAGGTCGGCCGGCCAATCAACTATCACAGCTACGTCTCCGGCGTGGCGGGGCCGGACATCGCGGTCATGTTCGCCGAGGAGGGCGTCAACGGCTGCCACCAGGACCCGCAGTACAACGTAATCTACCGGAACATCAACATGGTGCGCTCGTTCGTCGACGCGGCGGAGAGTAAACGGCTCATCGCGTGGGCAAACATGGCGCAGATCGACGGCGCGCACAACGCCAACGCCACCGCGCAGGACGCGTGGAAGGTGATGCCGGAGCTGATGGTGCAGCACGCGGTCAACGCGCGCTTCTCGGAACGGGTCGGGGTCAAAAAGGAGAACATCTGCCTCTCGACGGTGCCGCCGTCGGCCACGCCCGCGCCGTGCGTGCACATGGACCTGCCGTACGCGGTGGCGCTCCGGAAGCTCTTCTCAGGCTATCGCATGCGCGCGCAGATGAACACGAAGTACATCGAGTCCAGCACGCGCGAGGCCACGGTGACGCACGTGCTGAACATGCTGGTCTCGAAGCTGACGAGCGCGGACATCCAGTCCACGATCACGCCGGACGAGGGGCGCAACGTCCCGTGGCACATCTACAACATCGAGGCCTGCGACACGGCCAAGCAGGCGCTCGTCGGTATGGACGGGCTGATGGACATGGTCGAGCTGAAAAAAACCGGCTACCTGGCCGACAAGAGCCGCGAGCTGATCGAGCGCGCCGTGCTGTTCCTTGAGGAGATGATTTCTCAGGGCGGGTATTTCGCCGCGGTCGAGAACGGCATGTTCGTCGACTCCGGCATGTTCCCGGAACGCAACGGCGACGGCATCGCGCGCAAGATCGGCGGCGGCATCGGCGCGGGCACGGTGGTCAAGCGCGCTGCGGACTACATGGCGCCCGTCACGGCGCATTTCGGGCAGAACAACGTGTCGCAGTACGGCGGCGACCCCGGGAACCCGTCCGGCCTGATCGGCGGCTGCACGCTCGAGGACCCGGACAAGATTCAATATATCGATGAATTGGACGAGCGCGACAACGTTTCCTGCCGCATGGCGGAGGTAAAGGAATACGCGCGGCCCGGCGCGAAGAAGCTAAGGCCCGAGATGGAGTGGCTCGCGGACGGCACGGTGCTGTTGACAATGTTCTTCCCGGTCGAAAAGCGGCTCGCCGAGGCCGCGGCGCTCGAGACCGCGCGGCGCATGGGGCTGACGGGCGCCACGGTGATCTCGCGCGAGGTCATGCAGCGCGCCGAGGGCACGCGCGTCGAGCTGCGCGGCAGGGTCGGCTTCGATATCGACGTCGATTCGCTGACATTGCCGCAGGAACCTGATGTGCTCGGCGACGACGTGTTGCGCGAGGCGATCGCCAAACGCCCGCTGCGCGTGGTCTGCGGCACGCTCGGCGAGGACGAGCACTCCGTCGGCATGCGCGAGATCATCGACATCAAGCACGACGGCATCGAGAAATACGGCGTCGAGGTCGTGTACCTCGGCACGAGCGTGCCGCCCGAAAAGATCGTGGGCGCGGCCGTCGAGCTGCATGCCGACGCGATATTGGCTTCGACGATCATCTCGCACGACGATATCCACTATAAGAACATCCGCCGCGTGCACGAGACCGCTATTGAGATGGGTGTGCGCGACAGGTTACTATTCGTCGCGGGCGGCACGCAGATTGTGCCCGAGAAAGCGCGCGAAGCCGGCGCGGACGAGGGCTTCTCGCGCGGCACGCACGGAAACCACGTCGCGACGTTTTTGGTAACCGCGCGGGAGGCGCGGGGCTTGTGAACTGCAAAGCGGACGTGCTCGTCGCGGAGATCGGTTCGACAACGACGCTCGTCTCCGCGTTCGACAGGCTTGGCAAAGAGCCGCGCTTCCTTGGCC
>CAZIRB010000195.1:0-2221 GCA_964541695.1 uncultured Oscillospiraceae bacterium
CCGCGGGCAAAAGCGCGGCCCGTGGGCGTCTGCCCGCGGGCCGCAGCCGGCTTGCGCCGGCGCATGTATCGTTCTTTCTGCGGCCTGCGGCCCTTTAGCCGCGCGCCTCCTTCGGGTAGCGCCGCTCGGCGACGTTTGCGCGCTGCAGCGCGAGCACGAGCGCCGGAATCAGCGCGATCTGGATGGCGATGCCCGGCAGGCAGGTAACGAACGCCGCGGAAAGCCACACGGGCAGCGAGTACGTGCCCGCACGGAAAATAAACGCGTTCAGCGCGCCGTACGCCGCGCGCCCGAGCAGCATGGCTACAATCAGCGAGAGATACACGTCCGCCACGGTCTTCCCCGTGCGGATGAACCGCATCGCAAGGCCGGATGCAAGCCCGTATACGGCCAGCTCCGCCAGCATGGCAGGCAGGTACGCCATGGGCGGCATGCCGGTCACAAGGCTCGCGACAAGCGGCGTCAGCACGCCGCAGACAAGGCCGTACTGCCAGCCGCACAGCAGGCCGCACAGCAGCACCGGGATGTGCATCGGCAAAAATATGCTGCCCGCGTTGGGGATTGCGTGGAACGCCAACGGCAGCACGACGCCGATGGCGACGCACAGCGCCGTCAGGACCATCTTCCTGGTTTGATTCATAGTACCCTCCCATATATACACAATGCGGCCACGAAAACATGCCCGGTTGCGCCGGGTTCCGCCTTCGTGGCCGTGTCTGTCGTTCGTGACCAATGTCCGCCGTCCGCCTTCGTGGCAAACGGCCGAATCCTAGTATACGCGGCCCGCGCCGCCGCGTCAAGCGCCGCTAGGCTCCGTGCACGCCGGAAACGAGATAGAGTTCATCCGTGTCCAGCACCGCGTCCACGCGCAGCGCCGCGGGGAACAGCCCGGCCAGCTCCGCGGCGGGCATCAGCACGCGCGAGACCGACTGCGCGCTTCCGCCGTGCCGCGCATTGATCGCCGCGCGCCCCTCGCCGTGCGCGATCGTCAGCCGACCGCCGGCACTGAGCGCGGCGCAGAGCGCGTATAGTATGGCCTCGGGCTCCGGGAAATGCGGGAACGCGTTGAACACCACGCAGCGGTCGTGCAGCCCCAGCGGCAGCGTCTCCGCGTCGCCGCAGACGAGCGTTATGCGCGGGTCGGGATACTTCTCCCCGGCCCGCGCGAGCATGTTCTCGGACAAATCGACGCCGGTGATGTGAGAAACGCCGCGCCCAAGATAATACGGGAACAGCACGCCCGTGCCGCAGGCCACGTCGAGCACGGGGACATCCGGCGCGATGCCCGCCAAGTCCAGGATCCGCTCAACCCTGGCCGCGTCCGGCGGGCGGTGCGTGTCCCACGCCGGCGCGATCTGGTCGAAGAACGACCGAATCATTTGCTTGTCCATGCCGTCAGACGTTTTCCTCCCGCTCCGCGCAGTACCGCCGCACCTCCGCCACCGCCTGCGCGATCAGCTCCTTGATCGGGATCGCCGACGCGCCGACCACAACGTTGTTGCAAAGGTTGATCGGGATCAACAGCTTCAGCGCCGCGCTCCGCCCCACCGCCGCCGCCATCGCCGCCGAAATCTCGCCGAGCATGGCGTCGGCAACCACGATGCCGATCGGGCCCACGATCACGTCCGCATGCCGGCTGTTGACGACGACCGCGTTCTCGCCCGTCGCGCCGCGCGCCGCGCCCGCTTTCAGCATCGCGCTCGTCGCCGCGCTGTTCGTGCCCACCGCCAGGATCTCCGCCTCCGGCGCGCCCTGCCGGATGCCGTCGATCAGCTGCGCGCCGATCCCGCCGCCCTGGCCGTCGATTACCACGATTGTCGTTTTCCGCATACCGGATTGTCCCTTCCGTTTCGCTTTCCCTACTATACCACATTTTACGGGGTCCGGGCGGCGTTTTTTGGCGAGGGAGGCGGGTGGTTGGAGATTAGAAAGGCCGCCGAAAGGCGGCCTGGGATACGGACTGTAGGTTGGTTTAGGGAACGCTGAGGGCCCTGCCCTCAGACACCCGCCAAAGGGCCGAGGGCCCTTTGGAAACCTAAATAGTTCGACGAAGCCCTTGTCGTTCGCCAAAGAAACGGGCTAAACGACCCTCTCAACAACTTAGCTGGCGGCGCCGCCAGGCCGCATATGCAGCAGAATGGGTTCCAAGGGCCTCAGGCCCTTGGCGGGGTGCAGGGGTGAAACCCCTGCAAACGTACCCCCAGCGTACCCTCCCCCGTTC
>CAZIRB010000196.1:0-2159 GCA_964541695.1 uncultured Oscillospiraceae bacterium
GCGGCGGCGTGCACGGGCATCCCGACGGCAGCTACGCCGGCGCGAAATCCATGCGCCAGGCCATCGACGCCGCCGTGCAGGGCATTGACCTCATCGAGTACGCCAAGACGCATAAGGAGCTCATGCGCATGGCCGAGCGGCTCGGGCCGGACGTGATGAAGAACTTCGATTTAATGAAGTAAGGGTGCGGGGGGACGGGTACGTTGAGGGCTCCGCCCTCGCGGGACCGCAGGGGGTCTTCGAGGGCGCTGCCCTCGATCTCCCGCCAAAGGGACACGTCCCTTTGGAAACCCTTCCCGCCGGACACGCAAGCTCGTTGGGTTTCCAAAGGACCTCCGGCCCTTTGGCGGGTGTTTGAGGGCGGAGCCCTCAACGTCCCCCCGTCCCCCGTTCCCCGTCCCCTCGTTTTACGCACCAGAAAGGAAGCCACATGCACGACACGATACTGTTTCTCGACTTTGACGGCACGATTACGTCCGAGGAGACGCTCGACGGCGCGATGCGGCTGTGCATCGACGCGGAGCTGTACGAGGAGAAGCTGAGGGAGTTTCGCGCGGGCAGGCTCACGCTCGCCCAAACGCTGCGACTGGCGTTCGAGTATATCCCGAGCAACCGTCTTCCGGACATTCTGGAGTATGTGCGCAATGTGCCGGTGCGGCCGGGTTTTGATGAGTTGCTCGACGACATGGCGCGGCTTAACATACCGGTCGTGGTGATTTCGGGCGGGCTGCAGCCGTATGTGGAGGAGAAGCTTCAACCGTACCGCGACCGCCTGCTCGGCGTGCACAGCGTCGCGGTGGACGCTTCCGGGCCGTTTTTGAGGCTGAATTCCGAGGCGGAGGCCGACGGCGAGATGCTGCAAAAGACGCTGGTCATGCAGAAGTATGCGTACAGAAACGCGATCTGCGTCGGCGACAGCCACACGGACGTGCGCATGGCGAAGGCGTCGCGGACGGTGTTCGCCCGCGACGCCCTTGTGCGGCTTTTGGCAAAGCAGGGCGTGCCGTTTATCGAGTGGAGCGATTTCTACGACGTCGCGCGCGCGATCAAAAGCTCGAGATAGGAGCGCCGCGTCAGGTTCCGGTCCGGCACGCCGAGCAAGGAGAGCAGGGAGAGCAGCTGTGAGACGCGGCTCTCCCGTTCCGTTTCGGGGCCGTCGTCCGGCGACGGATACTCCAGCTCGATGAACGCGCCCAAGCCGTCGACCTCGTCGAGGCAGAGGTTGACGCCCGCGTACGCGCCGCTCCCGACGCAGCCGCGCCGCGTCTTTTTGACGGTCAGCACGCGCAGGTAGCCCAGCGCGTCGAGGATTGCGCGCAGCGTCTCGGCGCTCCCGACGTCGGTTTCAAGCTCCGCGCGCGTCTGCGAGCGCGCGTCCGTCTTGGGTCCCTTGTACGTCAGCCGCGCGTCCACGCGCCCGTCCTGTTCATGCTCGCGCACGCGCAGCGCCTCATCGGTTTTGCGAAAATCGCGGTCGACGCCGTTGTAGTACGTATCCTCTTCGCGGCATTCGTACGACAGCGAAAACCCGAGCGCGGCGAGCCGCCCGACGAGCGCAGCTTCGTCCACGCCGTCGAGCGCGGCCTTGAGCTCGATCTCCAGCATCGCGAAAACGTCCCCCCTTTTTCCTTCATCAAACTTGCGCAAATATGCACGCCGCCGGCAAAAGCCAGGCGCGGCGCGCAAGAGATACCGGCTGTGGCAGGACGGCCCTCCGGCCGCTACCACGCCGGGGGAGCCGCCCGCGGCCCTATTCTTCGTTATCTGCCGTCTCGTCCGCGGAGTCGCCCTCCTGCGGCGCGGACTCCGGTTCCGGCTCCTTGCCGTCGAACGTGTCCTCCACGGCGTCTTTCACCTGCTGCGCGTACACGGGCGCCTTTTCCTTAAAGCACGCCGCGGCGTCGTTGTACACCTCGGTCGCGGCCTTGGTGACCTCCGAAAGCACGTCCAAAGCGTCGACCTTGCCGTCCCCGTTGGCGTCCTTTACGCCGTCGGGATTGTTCTCCTTATACTTGTCCGCAATCCGCACCGCCGCGACGGTCGCGCCGGCGGTCACGCCGATGCCCAGCAGCTTCTTTAAAAAACCCACGATGCTCTCCTCCTCGCTTTTTTACCAATTATATGGGACGCGTTCGCCCACTTCAATATCATGCCCGAAA
>CAZIRB010000197.1:0-2032 GCA_964541695.1 uncultured Oscillospiraceae bacterium
AATCGCGCGTGACCGGTACGGGGCGTGGCTGATTAGCCCCGCGCTCGACGAAAAATTGCGCGCGGAGCTCCTTGCGCTGACCGATCCCGCCGAGATTACCGATCGCTTCTACCGCGACCTCGCGTTCGGCACGGGCGGCATCCGCGGAATCATGGGCGCGGGCACGAACCGCATGAACCGCCACACCGTGCGCAAGGCTATCTACGGGCTTGCGCAGTATCTGCGCGAGGAAACGCGCTCCGCCGAACGCGGCGTTGCCGTCGCGTTCGACACGCGTCATTATTCGCGGGAGTTTGCGCGGGAGGCGGCCGACGTGCTTTCCGGCAGCGGCGTGCCGGTCTACCTGTTCGAGACCCCCATGCCGACGCCGCTGCTCTCGTTCGCCGTGCACCGCCTCTCGGCCGCGGCGGGCGTGATGGTCACCGCGAGCCACAACCCGAAAGAATTTAACGGCATCAAGGTCTACAACTCGGACGGCGTGCAGCTCGTGCCGGAGCAGGCGGACGCGCTCTCCGCCGTGATCGAGCGCTGTCCGGACCCGCTGGCCGTGCCCGTGCTGCCGCCGAAGGCCGGCGTTACACCGCTCGGCGCGGAGCTGCTCGACGAATTCGTCGCGGCGGTCTGCGCGCAGTCGCGCTACCAGGGCGACAAATCCTCGCTTTCGATCGTCTACACGCCGATCCACGGCGCGGCGCTTTTGCCCGTCACGAAGGCGCTCGCCGCGGACGGTTTTACGCACGTCGCGCTCGTGCCGGAGCAGGTGACGCCCGACGGGAGCTTCCCGACCGTCGCCTCGCCGAACCCCGAGGAGCGCGGCGCGCTTGCGCTCGGGCTGCGGCTCGCCGAAGAGACGCGCGCGGACCTCGTGCTCGGCACCGACCCGGACGGCGACCGCCTCGGCGTCGGCGTACGGCACGGCGGCGCGTACCGCCTTCTGACCGGCAACCAGATCGGCGCGCTGCTCGTCCGGTTCGTTTGTGAGACCGCGCGCGAACCGATCACAAGCGCGGACACGCTCGTCAAGACCGTCGTCACCGGCGGGCTGGGTGCGGCCGTAGCCGCGTCGTACGGGGCAAGCGTCGAGGACACGCTGACGGGCTTTAAGTACATCGGACAGCGCGCCGTCGAGCTCGAAAAATTCGGCGATCGCCGCTTTTTGCTGGGCTACGAGGAGAGCTACGGCTACCTCGTCGGCACGCACGCGCGCGACAAGGACGCGACCGTCGCGGCGCTGTTGATCGCGGAGCTGGCCGCAAAGGAGAAATCCGCGGGCCGCACGCCGATCGACGCGCTCGACGCGCTCCACGCCGCCCACGGCTTTTTCCTCGACGCGCTCGACGCCGTCACGCTGCCGGGCCAGAACGGCGAGGCCGCGATCGCGGCCGCCATGGCGCGGCTCCGCCGCGCGGACGCGTCCGTCCTGGGCGCGGGCTGCCGCGCGCTTGACTACGAAAAGGGCCTTGACGGCCTGCCCGCGGAAAACCTCGTTAAATTCGCGTTTCCGGACGGCTCGTGGGCGGCCGTACGGCCCTCCGGCACCGAGCCTAAGATTAAGCTCTACTATTCCGTGCGCGGCGCGGCGGAGGAGGAGGCGCAGGCGCGCTTAACCTCCCTGCGCGCGCTTTTGACGGACATTCTGCAACTTCCAGGGGGACAAACATGAACATCATCCTGCTCTCCGGCGGCTCGGGCAAGCGCCTCTGGCCGCTGTCGAACGACGCGCGCAGCAAGCAGTTTCTGCGGCTGTTGACCGACAATTTCGGCAACCACGAGTCCATGGTGCAGCGCGTCTGCCGCCAGATTTCCGAGGCCGGCGTTGACGCGCACATCGTGATTGCGACCGGCAAGTCGCAGCTCGATCCGATCCGCTCGCAGCTCGGCGAGTGCGTCGATGTGGTCGTCGAGCCCGCGCGGCGAGACACCTTCCCCGCCATCGCGCTTGCGGCGGCGCACCTGGTCTACGGCCGCGGCCTTCCCGAGACCGAGCCCGTGCTCGTGCTGCCCGTCGACCCGTGCGCGGAGGCCGGGTATT
>CAZIRB010000198.1:0-2017 GCA_964541695.1 uncultured Oscillospiraceae bacterium
TTCATATCGTGACGGTATCGGAGTTATATCTTCATCGCATAAAACTAGTTCGTAATCATTTTGACGCCCCTGCTTTTTTTCTCATCATAGCAAAGGGCAATAAACTCCGCAATAAGTGTTTTTCCAATGTTTTCTTGCATTAAACTTTTTTACCCCCAAGTTTTCGACAATGCCCTTCGGAGTAGTGCGCTTGCTTCGCCACTTTATCCCAATTAAATCCTTCACAGTATCTTAACCGCAGCACCCGCTCCTGATTCTCCGGCAATGCCATCAGCGCGGCGTCGACCTCCTGCATCTGCCGCTCGAGCGTAACAACCTTGCCGATCAGCTCGCGCTCGAGCTCATCGATCTCGGCCACGTACTCCGCCAAGCGGTCACGCGCCAAATCGTCATTACAGCTTACGCACAGTTGCCGATTTGCATACTCCGCTCGGGAACGGAGGCAGTCAATGCGCTGTTGCAACGAGATAACTCGTAACCGCTGGCGCCGAACGTTCTTCAGATCCTAAATGGTCATACCGCAGCTCCTCGTTGTTGTTTTTCCCGTTAAAGTCGGAGATAGTAGCAATAGAGATATCATCGGCGAATACGGTCCGTGACATTTTGTCGCCAGAGCCGTAACTGTCGCCGGTGATATCTCGTCTTATTGGCTGAGTGTCAATACTCATACGCCCCCTTCACAGGCCAGTACAGCGGCTCGCCCCAGCGGTCCGGCAACAGCTCGATGTTCCGGTTGCCTTCCCCGGAAAAGCGCAGGAACAGCGCCTCCTTCGGGATCAACCGGCCAGCGTTCAGCCCGTCCTTTTCCGACAGCCACTGGTTCAGAACCAGTTTGGCCAATTCCCTGTTGGCTGAAAGGTTTTCCGGCCGGATCAGCTTGTCCGCATCCCAAAATCCAAACTCGCCGCGCTGCGATATGACCTGCCGCACCGTGGCCGGAAAATCGGCAGAGTCCACCCGGTTGAGCACCAGCCACATGAGCGCGGCCTTGTTCTCCGGCGCGGTCAAGGGGCTGAGGAACGCGAGCCGCGCCAGCCAGTCGACGTCCTTTTCGTTTAGCGCGTAGTCCGCGATCTCGATCGGCTCCGGCGTCGGCGCCGGCAGCGGCTCAGGCGTAGGGTCCGGTTGAATTGCCAGCGTGAACGCAACCACCGCGGGTGTCGCGGCCGGCTCCGTCGTCAAGACTGGCTGTGCGGCCGCCGCGCCCGGGTGGCACAGAATCGCCGCCAATACGGCGCACCATGCGATTACGCTTCTTGCTGCGGTTTGCATAAGCCCTCCTTCACCCTGTTTGCCTGCGAGCCGGAGAGTCTGACTCGGGAATCCGATGCACGCGGCCCGCGCAGGTATCGCGTGACGGCGGTCACCGCCTCCTGAAAGCTGTAGCACACCGCCACATCGTAACCTTCGGCCGCGAGCGCGTCGAGATACGCGCGCTGCTCCCGTGTCAGTTGATTCTTGCCATGCTTCATCTCGATGAACAGCCCGGCGTACGGCCCGCGCGTCACCGGCAGAAAGATGTCCGGCACACCCGGCTTTACGCCCATGCGCTTGAGGTTTGCCGCCGTGACAACGTCCCGCTTTCCGCCATTTGGGATGTGGAACATAAACGCAAGCTCCGGGTATTGCGCCGTCTCGTACGCCGCCCACTCGAACAAGGCCGCCTGCTCGGCCTCCTCGTACTGCATCATCGCTCCCCCTTCCCGTTTTTGAAGTCCAGGTACGTTCTGACCCCCCGCGCTGTCCAGTCGGCCGCAAGCGCGAACAGGTACGCCGCCGGGTCGTGGGCGTTGCCTGTGTAGGTCAAAAGCACCGCCTTGCGCACCAACTGAAGGTCGCAGCTTAACATTTGCCGCGCGATGCTCAGAACATCGCCCCACCGCAGCTCCCGCCCCGGCCATAAATCGTCGTACAGGTTGGCGATCTCGTGCGCGCGCACGCTCAGTGGGCATATACTGCAATCATTATCGTCGGATTGGATTGGATTCCGGGGACATTTGCAATCATTTGATTTCAG
>CAZIRB010000199.1:0-1975 GCA_964541695.1 uncultured Oscillospiraceae bacterium
GCCACAAAGCCGGCCAGGGCAAGCGCATGAGTTTGCCGCTCACGCGCGCGATGCTGTCCGCCGCGCTCAACGGCGAGCTTGAGAAGGGCGAGTTTGTTCGCGACCCGATTTTCAACGTGCTCGTGCCCAAGCACTGCCCCAGCGTGCCGGACGAAGCGCTCTCCCCGCGCGAGATGTGGAAGAAGGGCGCCGGCGAGGCCGAGTACGAAAAGACCGCGCGCGACCTGGCCGCACGGTTCGAGAAGAACTTCCAGAAGTACGCGAGCATGCCCAAGCACATCGTCGACGCCGGCCCGAAGGCGTAGGCGGGGCGGGAAGATTCGGGTATTTACCGTCGCAAGCGGAACGAGGTCGCCCACCGGATTTTCCGGTGGGCGGCTATATCAAAGGGGGACCGGATGAACGCGGTCAACGGCCATGTTTCAAGGTTTGCCGCCGTTCTGTCGGCCGCGTTGCTGGCGCTGGCGCTTGTGGCGGCGCTGCTGCTCTCGGCCGGGAGCGTGTTTCATTCCTACGTGCTGGACCCGGCGCACTATGCGTCGCAGCACCTGTATCAGATTGACGAGAACGAGATGACGAATATCGCCGCCGTTGCGGCCGGCGCGCTTATTTTGCGGTGGGCCGACAAACGCTGGCGCGTTTCATCGCGTGCGCTGTTTGTGTGTGCATGTTCGCTGCTTTCCCTGT
This sequence comes from uncultured Oscillospiraceae bacterium, assembly GCA_964541695.1. Taxonomy (GTDB): domain Bacteria; phylum Bacillota; class Clostridia; order Christensenellales; family CAG-138; genus CAZKGE01. Next base: position 688 of record CAZIRB010000199.1, read on the forward strand.
ATGCCGCCGCCGGGATCGTTTGGGTGCTGTCGACACATGCCATTCCGAACTCGGATCAGGGGATCCTCCTTAACAGCGCGCGGCTGCTGATTTTGCACGATATCAAGCCGTTTTCAACGGTAGGGGACCCGCTGCATTTTTACTACCTGCGGTTTCCGTTTCAGTTCGGTTTCCTGGGCTATATGGAAGGGTTGATGCGGCTGGTCGGGTACGACGCGTTGCTGCAGGTCGCGCCCGTTCTGAACGTGCTGTACCTGATCGGTGCGTATGTTGCCATTCTTTTGAGCGTACAACGGCTGTTTGCCGACCGGAACGTGACGCTTTTGACGCTGCTGTTTCTCTGTGCGGCGCCGCAGCCGCTGCTCGGCTGTTCGCTTATATACGGCACCTATCCGGCGTTTACGCTGTCGATGTGGGCCGTCTATCTTGTGATCCGATATCTGCAGGACAGAGGCGGCTGGCGCGTCGGATTTGCGGCGGCGCTCCTGGGGCCGGCGGTGCTGCTCAAGGCCAACGCGTGGATCGTCGCCATCGCGCTCGCCATCGCGCTGTGTCTGCACGCGCTCGACCGCAGGCGCTGGCTGCCCGCGGCGCTGGCGCTGCTGTTGCTGTTCGCGGCTATTCCGCTGCCCAAGCTCGTGCAGATCGGTTACGAGGCCCGGGTGGGCGCTACATACGGCACCGGCATGCCGAAAACGGCATGGATGGCGACGGGCACGCGCAAATCCTTTATGGCCTCGGGCTGGTATAACACGTATCTTTGGCATCTCTACGAAAGGGCCGGCGGCGATTTGGCTGCCTGCGGTACGTTGAGCCGGCGGGACCTGATCGAAAACATCGCTGCATTTGCCGCCGATCCGGCGCTGGCCAAGGCGTTTTACTATGAAAAGCTGTACAGCCAATGGAACGAGAACACGTTTCAGTCCGTGTGGACGAGCCGCGTATGCGAAACGGTGCGCGAGCCGGGCGCGCTGGTGCGCGCAGTATACGAGGGTGCGCTGAAAGCGCCGCTGGAGTTCATTTGCAACCAATACGTGCAGTTTTTGTACGCAGGGTTTCTTTTGGGGGTGCTGGCGCTGTTTTGGAGCATGCGCGGTCAAAGCGGGAGGGAGCGGCTGATCTTCCCGACCGTTTTGCTGGGCGCGGTTTTGTTCCACCTTTTGTTTGAAGCGAAGTCGCAGTATGTGCTGACCTACCTGCCGCAGTTTGCGCCGGTGGCCGCGTTCGGCGTGTTGCGCGCGTTCCGCAGGGCTGAAACGAACAAGATTTAGACATTAAGTTTTGCGCA
>CAZIRB010000200.1:0-1951 GCA_964541695.1 uncultured Oscillospiraceae bacterium
CGACTGCCGCAGCGCGCTCAACGCGCTCGAGCTCGCGGTGCTCACCACGCCCGCCTACGAAACGGGAACAATTCGCATCACGGAGGAGATCGCCGCCGAGTCGAGTCAGAAAAAGGTCGTCAAGTGCGACGATCAGCTCTTCTACGACATGCTCTCCGCCTTCTGCAAGAGCCTGCGCGGCGGCGACGCGGACGCGGCGCTGGCCTGGTTTGCGCGGCTCCTCTACGCGGGCTGCGACCCGCGCATCATCGCGCGGCGGCTCATCGCGCACGCGTCGGAAGACGTGGGCCTGGCCAATCCGCAGGCGATGGTGCAGGCCGTCGCCGCCGCCGAGGCGCTCGAAAAGGTTGGCCTGCCCGAGGCGCGCCTCTCGCTCTCGCAGGCGATCCTGTTCATCTGCGAATCGCCCAAGAGCAACGCGATCGTCCTGGCCATGTGCGACGCGTTCGCCGACGCCGAGAAGAGCTTCGACGAGCCGGTGCCTGTCTACCTGCGCGACACCTCGTATTCCGGCGCGGCCAAGCTCGGCCACGGCCAGGGCTATAAATATCCGCACGATTATCCGGGGCACTGGGTCGAGCAGGCGTACATGCCCGCCTCCCTTAGCGGGAAACGCTATTATCATCCCTCCGACCAGGGCGCGGAAGCCAAGATTCGCGAAAACCACGAGAAGCGCGACGCGGCAAGAAAGGAACGGCATGGAACAAAAACGCAGGGGTAAGTTTTTGGAGTTTGTCCATAAGAAGGGCGTCACCCTCTCGCCCAAGGCCTATTTCGTCACTGCCATGGGTGCCATGGCCATGGGCCTGTTCGCGTCGCTTTTGATCGGCACGATATTCGCTACGCTCGGCAACCGGCTCAACGTCGCGTTTTTGACGCAAGCCGCGGACTTTGCCAAGGCCGCAACCGGCCCCGCGCTCGGCATCGCCATCGCGGCCTCGCTGAACGCGCCGACGCTCGTGCTACTCTCCGCCGCCGCCGTCGGCTACGCCGGCAACGCGCTCGGCGGGCCTGTCGGCGCGTACCTCGCCGTGCTCGTTTCGACCGAGCTCGGCAAGCTCGTTTCACGTGAAACGAAGGTCGACATCCTCGTCACGCCGACCGTGACCATCCTCTCCGGCGCCGCGATCGCAATTTTCGTCGGCCCCGGCGTTTCCGCGCTCATGACCGCCCTCGGTGACCTCATCATCTACGCCACGGAGCTGCGTCCCGTGCTGATGGGCATCGTCGTGTCCGTCGTCGTTGGCGTCGTGCTCACGCTCCCGATCTCGAGCGCCGCGCTCTGCATCATGCTCGGCCTGTCCGGCATCGCCGCGGGTGCCGCCACCGCCGGCTGCTGCGCGCAGATGATCGGCTTTGCCGTCATGAGCTTTCCCGAAAACCGCTGGAGCGGGCTCGTTGCCCAAGGCCTCGGCACCTCGATGCTGCAGATGGGCAACATCGTTAAAAACCCCGTGCTCTTTCTGCCGCCGACGCTCGCCGCCGCCGTAACCGGCCCGCTCGCCTCCGCCGTCTTCCGGCTCGAGAACATCCCCGCCGCCGCCGGCATGGGCACCTGCGGCCTCGTCGGGCCGCTCGGCATGCTCACCGTCATGGAGCCCTCGGCGCGCTTCTTTACGGGCCTCGTGCTGATCTGCTTCGTGCTGCCCGCGGTGCTTACGCCGCTGTTTGCTTGGCCCATGAGAAGACTCGGCTGGATTCGGCCCGGGGATTTGAAGCTGGAGTTGTAGAGGGAGATTTAAGGGCATCGGTAAAGGAACGCTGCGGGGGCGCCGCCCCCGCACCCCTGCCAAAGGGGGAGACCCCCTTTGGAAACCCAGAGAAGGGGAAAATACGCAGGCTGCACGTGTTCAACAAACCGGATTTTGTATTGAGGACCCTTTGAGCCAACTTAAAAGCAGCCGTTCGGCTGCTTTTTTATTGGGTTTCCAAAGGGACGTGTCCCTTTGGC
>CAZIRB010000201.1:0-1939 GCA_964541695.1 uncultured Oscillospiraceae bacterium
GCTCGGGCTTTTTCCAGACGCTCGTGTTCAAGAGCTTCTACCTCACCACGCCCATCGCGTTCCTGCTGCTCATCGTCGCGACGATCCTGCTCTACAAGACGCGCTTCGGCCTGCGGCTCCGCGCGTGCGGCGAGCATCCGCACGCGGCCGACTCCGTCGGCATCAACGTCTATAAAATGCGTTACGCGGGCGTGTGCATATCCGGCTTTTTGGCGGGCATCGGCGGCATGGCCTATACTTTGGCCGCCGGCGCGGGCTTCCAGTCCACCGTGATGGGCTACGGCTTCCTCGCTCTGGCCGTCATGATATTCGGCAACTGGAAGCCGCTCAACATCCTCGCCGCGTCGCTGTTCTTCGCGCTGTTTAAGAACATCGGCTCGTATGCGCGCAGCATCCCGTTTCTGCCGAAGTTCGAGGGCGTGAGCGCGAGCGAGTATATCTATCTGATGCTGCCGTACATCATCACGATGATCGTGCTGGTGCTGACCAGCAAGAAGTCGCGCGCGCCCAAGTCCGAGGGCATCCCGTACGACAAGGGGCAGCGATAGATGGCAAAGCTGTATTTCCGCTACGGCGCGATGGGCTCGAGCAAGACCGCCAACGCGATCATGGTCTGGTACAACTACGCGGAGCGCGGCAAGAAGGCGCTGCTGCTCAAGCCCGCGCTCGACACGCGCGACGGCACGTACTGTATCGAGTCGCGCAGCGGCCTGCGGGCTAGCTGCACGCTGATGGACGACCTCGACGCGGATAAGGTCCGCGCGCATGAGTACGACTGTCTCATCATCGACGAGGCGCAGTTTCTTACGCGCGAGCAGGTCGATCTGCTCGTCTCGTTTGTGGACGACTACAACGTGCCCGTGATTTGCTACGGACTGCGCACGGATTTTGCGGGCAATTTTTTCACCGGCAGCCACTGGCTGCTCGCGCTCGCGGACACGATCGAGGAGGTCAAGACGATCTGCTGGTGCGGCAAGAAGGCCACGAACAACGCGCGGCTCGACGGCAGGGGCGGCATCACAAAGGTCGGCGAGCAGGTCGTGCTCGGCGCGTCGGACAAGTACATCGGCCTGTGCCGCAAGCATTGGATGCTCGGCGACCCCGGCCCGGGGCTGCGCGCCGCGGACCTGGCCAAGCGAAAGGAATCGAACGCGTGAAGTACTATGTCGCAAGCGGCATCCCGAACGCAAGCCGCGTCAATCTCGTAGCCGCCGCTTTGAACGCGCGCGGGTACGAGCGCACCTACGACTGGACGACGCACGGCGACGTCTCGAGGACCGACTACGACCGCAAGCGTGCCGTGGCCGAGACCGAGGCGCGCGCAGTACAGGATGCGGAGCTCGTCGTGCTGCTTCTGCCCGGCCGGTTCGGCACGCACGCGGAGCTCGGCGTTGCAATCGCGAGCAGCGAGAATAAGCGCATCCTGCTCTGGTCGGAGACCGAGGCGCCGTTTTCCGGCGAGGACGGGTTCTGCGTGTTCTACCACCACCCGGCCGTGACAAGGCTTGTCTGCCCGTTCGACGAACTGCTCGAGTATATGAAGGGCATTTAGGGTATCCTACGTTTACGGCGAAAAAAGGCAGCGGCCGCGGGCAATGCCCGCGGCCTGTTTTTCACTAAACGCCGCGAATCAGCGGATTCCGATCAGGCTCACGCCGACGGCGAACAGGATGAAGGCGATGATCAGCGCAGCCAGCCACGAGGGAACGAAGCAGATCGTGACGAGTATGCCCACGACGATGCACAGCACGCCGATCAGGCTCTTTTTCCCAAAAAACCAGGACGGCCCGCAGCAGCTTGCGCGTCGGGAGCATTTCTCTTTGCGTTGTTCCATCTCCAGCAACACCTTTCACCTCTCTATTGTATGCGGCAGATACGCCGTCCGTTCTTGCCGGCGTGCGCGGAAAACGCGCCGCCGCGATCGTTTTGGCGGCGGCGC
>CAZIRB010000202.1:0-1927 GCA_964541695.1 uncultured Oscillospiraceae bacterium
AACAAAGCGCCCGGCCTTGCGGCCGGGCGCTCCCCGTTCCCCGTCGTTCCTATTCGTTAAACGCGTCCTTCACCTTGGAGAAGATCGTCTTCTTGCCGGGCTTGGGCGCGGGCGCGCTGGTCAATGTGTTCTGGTAGAGCTCGAGCAGCCGCTTCTGCTCGTCGGTGAGTTTCTTGGGCACGTCGATGCTGACGGTCACGAGCAGGTCGCCGCGGCCCTGCTGGTTCAGCTTCTGCACGCCCTGGCCGCGCAGCCGGAACACGGAGCCGGACTGCGTGCCGGCGGGCACCGTATACTTGACGGTTTCAGCCAGCGTCGGCACCTTAATCTCGCCGCCGAGCACGGCCGTCGTATAGGCGACGGGCATATCGAGATAGAGGTCGTAGCCGCGGCGCATAAACAGCTTATGCGGACGTACGGTGATCGTAATATACAGGTCACCGCGCGGGCCGCCGCGCAGCCCGTCCTCGCCCTCGCCGCGCATGCTGATGGTCTGGCCGTTGTCGATGCCGGCCGGGACGTTGACCGCGATGCGCGTGTTCTTGCGCACGCGTCCCGCGCCGCGGCAGTCCGCGCACGGCTCCGATATGATCTTGCCGGTGCCGCGGCAGGCCGAGCACGGCCGCGTCGAGGCAAACGAGCCGAGTATCGTCGTCTGCTGCGTGCGCACCTGTCCCGTGCCGTTGCAGGTGGGACACCGCTGCGGCGACGTGCCGGGCTTGGCGCCGCTGCCGTGGCAGGCCGAGCAGGTCTCCTCGCGCGGGATCAAAATCTCCTTGCGCACGCCGAACGCCGCTTCCTCAAACGAGAGCGTCAGGTTGTAGCGCAGGTCGTTGCCCTGCACGGGGCCGTTGCGCACCGAGCCGCCGGAAAAGCCGCCGCCGAACATCTGGTCGATGATGTCCGAAAAGCCGCCAAAGCCCCCGAAGCCCGAGAAGCCGCCGCCCGTAAACGGGTTCTCGCCGCCCATGCTCGGGTCGAACGCGGCATGTCCGAACTGGTCGTACTTTTGGCGCTTTTGCGGATCGGACAGCACCTCCGCCGCCTCGTTGATCTCTTTAAATTGCGCTTCGGCCGCCTTGTCGTTCGGATGCAGGTCCGGGTGGCATTCCTTCGCTTTCTTGCGGAACGCCGCCTTGATCTCCGCATCGGTCGCGGTCTTGGAGACGCCGAGCACCTCGTAATAATCGCGTTTCCCAGCCAATGTCGTTTCCTCTCGGCAAGGAGACGCAGCCTGTTTTGCGCGTCTCCCTGCCCTCTGTCCCTATTTTATTGCGCGGACGCGTCCGCGGTGATTATTTGTCGTCGTTCACAACCTCGTAATCGGCGTCGACGACCGTGTCGTCGTGCGGCGGCTCGGCCGAGGACGAAGCGCCCTCCGCGCCGTGCGGCTGCTGGCCCGCCGAGGCGTTCTGATAGATCTTGCCGAAGGCGCTGTACGACACGTCGGTCAGCCGCTCGGTCGCGGTCTTGATCAGGTCGATGTCCTCGCCGCTCATCGCGGTCCTGAGGTCCCCGACGGCCTTCTCGATGTTCTCCTTGTCGGCCGCGTCGAGCTTGTCGCCAAGCTCCTTCATGGTCTTCTCGGTCGAGTAGATCAATTGATCGGCGTGGTTCTTGGCCTCGACGTCCGCCTTGCGCTTCCTGTCCTCCTCGGCAAACTTCTCGGCCTCTGCGACGGCCTTCTTGATCTCGCTCTCGTTCAGGTTCGTGCTGGCGGTGATCGTCACGTCCTGCTGGTTGCCGGTGCCTAAGTCCTTGGCCGACACGTGCACGATGCCGTTGGCGTCGATGTCGAACGTGACCTCGATCTGCGGCACGCCGCGCGGCGCGGGCGCGATGCCCGCAAGCTGGAAGCGGCCGAGCGTCTTATTGTACTGCGCCATCTCGCGCTCGCCCTGCAGCACGTGCACCTCGACGCTGGTCT
>CAZIRB010000203.1:0-1920 GCA_964541695.1 uncultured Oscillospiraceae bacterium
GCGGGCCTCGACACCGTGGCCGTGCGGCTGCCCGCGGACCGGACCGCGCGCGAGCTGATCGCAAAGAGCGGCGTGCCGATCGCCGCGCCGAGCGCGAACCGCTCCGGCCGGCCGAGCCCGACGGCGGCCGCGCACGTGCTCGCCGATCTCGACGGGCGCATCCCGCTGATTCTCGACGGCGGCCCGTGCAAATACGGCGTGGAGTCGACGGTGCTCTCGCTCGTGGGCAAGCCCACGATCCTGCGGCCGGGCGCGGTTACGTACGAGATGATATCGGCGGCGATCGGCCCCGTCGAGCTTGCCAAATGCATTCTCGAGCCGCTCGGGGAGCACGAAACGGCGCGCTCGCCCGGCATGAAATACAAGCATTACGCGCCCGACGCCGGCGTCGTCGTGGTCTGCGGCGAGCCGCAGCGCGTGGCAAAATACATCGGCAGCGAGTACCGGCGCGCCGAATCCGAAGGTCACACATGTCAGATACTTGCAACGGACCAGACGATCGGCTATTATAAGACGAAGGGCGGCGTTTCGCTCGGGGACAGGGAGCGGCCGGAGACGCTGTGCGCCAACCTCTTTTCCGCCCTGCGCGGGCTGGACACGGCTACCGACGTCGTCTACGCCGAGGGAATCCCGGAGGCGGACGAAGGGCTTGCTTACATGAACCGGCTCTTGCGCGCCGCGGGGTTCTCGGTTGTGCGCGTGTAAGCCGCGCGGGCGAAAACCGCATGAACGTTATGGCACATCGGCCGTCATTTGCGCCGCGCGGCAAAACCGGCGCGGCGGCATATAGGAATTTTGTGAATCTGGAGGAACTGCTGTGGGAAAAGTGATCACCATGAACCACCCGCTGATTCAACACAAGCTGACCATGCTGCGCGACAGGCGCACGGGCACGAAGGAGTTCCGCGAGCTTGTGACCGAGCTGTCGCAGCTCATGGCATACGAGGTGACGCGCGACCTTGAGACGATGGAGATCGAGATCGAGACGCCGATCTGCAAGACCAAGGCCAAGACGCTGGCCAACGAGAAGCTCGCCGTCATCCCGATTCTGCGCGCCGGCCTCGGCATGGCGGACGGCATGATGAACATGATCCCGAACGCCAAGATCGGGCACATCGGCCTCTACCGCGATCCGGACACGCTTCTGCCGATCAGCTATTACGCCAAGCTCCCGCCGGACGTGGCCAACCGCGACGTGATCATTGTCGACCCGATGCTCGCCACCGGCAACTCCGCCATCGAGGCCTGCGGCATCGTGAAAAAATCCGGCTGCAAGAGCCTGCGGCTCGTCGTATTGATTGCGGCGCCCGAGGGCATCGAGGCCATGCAGAAGGCGCACCCGGACGTGGACCTGTATATCGGCAGCGTGGACGAGCGGCTCAACGAGCACGGATACATCATCCCTGGGCTCGGCGACGCCGGCGACCGGCTGTTCGGCACAAAATAACGGGAGGACGGATCCATTGCGTTCCATCATTGATGAGATCGCCGGCGCGGAGGCGAAGGCGGACGAGATCCGCGTAAATGCCGCGCAGACATCCAAAGAGCAGCTGCTCATCGCCCGGGAGCAGTCCGAGCGCGAGTTGGCCGCGCTGGAAAAACGGGAGCGCGAAACGACCCGCGCCGCACTGGAACAGGCGGAGGCGGACGGGGAGCGCATCGCGCAGGAGACGATGCGCGACATGCTCGACGCGGCCGCGCGCCAGTGCGCCGGTGCGGAGGAGCGGCTGCCCGCTGCCGTCGCGTTTCTGATGGACAAGGTATTGGGGGGCGCATGATCGTTTCTATGAAACGCCTGACCCTCATCGCGCACAAGGACGATGAGCAGGCAATTTTGGAGGCATTGCAGGGAATTTCCGCCGTCCAGATTATCGAGGCCGGCCAGAGCGCGCCGGAGGGCGAGGCGCTGGACGCGCTGGA
>CAZIRB010000204.1:0-1835 GCA_964541695.1 uncultured Oscillospiraceae bacterium
ATCGTGGCGGGGCTTGTGTCGAACGGCTGCGTGCGAGAGGCCTGCCTGAGCGCCACAAAAAGAGGATACGCGGTCTGTCTGCTGCGCGACGCGCATAGCACGATCTATAGGAACGCAAAAAAGATCATCGAGGATGTGAACAGGGAGATGGAAGCGGCGGGCGTGCGCGTGATCGCGGTCGACCAGCTTCCCAAAGATGCGGCTACGCACACGATTTGAACGGGCAGGCGCATACGCGTGGACTCCGTCCTTTCCCGCGATTGACAACCGACCCCCGTCCATCATATAACTTACTTAGAAACAAACGTTTACAACAACAAAAGGAGCGGCGGCAACATGCAAAGAGAGCAAGCGAATAAGCGCTGCGGCGGAATCCGGCAAAACCCCGCCGCCGGACACGTAGCCGGTCGATATGCTGCGAAAGGAGTTGATGCGAAAGAATAATAGAAGGAGAAATCGAACATGAGATCCATTCGCGCTCTGTGGCAGTCCCTGCGGTCCCTGGAAGGGAATCAAAGGGCCTGCGTGGTCAGCGAGCCCCTGTGGGCGATTCCATTCAACCTGTACTTGCCTTTTTCATCGCTCTATATGTCCAAAATCAGCCTGACGGACGCGCAGATCGGCACGGTCGCGAGCCTGGGCCTTGCGTTGCAGTTCCTGTGGGGCGGCCTCTCCGGCGCGATCGTCGACAAGTTCGGCAGGCGCAGGATGATGCTGGTGTTTGGCTTTTTGGGCTGGGTGATTCCCTGCGTGTTCTGGGCGGTTGCGCACGGATACTGGTTTTTCGCGGCCGCGGCCGCGTTCAGCAGCATGTGGCGCGTAACGGGCAACAGCTTCAGTTGCATGATCGTGGAGGACGGTGACACGGAGCGGCTCGTGCATATCTACGCCATCCTGAGCAGCATCGGGCTGCTGGGGGGCTTGCTGTCGCCGCTCGTGGGCCTGTGCTTCGACCGCTTCACGCTGGTGCCGACCATGCGCGTTCTGTACGCGCTTGCCGTGGTGCTGATGACGGCAAAGTTTATTTTGCAGTACCGCCTGACCCGCGAGAACAGCGTAGGCAGGCGGCGCATCGAAGAATGCAGGGGGCGGTCCGTGTTCGCGCTCGCGCTGGGCGGCTGGCCGGCGTTCGCCGCGGCGCTGAGGCAGAAGCGCCTGCGCCTGTGCGTGCTGTTTGTGGTATTGCTGACCTGCTTCAACACGGTGCAGGCGAATTTCTGGCCGCTGTTTATCACCGACCGGTATGGCGTCAGCGACGCTACGCTCTCCGTGTTCCCGCTGGTCAAGTCGGTCGTTACGCTGCCGACCTATCTGTTGATCGCGCCGGGCATCAGCCTGCTGCGCGTCCGCCGCCCGCTGCTGATGGGCCTGGCAGCGCAGGCGATCGGGCTGATCGTACTGCTTTCGTTTTTGCCGACGGCATCCGCCGCGGCGTGGGTCGTGTTCGTTTCCGCCGTGTGCGACGCGTTCGCGCTGGCCATGCTCGGGCCGCTGTCCGACTCCCTGATGTCGCTGAGCGTCCCGGCCGCGGAGCGGGCGCGGATCAACAGCCTGATATACGCGGGCGTCGTGCTGGTGAGCGCCCCCGCGGGCTGGATCGCGGGGCGGATCGCGGAGCGCAGCCGCGTCCTGCCGCTCGCGATGAACCTGCTCCTGATCGCGGCGGAAATCGCCGTGGCGCTGGGCATCGCCAGGGTGGTCCGGTCGGAACAGGCCGCGGATGAAGCCTGACGCGCGCCCGCAACCCGCGCGCAAAGTTTGCCCACAAAAAACGCCGAACTTTCGGGCATGATATTGAAGTGGGCGAACGCGTCCCATATAATTGGTAAAAAAGC
>CAZIRB010000205.1:0-1830 GCA_964541695.1 uncultured Oscillospiraceae bacterium
GCTTTTTTACCAATTATATGGGACGCGTTCGCCCACTTCAATATCATGCCCGAAACTTCGGCGTTTTTTGTGATCAAACTTTGCGCGAATTGCGGGCGCGCTTCAGCCGCCGTCCGCGGCTTGCTCTGTCCGAATCACCCTGGCGATGCCGAGCGCCACGGCGATCTCCGCCGCGATCAGAACGAGGTTCATCGCAAGCGGGAGGACGCGGCTGCGCTCCGCGATCCGGCCCGCGATCCAGCCCGCGGGGGTGCTGACCAAGAGGATTCCCGCGAATATCAGGCTGTTGATCCGCGCCCGCTCGGCGGCCGGGATGCTCAGCGACATCAGGGACTCGGACAAGGGCCCAAGCATGGCCGGCGCGAACGCGTCGCACGCGGCGGAGAGGAACACGGCCCACACGGAGACGGACGCCGTCGGTAAAAACGCCAGCAGCGCGATCAGCCCGGTCCCCTGCGCCGCCAAACCCAGAAGAAGCGGGCGGCGGACGCGCCGGGGATCGATGTACGGGGCGATCAACAGATAGGTCAGCAGCGTGACGACCGACTTGATCAAGGGGAACATGGAGAGCGTGGCGTCGCGCACCCCATACAGGCCGGTGACGAACAGCGGCCAGAAATTCGCCTGAATCGTATTGAAGCAGGTGAACAGCACCATCAAAAGCACGCACAGGCGCAGGCGCTTCCGGTTCAGCGCCGCGGCGAACGCGGGCCAGCCGCCGAGCGCGAGCGAGAACACGGACCGCCCCTTGCATTCCTCGATGCGCCGCCTGCCCACGCCGCTCTCGCGGGTCAGGCGGTACTGCAAAAGAAACTTCGTTGTCATCAGCGCGACGGAGAGCGCGTACAGCGCGCGCATGGTCGGCACCAGCGTGAAACGGTCGAAGCACAGGCCCACGAGCGGCGAGAGCAGCCCCGCCAGCAGCCCGATGCTGTTCAGGACGGCGTAGATATGCATGAGCCGCCCCGTGTCGCCGTCCTCCACGATCATGCAGCTGAAGCTGTTGCCCGTTACGCGCCACAGGCTGTTGAACGCGGCCGCGGCCGCGAAAAACCAGTACCCGCGCGCAGCCGCCCAGAGCGCGCAGGGAATGGCCCAGCCGCAAAGGCCAAACGCCAGCATCGTCTTGCGCCTGCCGTATTTGTCGACAATCGCGCCGGACAAGCCCCCCCACAGAAACTGCAGCGCGAGGCCCAGGCTGGCGACCGCGCCGATCTGCGCGTCCGTCAGGCCGATTTTAGACATGTATAGCGATGAAAAAGGCAGGAACAGGTTGTATGGAATCGCCCACAGGGGCTCGCTGACCACGCAGGCCCTTTGGTTCCCCTCGAGGGAACGCAGGGACCGCCACAGCGCTTGAATGGCTTTCATATTCGATTTCTCCTTCTATCTTTTTTCGGCATCAACTCCTTTCCCTGTATATCGACCGGCCAGGTGTCCGAAAGCGGCGTTTTGCCAGGTTCCGCCGCAGCGCTCGTTCGCTCGCTCTCTTTGCATGTTGCCGCCGCTCCTTTGTATCTTTTGAACGCTGTTTCTGAGTTCGTTATATGGTGGACGAGGGTCGGATGTCAATCGCGCGAAAGGGTGAGGGCCGTGTTTGCGCTCGCCCTTTCAAATCGTGTGCGTGGCCGCATCCTTTGGAAGCTGGTCGACCGTAATCACGCGCACGCCCGCCGCTTCCATCTCCCTGTTTACATCCCCGATGATCTTTTTTGCGTTCTTATAGATCGTGCTGTGCGCGTCGCACAGCAGACGGACCGCGTACCCTCTTTTTATGGCGCTCAGGCAGGCCTCTCGCACGCAGCCGTTCGACACAAGCCCCGCCACGAT
>CAZIRB010000206.1:0-1787 GCA_964541695.1 uncultured Oscillospiraceae bacterium
GCCCGTTTTGCCAGAACAGCGACATCTCCATGGCCGACGCGCGGATCCCCACGACATCCGTCTCCCCGGACGCGCTCGTGCAAAAAGCGCTGTCGCTGAAAGACCAGGGCAACATCGGCATCGCGTTTACATACAACGAGCCGCTTGTCGGCTACGAGTACGTGCGCGATACGGCCTTCTTCGCGCACGAAAACGGCCTTTGTACCGTGCTCGTCACAAACGGTATGATCTGCGAGGAACCCCTGCTCGCGCTGCTGCCGTTGATCGACGCGATGAACATCGATTTAAAAGCCTTCACACAGCGCTTCTACGACCGAATCTGCGGTGACCTGGCCACGGTCAAGCGCGCAATCGAGCTTTCGGCCGCGCACTGCCACGTCGAGGTCACGACGCTCATCGTGCCCGGCGAGAACGACAGCGAGGACGAGATCGGCGCGCTCGCAGCCTTTTTGGCGGGCATCGACCCGGAGATACCGCTGCACCTATCGCGCTTCTTCCCGCGCTACCGCATGTGGGACGCATCGCCCACGCCCGTTTCGGACATCCAAAGGCTTTGCGGCGTCGCCAGGCGGCATCTTAAGCACGTCTACCCCGGCAACTGCTGAACTTTTCCTATCCTTTTCCGCACGGCTATGCTATGCTTGTAACCGAACAAACATTCGATCGGAGACCGCCCATGACGGACCTTCTCGAGTCCCTCAACGACGCGCAGCGCGAGGCCGTGACCGCGACGGAGGGCTATGTGCGCGTGCTCGCGGGCGCCGGCTCCGGCAAGACGCGCGCGCTGTCGCGGCGGTTTGCGTACCTTGTCGAGGAGATCGGCGCGCTGCCGGGCAGCATACTCTGCGTGACGTTTACGAACAAATCCGCGTCCGAGATGCGCAGCCGCATCCGCGCGCTGACCGGCGACAACGACACCGGCTATATCGCCACGTTCCACAGCTTCTGCGTGACCGTGCTGCAGGAGGACAGCCACGCCGTGCAGTACCCGAAGAACTTCCTCGTGCTCGACAACGCGGACATCGACGCGATGCTCGCCATCGTGTACGAGGAGCGGAATCTGACGCTGCGGCACATGACCTTCGGAGCCGCGCGCGACATGATCGAACTGCAGAAGACGCAGAAAAAGCCCGAATACTACGAGGACCTGATCGCCATGCCGCTCGACGCGCTGCGGCAAAAGTGCGAGGCGGCGGCGAGCGTCGACGACATCATATTCTACGGCTACCTGTATCAGCAGAAGAAATGCTTCGGCCTCGACTACAACGACCTGATCAACTTCACGCTCGCCATCTTCGCGCGGAACGATGAAATCCGCTTAAAATGGCAGAAGCGGCTCGAGTACATCATGATTGACGAGTTCCAGGACATCGACGGCCTGCAGTACCGGCTGATGGAGGCGCTGTGCGGCTACCACAAGAACCTGTTCGTCGTCGGCGACCCGGACCAGACCATCTACACGTGGCGCGGCGCGAACATCCGCTATCTGCTTGAGTTCGACAAGGAGTTTCCAAACGCGCGCACCGTGCTGATGATGCAGAACTATCGCTCCACGCCCGAGATCATCGCTGTCGCCAACTCGTTAATCGACAAGAACCGCCGCCGCGTCAAAAAGCAGCTTGTCCCGACGCTTCCGTCCGGTAAAAAGCCCGTCTACCACCACGCCAAGACCGCCGAGGCCGAGGCGGGCTGGATCGCGGACGAGATCGAACAGCTTGTCGCCGCGGGCGTGCCGCTCTCGGATATTACGGTGCTGTACCGCGCGCATTTCGTCACGCGCACGCTCG
>CAZIRB010000207.1:0-1775 GCA_964541695.1 uncultured Oscillospiraceae bacterium
CTGATCGTAAACGCGTTGTAAGCGGGTGAAGCGGGCATGAGGACGCGGACGTTATGCATCGGTACGGCATTCTGCGCGGCGCTTCTGGCGGCGGGCTTCTTTCCGCTACACGCGCGCGCCGACGCGGCGGACCCGGCAAACGTGACGGCCGCCGACGCTGCAAGGCTGTTGCGCGAGGGCGCGGACGGCGAGCTGTTTGCTTCTTGGCAGAAGACGATCGTGCACGAATACCCGAGCGAGGCGCTGCTCGTCGACGCCGCGGCCAAGGCCATGCTCGGCTACCTGACCGGACAGGGCGAAAAGCCGCCGGAAAACGCGCCGCTCGCGCTCGTTAACTGCCGCGAGGCGCCGCTGCCCGCCGACGGCATGACGCTCTACCAGGGTGCGCAGTGCAACCTGCACGGCGCAATCTGGTCGGACTCGCCGCTGACGAACGTGACGGTCACCGTCAAGCACCTGGAGCTCTCCGGCACGCCGTACCCGATGACGGCGAGCGTGGACATCGACCTCGCCAATGGGCTTTTGTGCTACCGCCTCGACGAAACGGCCGTCGGCGCAACCAAGCCCGTCAATGAGCTGGTGGACTTTACAAAGCTCCGGCTCGGCCGGCACAGCATCGTGATCACGGCCTCCAACGCGGGGCTGAAGGACTTCGTGCTGTACAAGGCGGAGTTTACAATCGCGGACGCGCACAACAGCTTCCCGCTGCAGCAGTTCAATTTCTCGGACAACTACTATTCCGCGCTGCGCTTCTTCGGTTATGACACGGACAAGTTCATGTTCAACTATTCGCTCGGCGGCGCGGCCGGCCGCTCGATCTCGACCGCGACGGCCTGGCGCGAGCAATACCTCGTCGACACGGACACGATATTCGGCATCGTGCATCGCGACGCGCTGCCGTACTTTGAAAAAGCGCTGGACTATCTCAACACAAGCTATGTGCGCGTGTCGACCGAAACGCGCGAGGGGAAGGTCAAGCGGCTTATTTCGCTGATCGGCGAGGAGTGCGGCACCTACGTCCCGCGCTTCCAGAACAACGTGCGCTACATCAGCCACCACTCGTTCGGCACCTGCGTCGACATCAACTACGACTATTACCCGAACATGGACATCGTGACCAACCACGAGCTCATCGGCGACGACGTGCGCGGCCACCTCGTCTACAACGGCATCAAGACCGACTTGGGCGGGCAGCGGTATTACGATTTCACCTACACGGGCAGCTACCCCGCGCATGTCGACCATATCCCAAAGACCGTGATCAACTACCTGCTCTACGAGCTCGCGTTCTATCGCGCGGGCTTTAGCTGGGGCTATTACTATCTCGACTCGTGCGACGGCATGCACTTTTCGTTGAGCGACGGGGATTATTCGCGGCATACGAGTAAATCGCTCGGGCTGCGGAAGGTGTTTGAGTACTGTAACTAGGGGGGCATCTGCGCGGTGGAGCGCTTACAACGTTGGAGGCTCCGCCTCCAAACCCCCGCCAAAGGGACAAGTCCCTTTGGAAACCCGCAGGAACAGAGCTCGAAAGCTGGGGGCCCTCCGATCTTTTGCTTCTTTTCTTTAAGAAAAGAAGCGGGAGCACGAGGGCAGAGCCCTCGTATAATAAATCCCCGACCTTTCAAAGCCGGCCCCTTCCGGGGCCGGCTTTTACACGCCGAGCAGCCGCGCCGCGCTTGCAAGCAAAAAGCACGCAAGCATGCCGAGCGCGGTCGGAAGCGCCGCGGCGAGCAGCGTCCAGCCAAGGCTCCCGGTCTCCTTGCGGATGGTCA
>CAZIRB010000208.1:0-1772 GCA_964541695.1 uncultured Oscillospiraceae bacterium
GATGGCGTACACCGCGGCGGCGCTGTCGTACCTGATCCAGGACAGCCCGAAGCCGGTCGTGATCACCGGCTCGCAAAAGCCGCTCGTCATGGAGGGCTCGGACTCGCGGTCGAACCTGTACAACAGCTTCTCCTACGCCGCGAGCGGCCTTGCCGCGGGGGTGACGATCGTGTTCGACGGCCGCGTGATACTGGGCACGCGCGCGCGCAAGGTGCGATCCAAAAGCTTCGACGCTTTTATGAGCATCAACTACCCGGACCTGGCCGCGATCCAGGACGGGCGGATTCTAAACTACATCCGGCTGCCGAACGACCGCGCGCCCGTGTTCTATGATACGCTGTCGGAGCGCGTTTCGCTGTTTAAGCTGATCCCCGGCGCGGACGCGGACGCGCTCGCGTTCATGCTCGGGCGCAGCGACGCGGTGATCATCGAGAGCTACGGCGTGGGCGGCATACCCCAGCTCGGCAACGCGCGCTACCTCGACGTGATCGCGCAGTCGACGCGCGCGGGCAAGACGGTCGTGCTGACCACGCAGGTGCAGCTCGAGGGCAGCGACATCGGCGTCTACCAGACGGGCAGCAGCCTAAAGAGCAGCGTGGGCGTGCTCGAGGCGTACGACATGACGACCGAGGCGGTCGTGACGAAGCTGATGTGGATCCTCGGGCAGACGCGCGAGACGGGGCGCGTGCGCGAGCTGTTCTACACGCCCGTGGCCAACGACATATTGTACTGCGGAAACTAGCCGCCGCGCGGGCAGCCGATATTTTTCGCGAAAAATAACCGAAAACGCGTCGCCGGATATTGTCGGACCGGGGAAGATCGACTACAATATATGGGAAGAGCGGGAGACGATCGTATGCCGGGCGAGGGAAACACCATCAAAACCGCAACGCTGATGCATCGGCTGTTCAAGGCGCCGGACATTTCGGACTTTTTGACGGCCAACGGCGACGTGCTGCAGACGCCCGATTTTTTCGCGTACATTACGAAGCTGTGCGGGGAGAAGGGGCTTGTGCGCGAGCGCGTGATCAAGCAGTCCCAAATCGAGCGCACGTACGGCCACCAGCTCTTCAACGGCAGGCGGGTGCCCTCGCGCGACAAGGTGATACAGCTCGCGTTCGGGTTCGGGCTGAACGTGGAGGAGACGCAGCAGCTGCTCAAGATCGCGCAGAAGAGCGTGCTGTACCCCAAGATCCGGCGCGACGCCGTGATCCTGTTTTGCATCAGCCACGGGCTGGACGTGCTGGACGCGCAAACGCTCTTGGAGTCCCAGCGTCTGACCCTGCTCGGCGGAGAGGACCATCGTGACTGAATTTGACATGCGGGACTTTCTCGACGGCTTCGACGACAGCCGCTACCCGACCGAGTTTCTGGACCGCTATGAGGCGCTCGAGTGCCTGGCCGCGGGCGAGCAGGGCGAGACGCTGCTCGTGCGCGACCGCAAAAGCGGCGCGTACGCCGTGGCCAAATGCTACCCGCTTGGCAGCTCATGCGCGCGCACGCATGAGAACGACCTTCTGCGCTCGCTGCGCCATGACGGGCTTCCGGCGTTTGTCGGCGAGCACTGCAACGGCGGCATGCTCTGCGTCGTGCGCGAATACGTGGAGGGGACGCCGCTCGACAAGGCGGCCGCGGCCGCAAAAATTACGCCGCAGCAGGCAATCGGCATCGGCGTGCAGCTCTGCGAGATACTGACCTATCTGCACAGGCGCACGCCGCCCATCATCCACCGGGACATCAAGCCGCAGAACATCATCCTAAAACCCGACGGC
>CAZIRB010000209.1:0-1750 GCA_964541695.1 uncultured Oscillospiraceae bacterium
CGGCGGCGCTCTTGGGCATGGCGTTTGTACAGAGCTATTATGTCGTGCTGCTGCTTGGGATTCCGCTGGGGTTCGGCGCGGGCTCGGTCGACTCGGGGCTGAACAACTTTGTGGCCATCCATTATAAGGCGAGCCACATGAACTGGCTGCACTGCTTCTGGGGCGTCGGTACGACGATGAGCCCCTTGATTATGTCGTTCTTTCTTGCGCGCGGCAACTGGCACGGCGGATACGGCGCGGTGTCGGCCGCGCTGTGCGGCATCTCGCTGACGCTGTTTGCGGCGCTGCCGCTGTGGCGGCGCGTGGGCGGCGTGGGCACGGTGCCGGGCACGGCGGCGGACGCGGACGTGGTCGTGAGCTACAGGGCGCTGCTGAATCGGCCCGGGGCGGTCGCCTCGTGCGCGGCGTTTCTGCTCTACTGCGGCGCGGAGTTCGTTACAGGGCTATGGTCGAGCACATACTTTGTGACGATGCGCGGCGTCGCGCCCAAAACGGCGGCCTCGTGGGCGTCGCTGTTCTATTTCGGCATCATGGCGGGGCGGCTGCTCTCGGGTTTTGCCGCGATGAAGCTGTCCGACCGGGCGCTCATCCGCATCGGCGAGGGCGTCGCGATAGCCGGGCTCGTCGTGCTGCTTTTGCCGCTGTCCAACGCGCTCCAGGTGGCGGGGCTCGCGCTCGTGGGCCTCGGCTGCGCGCCGCTGTTCCCGTCGATGCTCGACGAGACGCCCGAGCTGTTCGGCAAGCGGTATTCGCAGGGGCTCATGGGGCTGCAGTTTGCGGGCGCATACATCGGCGGAACGCTGTTGCCGCCGCTGTTTGGCTGGCTTTCGCCCGTCATCGGCCTCGGCGCATGGCCCGTGTATCTTTTGATCCTGATGGCAGCGTTCACGCTTGTGACCGAACAAAAGCAACGCGCGTGCGCGCGGAAGGAGGATGCATTGGCATGAACGAACAGTTTCGCAGGCTTGGCGGCGCGAACATGGACATCGACCTCACCAGCGCGGGCTTTGTCGGCTGGGCGCAGGACAACTGCCCGTGGAACATGCGCGAGGGCAGGCTGACGCACCACTGCGCCGTCAAGAACGAGAGCATCTGTCCGTATTTCCGCGGCATCGAGCCGCTCGACAAGGTCCTGTGCGCGTTCGGCGCGCCGGAGCCGGAGGACGCATGAACGCGCGGCTGCTGCAAAACGCCATGGGCGCACTGCTTGACGCGGAGGTGGACGCGGGCCGGCTCGGCGGCGCGGCGGCTGCCGTCACGCACCGCAGTGAGCGCGTGTACACCGCGCGCTTTGGGTCGGACCGCGCGGACGATATCTACCGCATCTATTCGATGACCAAGCCGGTCGCGGCCGTCGCGGCGCTGCAGCTTTACGAGCGCGGCGCGCTCGACCTATGGCAGCGCGTGTCGGAGTATCTGCCGGCCTACGCGCATCTGACCGTAGCCGAGGCGGGGGACGCGCGGCCCGCGCGTGAGCCGATGACGCTCATGCACCTAATGGACATGACGAGCGGGCTGTCCTATTCAAACCCGCTCGGCGACGCGAGCGAACGCGCGGCCGCCGCGGTCGACCGCGCGCTTGACGCACGTTTTTTGTCGGGCGGGAAGCCGTCCACGGCCGAGGTATGTGAGGCGTTTGCGGCCGCGCCGCTGGCGTTCGAGCCGGGGACGGGCTACCGCTACGGGCTGTCCGCGGACGTGCTCGGCGCGGTGATCGAGCGATCGTCCGGCGTGCGCGTGGACGCGTTTT
>CAZIRB010000210.1:0-1742 GCA_964541695.1 uncultured Oscillospiraceae bacterium
CGACAATTGTGGACTTTTCTTTATACGAGGACGTGATCGGCCGGCTCGGGGTCGAACAGAGCATCCAGCTGCTCGCGACGCCAGAATACGAGTATACGGACGAGGAGTAGCGGACTGAATCCCTCGGGCAGCGCTGTTCTGGCGCGGTTTTGTCCCCCCGGCTTATTTATCGCGTGCCTAGCCTCGTCCGCGCCAATTTGCTTATTCGCCGCAACAAGCAAGCTCCGTCTCGCAAAAGACCCGCTTTCCCTCCTGCCGCACACGGTACAGCGCCCAGCCGCAGAGGCCCGCGCCGACGAGCGTTTGCCTGGCTTCGTCCGCGCACGCGTCGGCAAGCCGGAGCGATATGCCGCAGCTTGCCGAGATCTCGCGCAGCGTGGGCATCACGACCGCGCCGAGTCCTGAGAGCAGCGCTTGCGCGCGGATCGCGTCGTGCGTGGAGTCGAACGCGAACAGGTGGTAGCTCTCGCTCACAGCGCGATGACCTTCGCCGCGCGCTGCATCCTGCCCAGGATGTCGTACATGTTGCTGACAATTCCGGCCTTGAGCTTGTCGCTTAGGCCGTAGTAATTCAGGCAGGTGCCGCACACCAGCACCTCGCAGCCCTTCTCAATCAGCGCGTGCAAGCCGTCGATCACCTGCTGCTCGTCGCCCGTGGGCAATTTCACGCCGCCGTTCATAAACAGCAGATAAGCCGGCACGTCGTCGCTCTGGGACAGCGTGTAGATCGCCATCTTCATCAAGTTTTGGCCAAGCTCCTCGGCGCCGTCGCCGACATGATCCCTGCCGATGAACACGGCGTACCCGCAACCCTGCGGCGCGCAGCGCGGCTCCGCGTTGGGCGCGACGGCAGCGGCAGACGCGCTTGCCGCGGCCGCTTCCCCTGTTCCGCCGATATGCACATGGTGCACGCCCGCCTTCTCCTCGACGGACAACTGCAGCCCCTTTTCCGACGCGAGCCGCCTGAGGTTCTCCACCGCGACGGCGTTGTCGACGGCGACCGTCAGATCGCCGCAGCCCGCGTCCAGCTCCTTCTTCGCCATCACGACGGGCATCGGGCACGCCTTCCCCACCGCGTCCAGAAACATACGCTTCTCCTCCTTCTTTGTCAGCCGGCGACACGCCTGACCGCGTCGGCCGCAAAATCGATCTCCGCCTCACTCGTCGAATGGCCGATCGAAAGCCGCACCGTCCCTTGCGGGAACGTGCCGAGCGTTTTATGCGCGTGCGGCGCGCAGTGCAGCCCGCAGCGCGTCAAAATGCCGAACTCGCTCTCCAACCGATACGCGACCACGGCGTTGTCCATGCCGCAAAAATCTAGCGACACGACGCCGACCCTGCTGCTGTCCTGCGGGCCCACGACGCGCACGTTCGCGCCCGCAAGGCCGCTAAGCAGCCGCTCGGTCAGCGCCTGTTCATGCGCGCCCAGCGCGCTCACGCCGCGCTCCAACACAAATGCCAGCGCGGCGCGCAGCCCGAATATGCCCGGCAGGTTCGGCGTGCCGGACTCAAACCGGTCCGGCATGTAGGGCGGCTGTACCTCGCTGTCCGAAGCGCTGCCGGTGCCGCCGGTCACGAGCGGGCAAAGGCTCTTGGCAAACTCCGCGTCCAACAGCACCGCGCCGACGCCCTGCGGCCCAAGCAGTCCCTTATGCCCCGGCACGCACAGCGCCGCAAGGCCGAGCGCGGCAAAGTCGACGGGCAGATGTCCGGCCGTCTGCGCCGCGTCGACGGCGAGCGGA
>CAZIRB010000211.1:0-1702 GCA_964541695.1 uncultured Oscillospiraceae bacterium
AGGAGCAGGGATGGAGGAAATCCGCGACGCCGGCCGGCCGTACCGGCACGAACTGAAATACATCATTACGGAGGGCGAGCACGCCGTCATGGCGCATAGGCTGCGCATGGCGTTGCCGCAGGATGTCAACGCAGCCAAAAACGGCGGCGAGTACTTCATCCGCAGCCTGTACTTCGACGACCCGTACGAGAGCGCCGTTTCCGAGAAGGTCGACGGCGTGGATTCTCGTGACAAATTCCGGATTCGCATATATAATCTATCCGACGAAACGATCAAGCTCGAGCGCAAGCATAAGGAAGGCGCGTACATTAAAAAGGACAGCCTCTCCCTCACGCGCGCGGAGTGCGAGGCCGTCGTGCGCGGGGATATCCGCGTGCTCTACGACCGCGGCGACCCGCTCTCGCGCATGTTCTACGGCGTATTCCGCACGCGGTGCCTCAAGCCCCGCGTTCTGGTCGATTATACGCGGGAGCCGTACACCTTCCCCGCCGACGACGTGCGCATTACGTTCGACAAGAACGTCCGCACGGCCCTGCGCGCGACCGACCTGTTCAACCCGAACCTGCCGACCTACCCGGTCTGGGACCTCGTCAACTGCATGATACTCGAGGTCAAGTTCGGGGAGAGCCTGCCGCATTACGTGCAGATGCTTTTGCAGGCAAACGCCGCCCTGCGCACCGCCGCCAGCAAGTACGTCTACTGCCGGCAGTACGAGTTTTAACGATTTTTAGAAAGATTCGGCGCTTTTTGAGCGCGGCCCCGGAACATTGCCCGCCGGGGCGGGAAAGATACCAACGAGGAGGAACGCTTCATGACTGACCCGGTCGCAACCGCATTCAACATCGGGGACCTGTTCTCCGGCACGCTCAATCCCGTTCAGGTGGTGCTGACGCTGCTCATCGCGCTCGCCATCGGCGTGTTTCTGTATTTCATCTATAAGAAAACGTTCGCGGGCGTGATCTACTCGCGCTCGTTCAACCTCAGCATCATCATGCTGACCATGGTCTCGTCGCTCGTGATCATGCTCATCTCGAGCAACCTCACGCTCTCGCTCGGCATGGTCGGCGCGCTGTCCATTGTGCGTTTCCGCACCGCCGTCAAGGACCCCATCGACACGGTCTTCATGTTCTGGGCCGTCGGCGAGGGCCTCGCCCTCGGCGCGGGCTTTGTCGACGTCGGGCTCATCGGCGCGCTTGTCATCGGCGTCGTGATGGTCATCGTCACGAGCATGAAGGGCGCCTCCGCCTCGCCGTACCTTCTGATCCTGCACTTCGACGACCGCGCGTCGCAGCAGATCAAGGGGCTCGTCAAACAGCTCCCCAAGGCGCACGTCAAGTCCAAGACCGTCCAGCGCGACGGCATCGAGCTCACCGTCGAGCTGCGCGTGCGCGAGTCGGACACCGATTTCGTCGATAAGTTTTTGCGCGTGCCCGGCGTGTTCGACGCGACGCTGGTTGCGCACCAGGGGGATCTGCTGTCGTAGGGGATTACGGGGAACGGGGGACGGGGAACGAGGTGCGTTGGAGGCTCCGCCTCCAAACCTCCGCCAAAGGGCCGGAGGCCCTTTGGAAACCCTGCAAGCTGGATACATGGGCGAATGCCTTGACCATATCTTAAATTAAAGCTAATTTTAAAAAGCAGCCTGCCAGGCTGCTTTTTAGGTTTGATTTTATAGGGATATGGGCAGGGCCATCAAACTTCG
>CAZIRB010000212.1:0-1687 GCA_964541695.1 uncultured Oscillospiraceae bacterium
CCGATCTACGTCTGCTTTCTCGCCTTCTTTTTCGGGATGTTCCTGCAGTACCCGAACCTCATTCTCGCCGGCCTGATCGCCCTGTTTGCGCCGCTCATCCACCGGCAGATCCTGCGGGAGGAGACGTTCCTGCTTTCGCACTACGGGGAGGAGTATGCGGCGTACTGCGCGCGGGTGAGGCGGTATCTGTGACGTGAGGCAGAGCGACCCCTTCGCTTTGCCTGCAAGCGTCCCGCGTGTTCTGAGAAAAATCCTGTCAAACGCCAGGCTGCTTGAGCGGCGCTGGCCGAGACCGCAAAAACGGCGCGGCGCGCTCCGGCTGCTGCTTCTTGCCGCATCGCCGCCGCTTCGCGGCTCCCTGTGTATGCCTGCACCCACGCCCGCCGCTGATTCCGAAGGGCCAACGATACTTCGCGGCTCTCTGCGCACCTGCGCGCGCCCGCATCCCGCATCTGGCGAGCGATGGGTCCCGATTGGCCGGTGGCGCTCTGCGCCCCGTCCGCCCTACGCCCGCCCGCGCCCGCGCGTCTCGCGGTAGACCCGCGGCGTCAGGCCCGTGGCCGCGCGGAACACGCTCGTAAAATGGCTCTGGGAATTGAACGCGAGGTAGTCGGAGATCTGCTGGAGCGTAAAGCCCGAGTGCAGCAGCATGTTTTCGGCCGCTTTGACGCGCCGCGCGCGGATATAGTCCGAAACAGGCATGCCGACTTCGCGGTGAAAGAGCACCGCAAGGTACGAGCGGCTTAAACCCGCGTGCCGCGCCACGTCGGACACGTTCAAAGCCTGCTGCAATTTTAGGTCGATATACTCCATCGCGGCCAGCACCGGACCGGAATAGCGCGGCTCGGCGCGGCGGCCCGCCACGCGCGAGGCGAACGCTTCCATCATTGCGCGGTGCAGCCGGACGATCTCCGCCTCGCTTGTACAGCGGTCCATGCGCTGGATGAACAGGTCGCTGAGCGTGTACGCCGTCTCCGGCTCGAGGCCGCCCTCGATCGCGTAGCGCGTGACGAGCGTGGTCGCGGCGACGAAGAGATACCGCTTGTCGCGCAGCCGGTCGTCGGACAATCGGCCGACCTTGTCGCCGGTAAAGATTCTCGCGCCCTCGTCGGCGGCGCGCGCGTCGCCCTCGCGCACGAGCTCGTACTGGCGCATTTCCTCGACGTAGGCGTGGTGCGAAAAGCCGGTCTCGCGCTGGAGAAACGCCATGTGCACCAGGCTCTTTTGAATCTGCGGGTCCTCGGCCATGTTTGAAAAATCCCCCTGCCGCGAGTGTAGCGCATTCCGCCGCGGCGCGCAACAACTTTATAAAAAGCAGGACGGATTCGATATACAGCCCCCGCCGCGCGCTGGTACAATAGCGGCAGCGTAAACGATTTCGGGAGGAATACCGCATGGCGACGGCGCTGCTGATCCTCATATACCTGGCGTTCATCGGGCTCGGGCTGCCGGACTCGCTGCTTGGCGCGGCGTGGCCGGTCGCGCACATCGACCTGGGCGTGGGCGTTCCCGCGGCGGGGCTGGTCACGATCGTGGGCAGCGTCGGCACGGTCGCGTCGAGCCTGCTCTCCGCGCGGCTGATCCGCCGCTACGGCACGGGCCTCGTCACGGCCATATCGGTCATGCTCACGGCGGCGGCGCTCTTGGGCATGGCGTTTGTACAGAGCTATTATGTCGTGCTGCTGCT
>CAZIRB010000213.1:0-1672 GCA_964541695.1 uncultured Oscillospiraceae bacterium
AGGGTGACCAACCATAGAATCTGCCATACACAAAGGGTTAAAACATACGGCCATGCTTGACTTTTTGCATTACGCAACTAAGCAGGCCAATCCGACGAAATGCAAATATCGCGGCAGTAAAGCACTCCCGCAAGTACGAACGTGTGCAGCGCGCACACCAAATGATTGCGCCGGTTCGTTATACTGAATACGGTATCGAGCATGTCGAAGGGACTATCGGGGAGGTCGCTATGCTGTTTAAGCCGAACTGGAAAAAGCTAAGCGCGGCGGATTCGCTAAAGCGCATCGACAGGATCGACGATCCGGCCCTGCTTTTGGACGCGGTTCTTCAGTCCGAACACAAAGGCGTGAAAATCGCGGCGATCGGCAGAATGACCGATCCGGAGTTACTGCTGCGGATCGCCGAAAGCAGCGCGGATACCGAGCTGCGGCTGCATTGCCTCACCCGCATACCCGAAAACGCTGGGGCGCAAACGCGACTGGCCGAGACGCTGATCGGGCTCAGCCGGGTCGATTTTCCCATGCCCCAAATCGTAAAAAGGGCGATCAGCCTTCTTACGCCGGAAAACCGCGGGCGCGTCGCCATTCAGGCGCTGCATTATTGTATCTATACGGAGGCGGTCGAAGCGGTAACCGACCAAGCCGTGTTGAGCGTCTATGTCCGCAAATATCCGGACGCGGCGCCGATCGCCATACTGGACAGGCTGGATGGGGCATCGCTGGAATTCATTGCGCAAAACAAAACGGTGCAAGCTGCGCTTCGTGAAATGGCCTGCGGCAGGCTTGGTCATTCCCCCAATGGCAAAAACAAATGCGCCTGCTCCGTGTGCGGCCGTTCGGCGGACGCAAGCCGGGACCCGGCCCTGAGTCTGCATGATTTTGAGGGGGACGTCTGCAGGCGCTGCGGCGCGGTGCGCTTTGAAAGAACGGAGAAGATTGCGGGGCGCGACGGGCGGCAGGCCGCCCATGTGGATCAGACCGTCGTCCGCTATGCCGACGGCGAGGAACGGGTCGTGTGCGGCACGCTTTACGTGGAGCGGCCGGAACAGTACTACGTAAACGATTGACCAAAGGTAAAGAGGACGCTGCAGAAAACACATATAGGAGGATGGGGTTATGAGGACAAATCGAAAAATCGCCTTGCTGTTGACTTTCGTGATGCTGGCGGCGCTGCTGTGCGCCTGCGCGGGGAACGCCGTTACGGGCGAGTGGAAAAACGACGAAACGAGCATGCGCATCGTGTTCAAAGGAAACGGAACGGGGGTTCTCTACACGCCCATGTTCGGCACGGAGCTGGAAAACGAGCTGACCTGGGCCGTCGACGGGGATCAGCTCACGATCGGCTTTGTCAACGCGGACGGAACCGAGTCGACGGAGGCCGTCATGATTCAAAACGGTACGTTCACCTACACGGGGCTCAACTTCGTCCATCAGGGTTGAAGCTGCGTGGGGGAGGCGGTATGCGCTCTATGCCGCGTTTCATGCGCGGGGCAGAGCTTGGCGCGCGGCATGCGCATCAAACCCGGCCGCAGCTATGATCCGGGATCAGGACAAAAACACATCGAAATAAATCGAGGGGGAACGAACATGAAACGAACGGTAGCTATTTGTTTGGTACTGGCGCTCGCATTCGGTGCGACAGCCTGCGCCATATCTGCGAGCGAGTCCGCGC
>CAZIRB010000214.1:0-1671 GCA_964541695.1 uncultured Oscillospiraceae bacterium
TTTGCTGCGCGCGGAGACGGGCGCGGTCACGCTGCTGTTCCTGTTTGTCGCGGCGCTGCTGCGGCTGCCGGAGAACCCGGAACCGGCGGCGGAGCGGGCGGAAGCGGCCGGTCCGCACGGCGCTCGACGCGGTTGGTTTACCGCAACGCTTACATTTCTGCTTGCGCTGGCGCTGTGCGGCGGCGCGGCGCTTGTGCAGCGCGCCTATGAAAGCGCGCACGTGCCCGCGGACTACGCGGCGTTCAACCGCGCGCGCACCGCGTTCAACGACTACGCGCACCCGTCGTTTGACGACGATCCGGCTCTGTACGCGTCGGTCGGCTGGACAGGGGAGCTTGCCGCGCTCGCGGACGAGTGGTTTCTGATGGACGATCGAATCGACGCGCAATCGCTCTCTACGGCTGCGCGCGCGTCGGGCGCGCCCGCGGTCTCGCTGTCCGGCGCGGTCAAAACGTTCGCCGGCGGGATAACGGGCACAAACCTTGCCAGAAACGCCATGCTTGCCGCGCTGGCGCTGTTCGCGCTCGCGTTCATCCAGGGCGCGCTGAACCGGGACAGGCGGCGCTCGCTCGGCGCGCTGCTCGTCGCGGCATCGTTTTTCGGCTGCGTGCTGTATCTGTGCGCGCGCGGCCGCTTCCCGCTGCGCAGCCTGTATGTCTGCGCGTTCCCCGCCTGCGCGCTGTCGCTCGTGCTAATCGCGGGCGGCGGACAAGCGTCGGGCAAAGCGGCAAAACGGGCCTCGGCCGCGCTGACGGCCATCGCGCTGTGCGCGGTTGCGTTCGTCGGGCTCTCGACGGCAAAGCACGTCTATGCGCTGGCCAATTTTTCCGAAACCGCGGCGTTTACCGCGCAAAACGAGGCGCTCGACGCGTACGTGACCGCGCGGCCGGACGATGTGTTCGTCACCGACGTCTCGCTGACGCACCCGGGCGATCCGTTCGCGAGCGGGAACGGCATAGGGCCGATCAACCGCTTCTTCTGGGGCGGCTGGTACCGCTACACGCCGATGTACGATGCGCAGCTTGCCGCAAACGGGCTTACGGAACTGACCGCGGCGCAGTTTTACGACGCACGCGTGCACTACGTGTCCGCGTCGGACGAGCTGCCGCAGCTTTTGCTGGACTACCTCACCGCCGAGTACGGGCAAACGCGCATGGAAGTCGTCGACGCGACGGGCGACGGCTTCACCGTATACCGGTTTACACGCTAAATCGGCTGAATGCGCGTTTGATATTTCCCCGGAACTATTGTAGAATACGCTCATGGAATCAAGACAAAAAAGAAAGCGCGCGTTTGCCGCCGTGTACTTTGCGCTCTCCGCGCTGTGCATGGCGTATTCGGCGTACCGCGTGATGCGCTTCGGGATGACCGGCGTAAAGCAGACCGTTGTGTCGATCGTGACCGTGGGCGTGACGCTTTTGCTGGGGGCCTATCTGTACGCGTCCACGCTGCCCACGCCCGAGGCGAAGCGCCGCGCGATGCGGAACGTGCTGTTCGCGTTCTTCGCGTTCTACCTCGTCGGGCTGTTCGGCACATTGTTCTTCGGCCGCGCCGAGCAGGGCGTTTCCTACGCCGAGCGCCGCGCATACTACGCGATCAACTGGGATACGCAGACGAACTTCGTGCCGTTTCAGACGATCAAGCGCTATGTCGACGCGCTGAGCCGCAACG
>CAZIRB010000215.1:0-1659 GCA_964541695.1 uncultured Oscillospiraceae bacterium
TTGCCGCGATCCCGGGCTACTGCGACGCGGACGCGCGCGCCGAGGACTGCCGCAGGATCTACTGCGCGATGCTGCGGACCGAGGCCGAGGAAACGCTGGCAAGCCTTACTTCAAAAGACGACTGGGAGACGGGCCTGCCGGACGCTGCCGCGCTGCTTGCCCGCTGCGAGGGCGACGCGGCGGCGGACGGGCTGAACGCGGTCGTTGCGCCGCTTGCCGCGGGCGACTATGCGGCGGCGGGACGTGCCGCGGCAGAAAGCGCCGCGGACGGAGCGCCGCTTCCCGGCGGCGGGTGGGCCGCGCGCTTTCGGGCGCTTGTTGCCGCGTATTCGGACGAGCCGGAGCAGGCGCTGCGGGCGCTCACCGCGCTGAAGGCCGCGCGGCCGGACTGGCGCGCGGACTGGAACATGAATTTTGCGGACGGCAGCCTCTGCACGGGCGGCGCGGACACGCTGCGGCGGCTCGGGACCGAGCCGGACGGCAAGGCGCTCGTGTTCGTCACGCGCCACGGCTACGTCGGCGAGGACGCGGCGTACATCGACTGCGACCTGCAGCGCGCCGTGCCGGACGCGATCTACCCGGCCTCGCTCGCCGCGGTCGAGTACGTTGTGACGGTGCATTTCGACTATCTGCGCGTCAAGCGCTTCGACGGCTATTACACCGACGGCGTGCGCGAGTACGCGGAGCTGACGGCGACGCGCCTGCCGTCGGGCGAGATCGTGGCCGGGCCCGTCGTGATCGTGGGGCCGCTCGCGGCAAGCCTTGATACGGCCGATATGGCGTCGGACTATGTGTCGGGCGGGCCGCCGAGCGCCGCGGCGGTCGAGGACGCGCTGGCCGCGATGCTGACCGCGCTGCCGGGCGCGTAAACGGACGAATGACCAATCTGCAACCTGCCGGGGAGGGCGAATACCGATGGAACAGGGCTTGACCCATATCAACGAGAACGGCGAGGCCGTGATGGTCGACGTCGGCCTGAAGGAGATCTCGCGTCGCGAGGCCGTCGCCGAGAGCACGGTGCTGATGCAGAAGGAGACGCTCGAGCTCATCCTCGGCGGCGCCATCAAGAAGGGCGACGTGTTCGCCGCCGCGCGCATCGCGGGCATGATGGCCGCCAAGCGCACGCACGAGCTGATTCCCATGTGCCACCCGCTGCCCATCGACAGCGTGAGCGTGGACATCAAGCCCGTCGAGCCCGACGCGGTGCGCATCGTGGCCACCGTCGTGTGCACGTACCGCACGGGCGTTGAGATGGAAGCGCTCACCGCCGCCTCCGTGGCCGCGCTCACGGTCTACGATATGTGCAAGGCGGTCGACCGCGGCATGGAGATCGTCAGCACGCGGCTTGTACGCAAGTCCGGCGGCAAGTCCGGCGTGTATCAGCGGATTTAAGGCAATGTACTCGGACGCGAGGGCTCTGCCCTCGCGCACCCGCCAAAGGGGCGGCCCCCCACAGTTCGCAATGGTCGCACACGCTCCTATGGGCCTGTGCTCCCTTGCTCACTGGGCCTGCGCTTCGCTTCATCCGCCACAGGCGGCGCTCAGCTCCGGCCCTCTTTGGAATCCCGCACAACTATCGTCGACCTAGCCCTGTGCACTGCAGAATGGGTTTCCAAAGGGCCCGCGCCCCCTGGAAGCCCAAGGAAACAAACCCGCGTG
>CAZIRB010000216.1:0-1633 GCA_964541695.1 uncultured Oscillospiraceae bacterium
GACTGCGGGTAAGACGGCATGTCGGCCGCGAGCATTTTGGCTTCCTCATACTGCGCGTCCGTCGTCCGCTTCAACTCGTCGTAACCCAGATATGTCAAAAACCGGAACAGCTCCACCTCCCGCTCTCCAAACGCAGTCATGCACCAGGGGAGCATTGGTATGGGCAGCTCGCGGTAATCTAGCTGCGCCGGCAAAAACTCGAGTCTGCCGTGGAAATAGTCGTACAGCGGGTCCGACGTATCCACGATACCCGAAGCGTTCGCGGAAAAACGCAGATCGTAGTTGCCGACGAACGCCACGGGCTTTGTGTCGCCATACATGGATTCGATTGTATCGGCGGCCTTGCAGACCACTCGCTTTTCTGCCTGATAGCGAAGATCGTCCAGATAAAATGCATTGTCCATATTGAACGCCTGCGCGACGGCCAAAAAAACCAGCCCCACGGCGGTAATCGCCGCAGGGATTCGGCGGAAACGAATGTTCGCGGCCGCCTGCAGCAACAGCATGAACATAAACGCGACATAGAGGGCAAACGACTGGCAGGAGCGGTAGAAGGTAATGTACCCCTGCGCCAGCGGAAGCGCAAACAGCGAAAACGTTAGCACAAACAGCGCCAGCACCGTGGCCGGCCGCTTTTTAATGATCGCAACGATACTTGCGCCAATTGCGAGAAAACCCGAGAATACCAGCGCCGTCAGCGGCCAGTAAAAGAACGAGGCAACTCCATAATAGGTTAAAAACCCCTCGAACAGCCTTGCGCACACATCCGGGAAACGTCTGCCGCTGATGAACCATTCGATTTTCTGCGAGCTTTCCGGTTCAATGGCCAAACGCAGCGCGCCCTGCACAAGGCTGGTACAGGCCCAGTACAACAGCACCGCTGCTATAAGCAGGGCGGCGCAGACGAGCCCCGCGCGCAAAATACGACGCCATTGCCCCGCCCGCTCCTCGTCAAAAAACGCGTAGAGCGTCAGCATCGCGCCCACGCCACAGATAAACACGGCCGCCAGACTCTCGTACATCGAAACGCCGAACGCGGCCAGGAGCGCGGCCGGAATCAAATACGTCCACCGCTTTGCGGTAAAGCTCCTGTCGATCAAAAGCATCGCGGCGGCAATCAGCGCATAGCCCAGCTTGATCATTAGGCCTGTATCGCTATATACCCAAGCCGCCGCGTTGACCGGATAGGTTACGAACAGGCACGCAAACACCGTGTAGCAGGCCGGATGCAGTTGATCGCGGGAAGCGCGGCGGAACAGCACGCAGAAGAGCACGGCGGCCGCCAGTAAAAAGACGAGCCCAAACAGTTCCTGCGCGAACGTGGGCACGCCGTCCGGACCCAGCAGCCGCATGACCAGCCAGCCGCACAGCCTCCGCGTGCGAATATAGTTTCCGCCCATGACGTACCGCGCGCGGCACAGGTCGTCGATGCCCATCGCGATATGCCCTAGGCTGTAGCCGTACGCAATCAGCGAGACGATCACAAGCGGGACTATGAAAGAAACACGCTTGATAAAGTATTCGATATCTTTTGCAAGCTTTTCCAATTTACCGTCCCTCCCATCACCGACAGTATAGTACACATTTTTCACGCCGCCAAGCGGTTGCTGCGGTTTAGCGCGCTTGACAAACA
>CAZIRB010000217.1:0-1562 GCA_964541695.1 uncultured Oscillospiraceae bacterium
CGACAATTGTGGACTTTTCTTTATACGAGGACGTGATCGGCCGGCTCGGGGTCGAGCAGAGCATACAACTGCTCGCGACACCGGAATACGAGTATACGGACGAGGAGTAGCAACTAAGCCTCTTCAGGCAGCATCGCCTTGTCGCCGTTCCGCGCCAATCAGCTCATTCGCCGCAACAAGCAAGCACCGACTCACAGCAAAGCCGCTTCCGCCCCCCTGCTGCACACGATACGGCATCCAGCCGCCAAGGCCCGCGTCGGAGAGCGGTTGCTTGGCTTCGTCCGCGCCGCGCGGCTTATTCGCCGCGGCAGGCAAACACCGTTTCGCAAAAGACCCGCTTCCCCTCCTGCCGCACTCGGTACAGCGCCCAGCCGCCAAGGCCCGCGCCGATGAGCGTCTGCCTAGCCTCGTCCGCGCATGCGTCGGTAAGCCGCAGCGACATGCCGCAGCTTGCCGAGATCTCGCGCAGCGTGGGCATCACGACCGCGCCGAGACCGGAGAGCAGCGCCTGCGCGCGGATCGCGTCGTGCGTGGAATCGAACGCGAACAGATGGTAGCTCTCGCTCACAGCGCAATGACCTTCGCCGCGCGCTGCATCCTGCCCAGAATATCGTACATGTTGCTGACGACGCCGGCTTTAAGCTTGTCGGTCAGGCCGTAGTAATTCAGGCAGGCGCCGCATACCAGCACCTCGCAGCCCTTCCCGATCAGCGCGTTCAACCCGTCGATCACCTGCTGCCCGTCGCCCGCGGGCAATTTCACGCCGCCGTTCATAAACAGCAGGCACGCCGGCACGTCGTCGCTCTGGGACAGCGTGTAGATCGCCATCTTCATCAGGTTTTGGCCAAGCTCCTCGGCGCCTTCGCCGACATGGTCCTTGCCGATGAACACGGCGTACCCGCAGCCCTGCGGCGCGCAGCGCGGCTCCGCAGCAGACACGGCGGCGACGGCAGGCCCGCTGTCGGCGGCCGCTTTCCCTGTTCCGCCGATATGTACATGGAACACGCCCGCCTTCTCCTCGGCGGACAGTCGCAGCCCCTTCTCCGACGCGAGCCGCTTGAGGTTCTCCACCGCGACGGCGTTGTCGACGGCGACCGTCAGATCGCCGCAGCCCGCGTCCAGCTCCTTCTTCGCCATCACGACGGGCATCGGGCACGCCTTCCCCACCGCGTCCAGAAACATACGCTTCTCCTCCTTCTTTGTCAGCCGGCGACACGCCTGACCGCGTCGGCCGCAAAATCGATCTCCGCCTCACTCGTCGAATGGCCGATCGAAAGCCGCACCGTCCCTTGCGGGAACGTGCCGAGCGTTTTATGCGCGTGCGGCGCGCAGTGCAGCCCGCAGCGCGTCAGGATGCCGAACTTGTTCTCCAGCCGATACGCGGCCACGGCGTTGTCTAGGCCGCAAAAATCCAGCGACACGACGCCGACCCTGCCGACTCCGTCCCGCGGGCCTACGATACGTACGTTTGCGCCCGCAAGGCCGGCAAGCAGCCGCTCGGTCAGCGCCTGTTCATGCGCACACAGCTTTTCAACGCCGCGCTCCAGCAAAAACGACAGCGC
>CAZIRB010000218.1:0-1558 GCA_964541695.1 uncultured Oscillospiraceae bacterium
TTGGTGGGATTAGTTGGGATCGAACCAACGACCTCTACGATGTCAACGTAGCGCTCTGACCAGCTGAGCTATAACCCCGTTCGCAAGTATTATTATACATGCGACCGCAAAAAAATCAAGCCCATTTTTTATCCAGCCGTCCGGCCGCGCCGCGCTTTGGCCAGCGCGCGCCGGAAAACGGAGTCGATCAGCCAGAGAATCGGGAGCAAAACGACGCCGAGCGACAGCGCCTCAAGCTGCGTCTGCGTGCCGATCGTGAGCGAAAAACGGCCGAACATGCAGGCTTCCTCAAGCGCGAGGCAGGCGCCGTAGAACATCGGCGCAAGCAGCACGAGCAGCATCTGGCTTTTTGCGTCCTGCAGCAAAAAAAATGCGCAAAACAAAGCCGGTGCGGCGACGACTAACGCGGGTGATTCGGCGTCGTACGCATACCTGAGCGCGAGAAACGCCACAAGGCCCGAAAACACCGCGAACAGCACGGCTATGAGCCGCTCGTTTTTGTGGCTTATGGCAACCGCGACCGCGACGACGAGCAGAAACAGCGCGCCGTAATTGACCTTGAGGCAGGAAAACAGCGTGTTTTCAAGCTGCGCCGCAAACAGAAAAAACAGGCTGCCCGCCGCGAGGTATCCTCTATGTATATTCAGCCGATTGCAGCACCTTTCGGCGTTGCCGGTACACAGCAGTAACCATGCGGCAAGCGGCAGCATCGCAAACAGTTGCAAACAAAACACATCCTAACGCTCGTTAGGATGTGCAGGCACATAAACTGTCATGCGAAAAGCTCGCGGCCGGCAAAGGTTGCCACGATGCTGCGGTCGTCGCCTAGGTACAGCAGCCGTTCGAAGCGCTCCGCGACGGAAAGCGGCCGCTTCGGTTTTGGCAGAGCGGAATCGTCGAGCACGATCGCGTGCAGCTCGTCGCCCTCGGCAAAGCCGTCGCCAAAGCCGAAATATTTCGCGCCGGCCGTGGTGCCGAGATAATACGCCTCCGCGACCGTCAGCGCGGCGACCGTGTCGCCGGATTCCATGCGCTTTGCGTTCGAGGTCCGGATGGCGGACGTGATCACCTGCGGCATCGGCAAAAGCGCGCCGCCCGCGATGTCCGAGCCGAGCACGACCGAAAGGCCGCGGTCGAGCATCTCGCGGATCGGCGCAAAGCCGCTGCAGATGTTGATGTTCGAGTCCGGGCAATGCACGACGACCGCGCCGCGATCCCGGATGGCGAGCTGCTCGCGCTCGTCGGAATGCACGCAGTGCGCAAGCAATGTGCCGCTTTTCAGCAGCCCGTATTGGTCGTAGGTCTCCCAATACTGATCGCAGTCCGGATGCAGTTCCTTGACCCACTGGATCTCGCGCAGACTCTCCGAAAGATGCGTCTGCACGGGCAGATCGCGCTCGTTTGCAAGATTGCCGAGCCAGGACAGCAGCTCGTCCGTACAGGACGGCGTGAACCGCGGCGTCAGGATCGGTTTGATGCGGGAAAACCTATCGCACTCGTCGAGCCAGCGCAGCGTTTCACCTTTGGATTCCTCGGTCGATTCGGAAAGATAGTCCGG
>CAZIRB010000219.1:0-1554 GCA_964541695.1 uncultured Oscillospiraceae bacterium
ATATTCGGGCCGGAGGCGACGCCGTCGCCCACGCCGGCCGCCACGGACGAGCTGAGCGCGTACGAGAAGCTCGTGCAGCAGTCCGACCCGTCGCTCGCCGCCATGGGCGGTATCTTAAACGTCGCCGTAATCGGCGTGGACTACGCCGAGGAGCGCGAGACCTGGAGCGGCAAGCACGACTATCACGCCGACGTCATCATGATCATCGCGATCAACTTCAACGAGAACCGCGTCGACCTGCTCTCCATCCCGCGCGACACCTACGCCAAGATACCGGGCGTGAAGGGCATCTACAAGATCAACGCGTCGATCAACTGCGGCGGCGGCCTGGAGGCCGAAGGCGGCGCGGGCTTCCTCAAGGTCTGCGAAACCGCGAGCTGGGAGCTCGGCGGCATACCGATCAACTATTACTACGCCGTCACCATGCCCGCGGTCAAGAGCCTCGTCGACGCGTTCGGCGGCGTGGACTACGACCTCGAGCTGAGCTTTAAGATGGCCGGCCGCTCCTATACGAAGGGCCAGCAGCACATGAACGGCCAGGCCGTGCTCGATTATCTGCGCGTGCGCAAGAACGTCAACGAGTCCGGCGACCTCAACCGCGTCAACCGCCAGAAGCAGATGATGATCGCTTTGTTTCGGCAGATGCAGCAGAACAACCTGATCGTCAAAATCCCGGACATCATCGGCGCGTTCGAGGGGCAGCTGTTCACAAACTGCACGCTCGCGCAGACGGCGGCGCTTGCAAGCTTTGCCTACAACCTCGATTCCGAGAACATCGGCATGCATTCGATCGACGGGCGCATGACCTCGATCTTCAACTGGAACTTCGTGCTCACCGACCAGAGCAAGCGCGTGTCGATCATCAAGGAGGTCTACGGCATCGACGTCAACAAGGAGCTGCAGTACACGTCGGACTACGCGTCCTACCGCTGGCAGTCCATGCTCGCCGAGCAGTACCTGAGGACCTGCAAGAACCTCAAGTCGTTCACCGCGAACGTCATCAAGACCGAGGCGCTGATCCCCGACCCGACGACGCCGCCGGCCCCGACCGCCACACCTGAAATCATCGATCCGGGCACCGCGCCGCCGGCTAGCGACACGCCCGGCGGTGAAACGCCGCCCATCATCGGCGGGGAGACGCCCACGACCAGCGAGACCGTGCCCGCCGTATCCGGCAACGGCGTCACCATAAAGCGCCTCAGCACGCGCGGGTTTATGCCGTCGACGTTTACGAACGGCTATACGCAGTCGCAGCTCGACGCCTACAACGCGTTCATCGCCGCCTACCAGAACCTGCTCGAGGCCGTCGAGAACGCCGATAAACAGGCCGATAAGTACCTCGCCGGTAAGAAGAACTCGTTCTCCGGCGCGGTCGATACGCTGACCAGCTGCAACAACAACCTCAAGAACGCCGCCCTGGCCGCCAAGGCCGCGTTCGCCTACACCGGCGGACTGTCCTGGTCCGTCAAGTACGAGAAGGACACCTCGGTCAACGCGGTCTACGTCGATTTCCGGTAAGGCGCGCGGAGGGGAACGGACGGTGCGAAACGACGG
>CAZIRB010000220.1:0-1553 GCA_964541695.1 uncultured Oscillospiraceae bacterium
AAGCACAGGCCCAAAAGGGCGTGTGCGACCATTGCGAACTGTGGACTGTTCCCCCTTTGGTGGGGGTACGGGGGCAAAGCCCCCGGTCCAAAAAACAAAAGCGGGGCGTTTACGCCCCGCTTTTCTCTTTTTTTCTATTCTCGTACCCTATCTCCCGCAGAGCCGCGCGGTATCGCGCGCGATCATCATCTCCTCGTCGGTGGGGATGACGAACACGCGGACGCGGCTGCCGGGCTTGGAGAGCTCGGCTTCCGCGCCGCGCGGGCAGGTACGGTTCACCTCCGTGTCCAGCTCGACGCCGAGGAACTCAAGGCCCGAGGCGATCATCTCGCGCATATCGCGGTCGTTCTCGCCGACGCCCGCGGTGAACACGATCGCGTCGAGCCCGCCCATGGCGGCGGCGTAGGCGCCGATGTACTTCTTGACCTTGTAGGCGAACGTCTCGAGCGCGAGCCTGGCGCGCTCGTTGCCCGCTTCCGCGGCGGACGTGAGGTCTCTAAAATCGCTGGACACGCCGGATATGCCGTACACGCCGGCCTCTTTATTGATATACTTGTTGATGCCGTTGACGTCGAGGTTGAGCTTCTCCATCAGGTACGGGATGATGGCCGGGTCCATGTCCCCGCAGCGCGTGCCCATCGGCACGCCCTCGAGCGGCGTAAAGCCCATCGACGTATCGATCGACTGGCCGTCCTTGACGGCGGCGATCGACGAGCCGTTGCCGAGGTGGCAGGTCACGATCTTCGTGCCCTCGCGCTTGCCGCCTAAAAGCTCGATCGCGCGGCCGGAAACATACAGGTGCGACGTGCCGTGGAAGCCGTAGCGGCGCACCATGTGCTTGGTGTAGGCCTCGTAGGGCAGCGCGTAGATATACGCCTTCTTCGGCATGGTCTGGTGGAAGGCCGTGTCGAACACGCCGACCATCGGGGTGTTGGGCATGATCTTTTTACACGCGTCGATGCCCATGAGGTTGGCGGGGTTATGCAGCGGGGCCAGGTCGCACAGCTCCCGCATCGCTTCGACCACCTCGTCCGTAATCGGCACGGAGCCGGAGAATTTCTCGCCGGCGTGGACGACGCGGTGTCCGACGGCGTCGATCTCGGACATATCGCGGATGACGCCTTTCTCAGGGTCGACGAGCATGTCGAGCACCATGCGGATGGCGTCGGTGTGGTTGTGCATGTCCTTCCGGACGGTGACGGGCTCCTTGCCCGCGGGCTTATACTGCAGCACGGAATCCGGAATGCCGATGCGCTCGCAGATACCCTTGGCGATGACCCGTTCGTTCTCGGTGTCGATGAGCTGATACTTCAGCGACGAGCTGCCCGCGTTGACGACCAATACTTTCATATGAAAACTCCCTCCTACAGCCTGAGGCCCTGGGCCTGCACGGCCGTGATGGCGACGACGGAAACGATGTCCTGTACGCTGCACCCGCGCGAAAGGTCGTTGACGGGGGCGGCGAAGCCCTGGCTGACGGGGCCGATCGCCTCGGCGCCCGCAAAGCGCTGCACGAGCTTGTAGCCGATGTTGCCGCTCTGCAGGTCCGGGAA
>CAZIRB010000221.1:0-1529 GCA_964541695.1 uncultured Oscillospiraceae bacterium
TCTCCGCGCGGTACATCCGGGCGAACGGCTCCATCAGCTCGTAGATGATCATGACTGCGCCGATGCTGACGATGACCGCGAGCACGTGCGTGCAGACGGAGATCAACAGCAGAAAGCTCATCACGTTGCGCATGCGTATCTCGGCGAACGACTTGAGCGCGCTGCGGTAGTCCTCGTAGAAGAACGGCGCGGAGATCATCGGCACGAGCATGAGCAGCATGACCATGTTGCCGTTTGCCAGCACGGCGGCGGCCCAGGTTTCAATCGAGGCGCGCGCGTACAGAAGCAGCGACACGCTCGAGACGAACAGCACGAGCAGCACGATCTGCGTGGCGCGCTTCATCAGCGGGATCGAAAAGAGCACGATGCCCACGAGCAGCGCGGCGGTAAAATAGGTCAGCGGCGGATACGGCACGAAGTAACCAATCAGCCGCAAACCCGCAAACGCGAGGATGCAGACGCTCAAAATACGGTCGGACCGAACGTTTTTCATGGAACTCCCCTCCCCCAAACGGTCAAAGTATACCGCAAAAGGCCGGTTTCGGAAATAGCGGATTAGAATATACCAAAATTCGGGTCCTTGGTACTGCACAAATTTGTTCTGTGTTATAATGCCAACGGAAACGTAGTTCGTAGCGCGAAAGGAGTGTTTTGTTGTATGTCTGTCATGGACAAGATCACGGAGAAGGCGAAGTCCGACCCAAAGTACATTCTGCTCCCCGAGGGCGCCGAGGAGCGCACGGTGCAGGCGGCGGAGCTGATCAAAAAGCAGGGAATCGCGAAGATTGCGCTCCTGGGCCGAAAGGATGAGATCGAAGCTGCCGCCCAAAAGCTTTCGGTCTCGCTCGACGGCGTCGAACTCATCGACCCGCTGACGAGCCCGGACCTGCCGGAGTTTACGGAAAAGTTTTACGAGATGCGCAAGGACAAGGGCGTTACGCCCGAAAAGGCCGCGGAGACCATGAAGGACACGCTGTTCTTTGCGGCGATGATGATCAAGGTCGGCAAGGCCGACGGCATGGTCGCCGGCGCGATCAACACGACCGGCAATACCTTGCGGCCCGCGCTGCAGATCATCAAGACCGCCCCGGGCATCTCGACGGTCTCGAGTTGCTTCGTCATGGAGGTCCCGAATAAAGCGCTTGGCGCGGACGGCGTGCTGCTGTTCGGCGACTGCGCGATCAACCCGGAGCCCACCGCCGAGCAGCTTGCGGCCATCGCGGTCGCCTCCGCGAACACGGCGCGCGCCCTCGCCGGGATCGAGCCGGCCGTCGCGATGCTGAGCTTCTCGACCAAGGGCAGCGCCAAGCACGAGCTGGTCGACAAGGTCCAGCAGGCGACCGCTTTGGCCAGGCAGCTGGCGCCGAACCTCAACCTCGACGGCGAGCTGCAGCTCGACGCGGCGATCGTGCCCAAGGTCGCGGCGCTGAAGGCCCCCGGCAGCCCCGTCGCCGGCAAGGCGAACGTTTTAATCTTCCCGGACCTGCAGAGCGGCAACATCGGCTACAAGCTCGTGCAGCGCTTTGCGG
>CAZIRB010000222.1:0-1526 GCA_964541695.1 uncultured Oscillospiraceae bacterium
GGGGACGCAGTTCTACCTGCTGCTCCTGCCGGGCGAGAAGCCGTTCGTGACGAAGAACTTTGCCAAGGCGCTCGGGATTGCGCGCACGTCGTTTGCGGACGCGGAGCACATGCTAAGCTACCTCGGCGTCGGGCCTGGCGCGGTCACGGTGCTGGGGCTGATGCACGACGGGGGGCGCAACGTGCACCTCGTGATCGACCGCGCGGTGCTTACGGATGAGTTCCTGGGCTGCCACCCGTGCGTGAACACGTCGAGCGTGCGGATATCGGTTGCGGACCTTTTGGAGAAGTTTTTGCCGCACACCGGTCATGCGCCCACGCTCGTCGACCTGTAATGGGCCCGATCGGACAAAAAGTGAGAGTTGCGATCCTGCTCGCCGCCGCGGCGCTTGTTGCGCTGCCGTCGGCGGGTTTTTCGCGCGCGGCGGGCGCGGACGCTGTTTGGGCCGATGCGGTTTGCTCCGGCGCGGAATTGTTCGCCGTGGAACCCCGTCAACCGTCGTTTTTATCGCAAACCGGTCAAACGCCCGCACCCATGCCGACTCCGACCTCCGCGCCCGCAGTCCGGTCCGGCGACACCACGCCGCCGCCGGTAAAAACGCGCGCGCCGGAGCGCGAGGGCGAGACCTATCAATTTGCGGGCGAGGACCATTTCCGCGCCGACGGCGAGCCGCCCGAGGTCGTCTCGGCCGACCGCACGCACGATTTTTTCGAGTACCGCACGGACACGCTGGACATCGCGGTCGATTACTACGAGTACGACCCCGACGGCGCGCGCATCGTCTACTATGTGGCGGACATCTATCTGCGCGGCGGCGAGGAGCCGTTTTCGGTCACGCCCGACGGCAAGACGAACGGCCGGGCCCAAAAACGCGCGCGCTTCCTCGCGCACGACGCGCAAGCCGCGCTTATGATCACGGGCGACGGGCTGCTGACCGAGCGGGCGCGCGGGCGCGGCGTATTGATCCGCGGCGGGACGGTCTATTCCGAGCGGCAGGACGCGCCGTATCTGGCGCTGCTGCCGGGCGGCGCGCTGCGCATATTCGATCCCGGCGAGGCGACGGCGCAAGAGTTGCTTGCGCAGGGCGTGCGCGACACGTATTCGTGCGGGCCGGTACTGCTCCGCTCCGGCGCGGCCAGCGCGGCGGCGGCATTAGCGGACGCTTCCGACCAAACGCGAGCGCGGCTCTGCCTCGGTATGGCCGAACCGGGGCACCTTGTCGCCCTCGTCTCCGACGGGCAGTCGGGGCGGTACGGCCGCGGCATCCCGTTTGCGGCGCTGGCAGACATATTCAGCGCATGCGGCTGCACGGAGGCGTACGTGCTCAGTGTTTCGCGCTACCCGTCGATGCTGTTCATGGGCGAGAACATCAACGGCGTGATCTACCGCAAAAACGGCAAGCGCGTCAACATCAGCGCGCGCGCGGCCGCGGCTGACGGACTCTGCTTTGGCAAAACGTCGCTCGTGCCTAGCGACTACCGGCGCGGCTTCGTCGACGAGCGGCCGCGCGAAGGGAACGAATAAGG